>RDXG01000195.1 GCA_004292785.1 Bacteroidota bacterium
CACCCACGTTGTTTTTTCTGCATCTGCTTTGATGGTAGGCAAGACTTCAGGCAAGTGTGTTTTGATGGCAATATGCTTTTGTTCTAAAGGAATTTTTACAGCATCGAGGCTGTATTTTAAAATTTCTAAAGGATTGCTTTCATTCAAATTGAGTTGGATATTGCCCGTTTCTACTTGTGAAAGGTTCAACAATTCGCCTATAATTTTGAGCAAACGGTTTGTATCATCTTTGATGCTGGCTATTAGCTCGTGTTGTTCTTCATTGAGCTTGCCTATTTGTTGGTTTTCAATAAGTTGCAGGCTCATTTTGATAGCCGAAACAGGCGTTTTCAATTCGTGGGAAATGGTGGCAATAAAATTTGTTTTGGCAAAATCTAATTCTTTGAAAGGCGTAATATTGCGCAACATAATCACTGAACCAATGGCTATCGGTTCATATTCGCCTGTGGGCGTGATGTGAATAGGCATTATTTCTTGTTCAAAATAACTTTCTTTGTCATCTACAAATATTTTGTAAGGCTCTTTGCGTTGCAATTCATTATACATAAACGATTGCATCAAGGCACGCATCAAATCATTGCGAATAGCGATTTCTTGGGCAGTCTTGCCTACTAAATCAGTACGTTGTAAATTTAGTATTTTAGTTGCTTCATCATTCACAAACAGCAATCTGTTATGCTCATCTAAGCCTATCACAAAATCTTTCATATTGTTGATAATCGTTTCAATACGTTTCTTTTCAAACAACAATTTAGCTAAATTACTTTGCTTGTATTCTTCTAATTTTTGCGCCATTGTATTAAAAGATTGTGCCAATTCTTGAAACTCATCTTGCCTACCCAAATTTACACGATGCGCATAGTTTTCGTTGGCTATTTTTTTGATACTCTCTGTAAGTTCGCGTATTGGATTGGCTATGTTTTCAGGCAAGTTTAAAAGCATTGTGAAAGCTACCAAAAAACACAATGTACCCGTTACTGCTATCCAAAAAGTAGCCGTTTCAGCAGTATTG
>RDXG01000001.1 GCA_004292785.1 Bacteroidota bacterium
CCACAAGGACACAAGGTCACTAAGCTTACTTTTACCTTTTTTTCTTGTGTTCTTGTGTCCTTGTGGTAAAGTGTTGTACGCAAGTTAAGAATTATTTTAGTATAAGACCTACAAACTCTCGCACACAAGAGTTTTCGCAAATAAAACAAAAAAACCTCTCGCAAGCAAGAGGTTTTTGTTTTTTTTATCACAGCAAGGGATTATGCTTGTTGTTTGCCTTTCAAGCCACGAGGAACTTCGATGCTCAATACAGCGTTGTTAGGCGCGTCCATGATTTCGAAACCTTCTACTGTAAGGTCTTTCACTTTGATAGATTTGCCCAACTCAAGCCCTGTAATATCTACAGTGATGCTGTCGGGAAGGTTGGCGGGCAATGCACGCACCGTCATTTTCTTGGCTTTTAATACCAAACGACCACCTTGTTGTACGCCTGTAGAAACACCCGTAACTTTGGTAGGAACGGCTATTTTCACGGGGCGGTCATTGTGCAATTCCAAGAAATCAGCGTGCAAAATCATTTCATTCACAGGGTGGAATTGTATGTCTTGCAACATAGCTTCGCGGATTTCTCCTTCTATATTGAGGATAACAATATGCGCTTCAGGCGTATAAACTAACTCGCGGAACAAAATCATAGGCACGTGAAAGTGCGCTACTTCTTTGCCACCATACAACACGCAAGGAACACTTGCTTCTAAGCGTAGTTGTTGAGCGTCTTTCTTGCCGAGATTTGCTCTTTTAAACCCTATAATCTCGAGTTTTTTCATGATATTCGGAAAATTTAAAGTGTTTTAGAAAAGGAGTGCAAAGTTCGTGTTTTAGAAAAGGAGTGCAAAGTTCGTGGTTTATATTGAGCTTTCCAAATTTTTCAGCGTTTTTTTTTGTTTGGGCTACTCTCCCACCCTGCTATAGCATATTGGCAGGCAAGGCAAAAAACACCCCAAAATCAAAAATCTTGCCTACGAAAAGCAAGATTTTGAAAATATGTAAAATGAAAAATGAAAATAATATTCTATAATAAATCTAATTTTTGAAAAAAATTAAAACGTGAAAAATGGAAATAAGCACGCGAAAAATACATTTATATTAGCGAAGTTATTTTTTACCTTTAGCGTAGGCATTGCGAACGGAAATAGCTTTGTGTTGAAGTTAAAAACTTAAAATAACTTACTGATTATTAAGTGGTTAAATAGGATTGAGCGAACAGTTTTTTACTAAAAAACATAGCAATATTTAGGCACTTTATAAAAACATAAGTATAATGAATCACATAAAATCTTGTCTTGTGAGGTTTTTATTTCCATACAGAACGAGTGCATCTCTATTACCTACAAGCCATGAAGCACTACCAAAATCTTCATCTTCTAATATGTCAATTTGTTTAGTAAATTCTTGCTTCATATTACTAAATGCTTCACCTATTGATATATCTGTTCCTAAGAATAACATAATTCCCCAATTATCACATCTTTGTGCAATGTGTTGATAATCCTTTACAACCTGAACAACCTTATTAAAACCAATAAAAGTCCAACATTCTTTTTCTATAAGTTGGTGTGCTAATTTTGCACCTGTTGAGCAAGCCATAGCATAAAAAAGGGTGTTTTTAAATAGATGAACATTGTATTCATCTACATAAGCACTCTTGTTACATAACAAACTTTTGCCTGTTTGTTCACCATGAGAATATCCAACAAATATGAAATTTTCAAAATTTTGTTGCTCTATTTTTTGACTCACATAAGCATGATGA
>RDXG01000232.1 GCA_004292785.1 Bacteroidota bacterium
TAAACAAAATGAAAAAAACTTTTTTTTCGCTGACCCAAATTTCTTGGATATTTTTGATTTTCCTTTGCAAATTGGAGACCGAAAAACTGCCTTAAAAAAACCAAATGCAATCATTTTGACTACTCAAATGGCTGAAAAATATTTTGGAAAAGAAAACCCAATCGGGAAAATATTGACCATTCAAAATAAATACAAAATGGTGGTTACAGGTGTTTTTTCTGAAATTATGCCCGCTTCACATCTCAAATTCGATTTTATTTGCAATTTTGCTAGCTTAGAAAACGATCCTGATTTTGATAAAATAAAAAAAGATTGGGTTTGGAATCCTGCTTGGACTTATTTGGTTTTTCAAAGAGATGTTTCTGTGGAAGAAGTAAATAGAAAAATAGAAGATTTTGGGCAAAAACATTTGGATTCTGTTTTGCGAAAAGTCGTTTATTTCGATTTTCAAGCAGTGCAAGACATTCATTTAACCTCTAATTTAGATTATGAAATAGACAAAAATGCCGACAAACAATACATTTTTATTAATTTTGTAAATCTTTCTACAGCTCGTTCATCTTTGCGTGCCAAAGAAGTCGTTGCTCGAAAAGTTTTGGGGGCAAGCCGCCAAGAATTGATTTTTTTGTTTATTGGCGAATCCTTGTTTTTTAGTTTTTTAGCGGTTTTATTGGCATTAATTTTTGTAGAAATGGTTTTTCCTTTTCTCGAAGATTTATCTGGAAATCCACTTAACCCAATGACAATCAACCAGTTCATGCTAATTATTTCTACTTTTGGGGTGGGTTTGCTTTTAGGTTTTTTGGCAGGTTTATATCCCGCTTTTTACCTTTCTTCTTACCAGCCTAGCAATGTTTTGAAAGGCAATTTGCTAATTGGAAAGGGCAGCCAATGGTTTCGTAAGGCTTTGGTGGCTGTCCAGTTTGTCATTGCTATTTTTATGCTTATTTCGAGTACGGTGGTCAAAGAACAACTCATTTTTTTGACACATAAAAACTTAGGTTTTGACAAAGAACAAAAATTAATTGTAACAGCTCCTGAACTCAAAAGCATAAAAAATTATGAAAATTTTAAGGTAAAAATGATGCAAAGTGCTGAAATTTTGAATGTAACCGCTATGGAAAGTATTTTTGGAAAAACGCATCAAACTCGCGCCTATGATTTGAACAGTACAGAAAAAAACAATTTTAATTACTTTCCCTCAATGCTTGTTCAAAAAGATTTTGTACAAACTTTTGAATTAAAACTATTGGCAGGTAGAGATTTTATCCAAAAAAAAACAGACTCTATCCAAAAAGGCGAGCTAATTATTAACAAAGAAATGCTATGTTATCTTAATCTTGATGACCCTAAAAAGGCGATTGGCAAAGAAATTATTAAACCTAATGGCAAAAAAATAATTGTTGGTGTGGTGGAAAACTTCCATTTTTCGTCTTTACACGAAAAAATTAGTCCTTTTATTTTGGATTTGGCAAACACAGAGAGAGAAAAAAATAATAGTAAATATTTTGCAATAAGCGTTACTGCCAATCAAAACAGAAGAGTTAGAGAGATTTTAGAAAAAAATTGGCGGATTTTTTTTCCAAATCAAGCACTAGATTATTTTTATTTGAACGAAAATTTGAACGCCATGTATTTTCAAGAACGAAAATTGAACCAAATTTCTACTTGGTTTTCTTGGGCTTCTGTTTTTATTGCAGCAATGGGTTTGTTTGGTTTGAGTTCTTTTATGGTAGAACAAAGACGCAAAGAAATTGGCATTAGAAAGGCTTTAGGGGCAAATATTTTTGAATTAATGTACTTTTTTTCTAAAGAATTTTTGTGGCTTGCCTTTTTTAGCGCTGCCCTTGCTGTTCCTTTGAGTTTCTTTTTGCTCAATAATTGGCTACAAACTTTTCCTTATCATGTAGATTGGGCATTAAACGATTTTTATTTTGGTATTGGAACAATTTTAGTGCTTACTTTACTAATTATTGCTTTACATACATTTAGAACTATTTTTCAGACTCCAATTAAAGAAATTAACAGTTAATTTATGTATAAAAAAATAAAACTTATTAAAAAGATTACTTTTTTTCAAAATAAATTTCTAGTTTTGATCTAAATTTCCAACACAAAATTAAGATTAACATTTTTATTGAAGTAAATAATTGATTTTCAATTATTTAAACATAATTTGTAAATGTTAAATCATAAAAGTAAGAACACATCTAACATTTATTTTTTTTATGTTTATTAAAAATACTTTACAAGGTCGACGATTTGTAATTCCTGATATTCATGGTTGTTACAGAACCTTTTTGACTTTGGTTGAAAAATTAGAGATTACCAAAGCCGACCAGCTATTTTTGCTAGGAGATTATATTTCTAGAGGAAGTGGTGTAAAGGCAACTATTGATCATATTCTAAATTTGCAAGCACTTGATTATCAAGTATATCCAATCAGAGGAAACCATGAACAATCTTTTTTAGAAACTGCTTCTTCTGCAAACTTAAAAATTTTGAAAGCTCAAGCAAAGAGATCAAAATGTTTGGATTTGTTGGATTATGAAGGACAATTAAAACCAAGATATGCTCAATTTTTGCAAAAACTACCTTTTTACCTCGAACTAGATAATTTTTATTTGGTTCACGCAGGTTTAAATTTTATGATTGAAGAACCTTTGCAAGATATGCAGGCAATGGTTTGGATCAGAACGATCTCTGAAACAGGAGCTAAATGGTTGAAAGACAAGACTTTAATACACGGACATACGCCCCAACAACTATTTTTTATCGAAAAAGCGATTGCAGAAAAACGTCAAATCCTAAATTTGGATAATGGTTGTGTTTATGTAAACAGAAATAATATGGGAAATTTATTGGCATTAAATATTGATACATTCGAACTAATCATTCAACAAAATATTGATCCTATTTCTATATGAAAAAATATTTTATCTTGTTGATAATCAATGTTTTATTTTCTTGTCAGTCAAGCAAAAACCCTATTGATTCCCAGATCAAAGAACTCAAACAAGGCTTGGCTGAGCAATGGAAAATCATGCTTATGTATGATAAAAAGAAAATAAAATTGGTAGAAGATTTTATAAAAAAAGTCAAAAAAACAAGTAATTTTAACCAAAAATACATAGATTCTGTTGAAATTGCTAAAAAAAATGTATTGCTCACACAATTAGATCAACAAAAAATGTATGATTCTAACAAAATAGATGAATATGATCAGGCTACAACCAAAATGCTCGTCTTATTAAATAAAATAGATTTGTCCTCACAAAAAGAAATTCAAGAAATTAGAGAAAAAATAAAAGAAATAGACAATGGCGATTTATTGCGAAGGATACATTATGACGACTTGGCAAGGACATGGAATCTGATTTGTAAGACAGAAAACAAACTAAAAAAAGTGCCTTTATTTTCTTTGACAGGAGAATAATTTTTTTAGCTAATTATAACAATTTCTTTTTTATGTCAAACTTTATTTACAAGCATTTACAAAAATGCTGATAACTAAATTAGCTTATTTATTTTTTATTTTTAATCTTTGCAAAGATATTTTTCAATTTTTACAATGTATAACAAAATTAAAGAAGAAAACGGTTTTCAATACGTGGAGGAAGGCGAAGGCGAAGTGTTGTTGTTGCTTCACGGACTTTTTGGCGGAATGAGTAATTGGGAAGGCATTTTAGAATTTACAAAACAGGGCTATCGAGTCATTATTCCACTGTTGCCAATTTATGAAATAGACCAAAAATTAGCACATTTGGAAGGTTTGGTCGAATTTATAGAATCTTTTTTGACCTTCAAATCTTTGGATCGTTTTTCTGTTTTCGGAAATTCATTGGGCGGACATTTGGCACTACTTTATACGCTTAAATATCAGTACAAAATAAAAACCTTAATTTTGACAGGAAGTTCAGGGCTTTTTGAAGACAGCATGGGCGGTTCTTACCCAAAAAGAGGCAATTTTGAGTTTATCAAACAAAGAGTTGGTTATACTTTTTATGATGCAAATTTTGCTACTGATGAGTTGGTAAATGAAGTTTTTGAAACTACCAAAAGTATTCCTAAATGTATGCGCATTGTGGCAATCGCAAAATCTGCACAAAGAAACAATTTATCCAAACAAATTGTAGATATTCATGTACCTACTTTATTGGTTTGGGGTTTAAACGATACCATTACTCCTCCTTTGGTTGCTCACGAGTTTGACCGTTTGTTGCCAAATAGTGAATTGCAATTTATAGACAAATGCGGACACGCACCCATGATGGAACATCCTACTATTTTTAATCATTATGTAAAAACATTTTTACAAAAACATTCTTAAATAAATTTCGTTACAAAGAACTAAGATTTGTCAAATTTTATAGTTTGGCAAATCTGTTCCATTAAAATCTAAAAATTATTAAATGACTGCTAAAGAACTCATAAATTATTCTATTCCTTCTTTAAATCAGGATGAAAAGGTACAAAACGCCTTAGATTTTATGGAAGAATTAAAAATCGAACAATTGGCAGTTGTGGACAATCAAACCACTTATCAAGGGCTAATTAGCGAAGAAATATTGTTAAATGCCACCGACAACGAAGAGGCTTTAAATAAATTTCCTCTACAACACCAAGACTCGTTTGTGTTTGAACACCAACATTTTTATGATGTATTGGCTGTTTTTCAGAAAGGAAACCATGATTTGGTGGCAGTTTTGGATCAAAAACACATTTTGAGGGGCGTAATCCCCGCAAAAGATATGATGCCTGTTTTTTCTAAAATTTATTCTGCACAAGAATCGGGAGGTATTTTGATCATTTCCATGCTCACTTATGACTATTCTTTAGGAAAAATTAGCCAATTAGTTGAAGCAAACGGGGCAAAAATATTGAGTAGTTATTTGGAAAGCGATCCTGCGGACAGCACCAGAGTTTTACTCACTCTAAAAACCAATCAAGACGATCTTAATTATATCATTGCCACTCTAGAACGATACGATTATCGAATCGTTGCGCAATTCCAACAAAACAAGCCCGTTAATTTGCATGAAGATAGAATAGGTTTATTACTTAAATTTTTGGAATTTTAAGTAAATAATTCTATTTTATCTTTAAATAATTATGTTTTTTTTAATTTTTATCGATAAAAATCCCAATTTTTTGTTTTTTTATTCATTTTTTCCTACTTTACTCCCCATTCATAATTTTATCACAAAATCAAAATTGTTTTATGATCACAAGAAAAAATCTACTTTACTATTTTATTTTTGTATTGCTTATTTTGCCTGCAAAAAATATTTTTGCACAAGACCTAAAAAGCGATTCTTTGGCTTTGGTTGCCCTTTACAAATCTACCAATGGCAGTAATTGGAAAAATACTTGGAATTTGACCAAACCCCTTAGCACTTGGTTGGGAGTTAAAGTTTCGAATCAAAGGGTTACAGAACTCGATGTTTTTAAAAACAATTTGACAGGAACTTTGCCCGCAGAAATTGGCAATTTGACCGCCATACAACGTTTTTACGTGGATCAAAACCAAATTACAGGCACTATTCCGAAGGAAATTGGCAATTTGCAAAATGCAGTTAGGATTTATCTTAGCGAAAATTTGTTTGAAGGAACAATTCCTGTCGAACTTGCAAAACTTTCAAAATTAGAACGTCTAAGGCTTTTTTCTAATAAATTAACAGGTACTATTCCCCCAGAATTGGGAAATTTGCCAACAATTTCCGAAATTTCATTAGATGACAACAAATTGACAGGTTCAATTCCCAAAGAATTAGCCAATATCAAAAATTTGATTAGCATTTATGTAGAACGAAATCAGCTCACAGGCACAATTCCTGACGAAATTTATACCTTAAAAAACCTCGAAGTTTTGTCTGTTTATTTCAACCAAATTTCAGGAGAAATTTCGCCAAAAATAGGAAACCTAAGCAAGTTGCAGGTTTTGTTTGTTGATGGTAACCAAATGACAGGAAAACTTCCCGCAGAAATAGGAAATTTGCCCGATTTGATCAAAATTTTTGCAGATAATAACAAATTTGAAGGCACAATTCCAACTTCATTTGGCAATTTGAAAAATCTAAAAAAATTGTATCTAAATAACAACAAATTTTCTGGCACAGTGCCGCCTTCTTTGACCACTTTGCGAGGACTAAATATTTTGTCTTTGAACGATAATCAATTTACAGATTTGCCAAATTTTACGGCTTTGGATAGTTTAGAAATTTTTAACATTCAAAATAATCAATTTACTTTTGAAGATATTGAAGACAATATCAAAATAAACGCCATGAACTATAACCAACAAGATAGCATTACTTTGTTTGCAAATAATACTGCAAGTGCAGACTCTGTGAGATTATCGGTTTTTGTGGGTGGAGCTAACAATTATTACAGATGGTTCAGAAATGGCGTAGAAATTCAGAATTTAAACCGAAATATCATCAATGTTTCGAGCAAAGATGCAAAAAATGGCGTTTATCGTTGTATTATTGGTAATGCGGTGGCTTCTTTGTTAAACATTTCGAGCAAAACTACTTTGCTGTACAATTCGGTTACTGCCGTAGAAAAAGATAGTTTTTTGGATAAAGAATTGGCTATTTTTCCAAATCCGACCCAAGATTTTTTGCAAATTAAACTCGCAGACGAATTTTTGGCAGACGAAAGCAAAGCCCTCATTTACGATTTGACAGGCAGATTGGTTCATGAAAAAACCTTAAGTATTTCAGATAAAACTTTGTCAGTCAGTGATTTAGCAAAAGGAACTTACGTTTTGAAAGTGATTAGTTCCAAAAACGATTGGGCAAGGGTTTTTGTGAAAGAATAAAAAAAATTACTACGCATTTCTTAAAAAATGCGTAGTAAAAAAATTATTTTTCGTGGCTATGTAAACCACATTCTTTTTGAGAGGCTTGTTCCCACCACCAACGTCCTGCCCTAAAATCTTCGCCTTCTTTGATGGCTTTGGTGCAAGGTTCGCAACCGATGCTCGGAAATCCTTTGTCGTGCATTAAATTGTAAGGAATGAGATTTTCTTGAACAAATTTTCTGCATTTTTCCCAAGACCAATCAAAAATTGGGTGAAATTTGATAATTTCGTTTGCCGAATCCCATTCTGTGTTTTGCATATCGGTTCTGTTGCTAGATTGTTCGCTTCTGATGCCCGTAATCCAACATTGTTGCCCTTTTAAGGCAATTTGCAAAGGCACAACTTTTCGGATATGGCAACATTCTTTTCTGTTTTCCACCGATTCGTAAAAACTATACATTCCTTTTTTTGCAACCAATTCATCAACTGCTTGAATATCAGGAAAATACGTTTTTATTTTTTGTGAATAAACAATTTCTGTTTCTTGCCAAAGTGCCAAAGTTTCTTTGAACAATCGCCCTGTTTCCAAACTAAAAATTTGGATCGGAATTTTGTTTGAATAAATCAAATGTGTAATAATTTGGTCTTCCAAACCAAAACTTGTAGAAAAAACAATTTTTCCTGCAAATTTTTCTGCCAAATATCGCAAGGATTCTACTTCTGTTTTTCCTCTTAATTCAGCCCAAAGGCTTTGGATAGATTCTTTCATAGGATTTTTTTTTCAAAATTACGTTAAAATTTATAAAAAGTTAAAGAGAACGAAAACCTAAAATATGATATTTTGAACAACAAATAAACAATTTTTTTTATTTTTTTGCAACACTATTGCAATTAAATAAAAAAGTAGTATTTTTGCAATTCATATTCATTAAACATGAACTTCAAAAAACTATTTCAGTCCGATTATATTGGCATTACTGCCTCTGTTGCTTGTTTGTTGCATTGTTTGCTGTCTCCTTTTTTGTTGGGAGCTTTGTTTGTTGCACAGTCCGAAACGGATACTTTATTCAATTTGGAGTATGTCTTTTTGGTAATTAGTGCCTTTTCTGTTTGGCAAAGCACTCGCCATCAACATTCCAAAGCGATACAACTTATTTTGTGGTTTAGTTTGTCTTTGCTTATTGGTTCTGTTTTGCTCGAAGATTATGCTCCTTTTTTCGAATATTTGGTTTATTTAGCTGGAATTGGCTTAACAACAGGTCATTGGTTGAATATTAGACTTTGCCAAAAATCCTATATCCATTAATATTAACATTGGCAAAGGTTAGAAATCTTGCCAATGTTAAACTAAAATAAGCCATCATTTTGATAAAAAACAACTTCTTTTAGTTTTATTTCCAATATTTTATTCATTTTTTTGATAAAATAATTTGCCAAATCAGGAGAAAGTAGATTATCTGGTTCGTGAACCCAAAAATACAAATTTTCCAAACCGTTTTCAAGCCAAATTTTTAGCCGATTTACCCAAGCATCAATTCGACTGTAATCACTTGAATCTAAGGCATTTCCGACAAAACGAATGGCAACCGTAGCGCAAGTCAAACGTTGATGCAAAACATCTCTACGCCCTGCAACATCAGTGATTACGGTTGCAATTTGCAAATTTTTCATGAGTTCAAACACTTCCGACACCGTTTGTTTTTCAGAGTCATTGAACCAATCTTGATGCCTAAATTCGATGGCAAAATCAATATTTTTAGGCATTTTTTCGAGAAAATTGATCAAAAAAGATGCTTTTTTTGGAGAAAAACTTGGCGGTAATTGCATAAAAGACAAAGCCAATTTTTCTTCCAAACCTGACAAATTATCGAAAAAAGCCTTTGCCAAATTTACTGCATAAATGGTGTTGTTTGCAAGTTTTTCGTGGCTAATATCCTGCAAAATCTTTGGGCAAAACCGAAAATTTGGATCACTGATTTGTTTCCATTGACGCACTTTTTCGGGGTTTGGCAAATTATAATGCGTACTATTGAGTTCTATGCAGTTGAATTGGCGAGAATAATGGTATAAAAATTCGGTATTTTTGGCTTTTTGGGGATAAATTTTGCCTTTCCAATCGGGGTTTGCCCAAACTGGACAACCCACAAATATTTGCGGATTTGTTGCCTGTTTTTGGGGCAATATCAACAAATTATCTGCGTGATCGGCAGGCAAATTAAAGTTTACATTTTGAATATTTGCTAGTTTTCCAAAGTCCATTTTTTAAAGTGTGTTTTTTGCAAAAATAAGTATTTTTTTATTTGATTTGACGAATGAAACTTTAAAAGATTTTCAAAGTTTCATTCATCAAACTAATTCATTTCAAAACCAACTTTTCCAAAATCTGCCCAAAAATTTGGGTAAGATTTGTCCACAACGGCAGGTTCTGTAATTTTTAGCCCAAATTTTAGAGCTAAAGGCGCAAAAGCCATCGCCATTCTGTGATCTTGGTAAGTATGAATGTTTTGCGAAGGAGCTTTGATTTTGGCGGGCAAAATGTGCAATTCAGAATCCCCGATGACCATAGTTGGTGCATTTATTTTTGCTAATTCTGTAACCAATGCCGAAATTCTATCGGTTTCTTTGATTCTCAAACTTTGTAAACCCCTCATTTTCAGGCTAATGCCTTTTGCTGCGGCAATAACAGCAATGGTTTGTGCCAAATCTGGACAGGAAGCAAAATCCCATTCAAAATCATGAATTTGGGAAGTTTTTGTCAAACGAACTCCATCTTTTTCGAACACACTTTTTACGCCCAAATTTTTCATGATTTCCACAATTTCCTTATCGCCTTGCAAAGAATTTTCTTTTAAACCCAACAATTTGATTTCTGCATTTTCAGCCAAAGCCACCACACTGTACCAATAACTCGCCCCAGACCAGTCCGACTCTACAAAATATTGATTGTCTTGGTATTTTTGAGGCTCAATTTTTATGCTATTTTCTGACCAAACATATTGAATACCAAAGTGTTGCATCAAATCCAAAGTCATTTGCAAATAGGGGCGAGATGCAATTTCGCCTGTCAATTCGATGGTCAAACCCAAAGGCAAAGTAGGAGCAACCATGAGCAAAGCCGAAATATATTGGCTACTTACATCGCCTCTGATGCTTAAATTGGCTTGTTTTTGCGAAAAACCGTTGATTTTTATAGGCGGAAAACCATCTTTTTGCAAATATTCTATTTCTGCTCCCAAATTTTTGAGGGCTTCTACCAAAATTCCGATGGGACGTTCACACATTCTTTCTGTGCCTGTCAAAATGCTTTTGCGTTGGGTTGCGGCGCAAAAAGCGGTCAAAAAACGCATGGTTGTGCCTGCGTCTAACACGTCTAAAGTAAGTTCTGAACTGCTTAACAAACGTTGCATGGTTTGTGTATCTCTTGCTTCGGACAGGTTGTCGAGCTGTATCTTGTTTTTGCTTAAAGCCTTGATAATCAATACTCTGTTGCTTTCACTTTTGGAAGATGGCAACAATATGTCGCCAAAAACTCCGCCATTGGGGTGCGAAATTTGTAGCAATTCTGCTTTTTTAAGTAATTGATAATCGGGCTTTTCTAAAAGATTTTTCATGAAATTTTTTGACAAAAATAATAAAAATTTCAGAAAAAAATTAGAGATCATTTAGAAATAACATTTCTTAGAGAAATGTTATTTCCAAGAAACTAAAAACTCACAAAACTAAGCCCAAACATGACAGCATTCATACTCCTTTGGTCAGGATTCCAACGGCTTTTTTGGAAAAAATCGGAAAGCCCATAATAAGCATAAAAACTAATCCAATTATAGCCAATTCTGCCATAAATTCCGTATCTGATGGGGTTCAAATATACGTCATCATTGAGTTCTAGCGTACTTTCTTTGTTGTTTTGGGTATAAGAGATTTTGGTGTAATTGTTAAACAAAAATCCCAATTTTGCCCCTGCCGTAAACCTAAAAGATTTCCTGCCACGAGAAGTGGCGTAACGCAATTCCAAAGGAAAATCTATATAATTTGCCGAAAGTTTGGTTTTGGAAACTTGATCATAATTTAATGGCAAAATACCAACAGTACCGTCAGAGTTGCGTGAAACGGTGATTTTTTGGGCAAAAGCATAATTTTCGTGAGCAATACCAACACCAGGATTTAGCGTAAAAGTACCGCCAACCAAACGAATTTTAAACATCAAATTTAAATTTACGCCTCGACTTCCTGACCAGTCCAAATCCATGTTTGTAGGCAAATTTTGAAGTTGATTAAAACCCAAATCTAAGCTAGGTTTAAACGGTATTTTAAGCAACATATCTAAAAGAGTGTTTTTGTTTTCTTGTGCAAAACTTTGAAAAACACTTAAAAAAAGAATAAAAAAAAGGTTTTTTTTCATGGTTTTAGTTTTTTTGTAGCACAGAGTTCAGTCTGTGTTAATTTTTTTATTTTTCGCTTGCCTCTGCCATAATTTCGTCAATGAAGGCAAAAAATTCGAGAGCCACTTGGTAAGTTTCTAACAAATCAGGCATTAAATTTTCAGACAAAATGGCTTCGTTTGAGAATTTTCGCATAATTAACATTTGTTTCATTTTCAATAACTCAATTTCAGGGTGATCTGTTGGAAAACCTTTTGGAGCTTTTTTTAAGGATTCTCCTTCCAATTTTCCAAAAAACTTTTTAAATTTACTTTTGTTAATTAATTTTTTTAACGGTTCTACATCAAAATCTATTTCTCTGCGCAAAATTTTGAGTTGTTTGGCGTTTGCGTCCCACAAACCGCTGGCTACAAAGCAATTATTGGGTTCAATGTGCAAATAAAAGGGCGTTTTAGAATCGTTCTCGCCTCTGGGAACAACTGCACCCAAATTATTTTTGTAAGGCGTTTTGTTTTTGGAAAAACGAACATCTCTATAAATCCTAAAAACGCACTTTTTGGCTTCTGTCAAAAGCCCAAGCGGTTCAATTTCTTGTATTTTTTCTAAAAATTCGGCAATAAAAGCCACTAAATTTTGCTGTGCGTCCTGATAACGATTTTTGTTTGCCTCAAACCAAATTTTATTGTTATTTTCTTTGAGTTCTCGCAAAAAATCTAGCGTTTTTGGTGAAATGGTGTTCATTTTTTGAGTATTTTATGAAATTTAATTTTTTTATACGTAAAAAACAGAAAATTAGATTGGATTTTGTATGGGTGGTGTTAAAGAAAATACTACAAGTGTCTGTAAGGTGCAGACGCAAGTAGCAGCTGATGTAATTCTTCTGATTTGCTCATCTTTTTATAATTTTTATAAAATACTTATTACTTATTTCCACAAAGGTAGAAAAAGAAATAAAAAAACAATAAAACCTATGCTAATTTTCCAAATAAGCATAGATTTAGCAATTTTCTCTAAATTCTTTTAATCAATTCTTTAAAAATCAAAGCCATATTGGGTTCTGCGAGGGCGGCGGCGGCTAAAACGTCTTCCAAAGTAACTTTTTTTAACGTTCCTTCTGCACATAAATCGGTCAAAACAGAAATTGCAAAAACAGGAATATTGGCTTGCCTTGCCACAATTACCTCTGGCACAGTCGACATTCCGACCACATCAGCACCCATTCGGCTCAACATTCTGTATTCGGCGCGGGTTTCCAAATTAGGTCCCGTAACGCTTACATACACGCCTTCATGGATTTTAATTTGGTTTTCTTTCGCAATTTGATGAGCAATTTTAATAAAACCAAAGTCATAAGGTTCACTCATATCAGGGAAACGAACTCCAAATTCGTCCAAATTTCTGCCTCGCAAAGGGTTGTCTATTTGCAAATTGATATGGTCAGAAATGATCATCAATTCACTCATTCCATAAGACGGATTCAAAGCTCCTGCCGCATTAGAAACCATTAAAGCCTTGATTCCCAATAACTTAAACACACGCACAGGAAAAGTAACTTGTTGCATCGAGTAGCCTTCATAATAATGAAATCTGCCTTGCATGACAATCACATTTTTTCCCGAAAGTTTGCCCAAAATCATTTTTCCTGTATGACTTTCTACGGTAGAAATTGGAAAATGCGGGATTTTTTCGTATTCGATGATGGTGTCAATTTCCAAATCATTGACCAAACTGCCGAGTCCTGTGCCTAAAATAATGCCAAATTCGGGTTTTATCTTGCTCCGACTTTGGATGTAATCGGCTGCATCTTGGATATATTTAAAAGTAATTTGCATAAAAATGGGATTAGAAAACACGAATGTTACACAAATAAAGCCAAAATTAAGGCTCAATCAAACAATTTTTTAAATGATTTTCTAACCAATTTCGATCTAGTTTTTTACCAATAAAAACCAATTTACTCATTTTTGGCTTATTTTCTGCCCATAAATTACCTTTTTGGAAAATAAAATTATCCATTACCGACTGCAAAATCATGCGTTCAGGCATTTGATAAACACTAATAAAACCTTTGATTCTGTAGATATTTTTGCCAAAAAAATCCATCAAAATCTTAAGTAAATTAGAAAAAGCCACAAAATCAAAATCTTGTTCAAAAGTGAAACTCAAAGAATGAATATTGTGATGATGATGGTGATGATGCCCGACTTTTTCTGTTATTTTTTGCACAGAATCGGCTTTGTAGGCATTGATTTCTAAAACATTTTCGGGCAAATTTCCAAATTCGCAAGGCAGAATTTTTGCCAAAGGATTAATTTTTTCGACCATTTTTTGGACTTCCAACAAATAATTTGCGGTTATTTTGTCTTTTTTGTTTAGCAAAATCAAGTCTGCAAAGGCAATTTGTCGGGCAGCTTCTTCGGTTTCTTGTAGCTGATTTTCTAGGAAAGCACTATCCACAAGGCAAATTACGCCATTAATTTGATAATGTTCTTGCACAAAATCATCTTCTACCAAACTGCTCACCACCGCCGAAGGATCGGCAATCCCTGTGGTTTCGATCAGCAAATGATCAAATTTGTAGTCATCACTCATTTTGATGATGCTTTGGGTCAATTCTTTGTTCATGGAACAACAAATACAGCCGTTGCTAATTTCGAAAATACTGCCTAATTTTTGGCTAACTAATTGACTATCAATGCCAATTTCAGCAAATTCGTTTTCGATCAAAGCAAATTTTGTATTCGGATTTTGTTCTACCAAAGCATTAATTAAAGTAGTTTTTCCTGCTCCCAAAAATCCAGAAAAAATAGTGATTGGTTTGCGGTTTGTTTTCATAAATTTTTTTTCACAACAAAAATATCATTTAAATTTCTTATCTCAGAAAGAATAAGAAATGAAATGACAATCTATTAATTTTTTTAGTTCAAATTTACTTCCGCAGCTTTGACAAAGTTTATACCCAATTGTGCGGCTTGATCATAAGTTGGCTTGCCCAAATGCCCTAAACCTGTTACATCAGACATACAATCCTGAATAACAATAATTTTTTGGGCAGTTTTTGGTGCGTAATCCATTAATTGTTGCAAACTCGTCGCAACACAATGCGATTTTGCCTCTCCTGCCAAATAAATATGCTCGTAAGCGTCTAAACTGTTGATCAAAGTTTGATTTAATTGCGTTTCTGGTCGGTCTGGATAGGGAATTTGTGCCATAAAAATTCCAAAATGTTCTGTAAACGGATACGTACCTTTGACTACGGTTTGATATTCTCTGCCATTTTTTGACCAATTAATCAAACTTTTCATGAGGGTTTCGTCTAAAGATGCCCCCAAAGAACCTGTAAGACAATGCGTAGTCCAAATAAAATGTAAAAATTTGCCTTGTTTTTCTAATTCTTGCAAATATATCAATGCTTTTTGCGGTTCAAAAAGGGCGATCCATTTGCCTTCCAAAACTTCCTTTGACGTAATTTGAGTAAAAGGTGCAGGAGAATTTCCTTGCGAATCTTTCCAAAAAGCAGGATGCGAAATGTCGTGAATTGGGTGATTGTCCAAAGTAGCACAAATGTGATCCAAATTTGCCTTATTTTTGTCAATAAAAGCACTTAACCTGACCATGTCCTGATCTGCGCCTTGCACAAACAAACTGCCTTTTGGATTACAAAAATCGTGTTGAGCATCAATAATCAAGAGTGCATTTTTCTTTCTCATGTCAATAAAATTATTTTTTGGGTTTTCCTATTTTTCTATACGTAAAAAAAAAATAGTTGTTGTATATTTTACACTAAGTTTTATTTCCGAAAATCATTGCCAATTGTTCCGCACAGCGCTCGCCGTCCATAGCTGCCGAAGCAATGCCACCTGCATAACCAGCTCCCTCACCACAAGGAAAAAGCCCTGCAATTTGTGGGTGTTGCAAATCTTGCTTTCTTGGGATTCGAACAGGCGAAGAAGTCCGACTTTCTACCCCAACAATTTGCGCTTCATTGCTCAAAAAACCACGCATTTTTTTCTCAAAATCTTTGAAACCAAAACGCAAACGGTGCGCAATTTGGGTGGGTAAAACCTCGTCTAAGCTCGTAGAACTTAAACCAGGTTGATAAGACGTTTCTAATAAATTTGTAGATACCTTTTTATCCACAAAATCTTGCAATAATTGGGCAGGAGCAGTTTGCGAATTTCCTGCCAACAAACAGGCTTTTTGTTCAATGCTTTTCTGAAATTCCATGCCTGCCAAAGCCCCAAATTTGTTAAAATTTGCCCAATCCTGCGCATCAACGGAAACTACAATGCCCGAATTTGCAAAACGAGAATCCCTGCGAGATGGCGACATTCCATTAACCACAATTTCGCCATTGGCAGTAGCGGCAGGCACAATAAAACCACCAGGACACATACAAAACGAAAAAACGCCTTTTTCTTGCTTTTGATACAACACTTGGCTCACCAAAGAATAAGGAGCAGGCGGCAGCAAACCTCTGTTTTCGGTGTGATATTGAATTTTATCGATCATTTTTTGGGAATGTTCGACTCTGATTCCCAAAGCAAAAGGCTTGGCTTCGATCAAAATTTGCTTTTTTTGCAACAATTCAAAAATGTCCCTTGCCGAATGTCCTGTGGCTAAAATGACCCCAATTCCCTCGATTTTTTCGCCGTTAAGCATTTTTACGCCCTCAATTTTATCGTTTTTGATCAAAAAATCAACCACTTTGCTATGAAAATGCACTTCGCCACCGCAATCGATGATTGTTTTTCGGATTTGTGCAACAATTTGGGGCAATTTGTTTGTGCCAATGTGTGGGTGCGCTTCTACTAAAATATTTTCGTTTGCGCCATGTGCCACAAAAATCTCTAAAATTCTTCTAAAATCGCCTCTTTTTTTGGAACGTGTATAAAGTTTTCCGTCAGAATATGTGCCTGCTCCGCCTTCGCCAAAACAATAATTCGATTCAGGATTTACTTGATGCTTTTTGTGAATTGCCGCCAAATCTCGTCTTCTTTCTCTCACATCTCCGCCTCTTTCCAACACTATTGGCTTGATTCCCAGCTCGATAAGTCTTAAAGCTGCAAACATTCCCGCCGCACCTGCTCCGACAATAATTGCTTGCGGACAATTTGCCACAGAATCGTATTTTTTTTGGAAAACAGACAAAGAATCAGGCATTTGATCGATAAAAACATCAGCCGTAACCAACACTTTGATCTGCCGAGAACGCGCATCTACTGACCTACGAGAAGCCCGAACATAAACCTGATTGGACTGAATTTGTAGCTTTTTGAGAACAAACTGCTTAAATTTTTGCTCATCAAAGGCAATTTCGGGACTCAAAGTAAGTTCTAGCGTTTTCTTCATGATTTTTTTTTCAATAATAAAAAATGCACACAAATATACAAATGTATTTTGGTGATCAAAAAAACAATGCAAATTTGCGTTATTTCAACCTAATATTATTCGCCTAAAAATAATTTAAAAGCCTGCAAAGCTCTTTCGTCTGTTTCTTTATTTCTGATTTTTTCTAGGCTTTCTTTGAGTTTGGGCAAATCTTCTATTTGCAAAGTCATTGCCTGAAAACAAGCAATTCGAAGGCGAAAATTTTTGCTTGATAAAGCCATTTTTTCTAAAAAATCACAGCCTTTTTGTTTGGCATCTGCACTTTGATTCAACAAATAATTTCCCAAATAATTGATGATATACACTTGTGGCTGCCCGTTTTGGTTATTGATTTTTTGAATAAACCAATCCGTTTTATTTGGCATTTTATAGTAGCCATAAAAATCGGCAAGAGTAACCACCAAAGGCAAATAATCGAGGTTTTCGTAAGTGGGCAAAAAGTCCAAAATTTTGTCTGCTCCGCCCGAATTGTGATAGCCATAAAGCGAACTCATGAGTACAATATACGAACTGTCGGGCATAGTTTCAATAAAAAAATTGGTGTATTTGTTTCCAAAAGAAGCCAAAACATTTAAAGCTGTCGACCTAACCGTAGAATTTTTATCTGTTTTTGACATAATTTTCAATTTTTCTGCAATTTGACTCTGATCTTGTCCTGCATATTCGTTAAAAACTTGAATCGAAAGATTGCGAATTTGTGCAAATTTGTCATCTAAAGTCTTGATAAACAATGCTTTGACTTTTTCGTTGTCAAAGTCTTTTTTCAGGTTTTCTAAGGCATCAAATTTTTGCAAAAAATTACTTGCATACTTAAATTTTGCCAAATTGTCTTCAACACCCTTGTTTTCTAAAATAATTTCGCCTAATAATTGTTTTTGGGCATCGAAATAAAAAGTTTCTGGTTTTTGGGATACTTTGAACCTAAATTCTTCTTCTTTTTGGGTAATTCTGATGTTTTCATTGATTTTTTTTCCACCAATTACCCAAGAAATTTGCAAAGGCAACACATAAATTGGCGTGTAACGTGTATCTTGTAACTGCTTGATTTTCAATATGATTTCGCCATTTTCGTAGCTGTCTTCTATGGCAATTTTTGGATGTCCTGCCGATAAAAACCATTGATCAAAAAACCAATTCAAATCCTGCCCAATGACTTCCTCAAAAACAAGCCTAAGATCGTGAATTTCAGCGTTTTTGTACTGATATTTTTTCAAATATTTTTGCAAAGCCGTAAAAAAAGCCTCATCGCCTACATATTTTCGCAACATATTCAAAATCAAACAGCCTTTTGAATAAGAATGTCGGTCAAACATATCCTCTTTTTCTTTGTAATGATAGCGAATCATGGGTTCTTGTTTGGTGGTGGACTCGTCCAAATATTCGTACCATTCGTTTCTCAAAAGTTCTTGAGCATCGCTTTCGCCATATTTGTATTCGACCCACAAATATTCGGCATAATTGGCAAAAGACTCGTTTAAAGGCAAATTTGCCCAAGATTCTGCGGTAACCAAATCACCAAACCATTGATGAAAAAGCTCGTGAGCAATAATTTTATCCCAATGATCGTCAATTAAATAACGTTTATCAACCTGCAAATTTTCCATAAAAACTGAAGCCGAAGTATTTTCCATTGCCCCCGAAACATAATCTCTGACCACCACCTGCGAATATTTGTCCCAAGGAAAAGGAAAATCTAATAAATCTGAAAAAAAAGTCATCATTTCAGGTGTATTTCCAAAAATATCTTTGGCATATTTTTCATATTTTGGTTCGACATAATAATTGACTTCCAAATTTTTCCATTTGTCTTTGACCACCGCATAACGCCCGATTGCCATCATAAACAAATAAGGTGCATGAGGTTTTTCTTGTTTCCAATGGTCTGTTCTAGTTCCGTTGGCATTGTTTTTTGAAGAAATTAATTTTCCGTTGGAAAGTGTTTGAAAATCGGAATCAACGGTAATATAGATTTCCTGTGAAGTTTTGATGTTTGGCGAATCGAAAGTTGGAAACCAGCAAGAACTCGACTCGGTTTGTCCTTGTGTCCAAATTTGTTGGGGTTTATTGGCTTCATCGTTTGTTGGATTGATAAAATACAAACCTTTGTCGGAAGTAATGGCTGCACTTCCGCCTATTTTTCGTTCATTGGGTTTGGCTATATACCTGATTTTCAAGTTGATAAGCTCATTTTTGTTGTAAGGTTTTTCTAAAAAAACTTTGAGTTTGAGACTATCATATTCATAATTTAATTTTCGTATATTTTTGTCTAAAATCATTTCTACCGACAAAATTTCAAAGCCTTTGGCATCAAAAATAGCTTCTGTTTGTGGATAAAAATAAGGATTTATAGAAAGTGTGGCAGTTCCATACAAATATTGTTTTTTCCAATCAAAACTTACTTCGAGTTTGGTGTGAAACAATTTGAATTTTTTGTCTGATTCGGGTTTGTAAGCATCTTTTTTGGCGATCCAAACGGGAATTTCGGCTATTTTGGGGCTATCTGTTGCCACAGAAACTATGTTTTGTTGAAGATTTTGCACTTCATGCACAATATTGCTATTTGTCTGAATGTTAGGCTCTTGCGTAATTTTATTTTCACTTGCTTTGCAAGCAAACAAGAAAAAGCAGAGCATAAACAAATAATTTTTCATATTTTTTGGTTTAATTTTTTTGCAATTTATCATTTTGTAGAAAAAAAACGAAAATCTGCCTTAGATTTAAGAGTTCTTATATCAAATGTCGTGCTTTTTTGCTTTTATTTTCAAAATAAACAAAAAATCTGGCTAGGATTACAAACGCAATGCTCTAGTAGTTTTTTGCATTCCAAAATTTGTTTTTAAATTAGCAAAAAATTAGAAATATGACCAAAAAAGAACTTTTAGAAATGGTCGAAAACCTACAATATGCAGAGGTTTTCGAAATATTAACGTGAACTCGG
>RDXG01000233.1 GCA_004292785.1 Bacteroidota bacterium
GTTGTAGTTTTTAAAGTTACGGTATAAAAACCAGATTCTTCGTAAGAAATGGTTTGTGAAGGATGTGTAGGATCATTTGAAACATAATCAAAAGCATTTCCTGTAGTAAAAGAATTGCCCAAACCTGTTCCGTTAATACCATAATGCCATTCCCATTTCACAATATCATAACCTAATTGATTTGCTCTTGGGTGCGTTTTGGTGGCATTATCAGGCGTACTTGCATCTAAAAAATTTACGCCCAAATTGGTACAAATTTGAGTTCCTACACTTGTGCCAAACAATGCCTTCGGATTTCCGCTAGAACGAACAGGTCCAAATTCGGAAGGATAAGCAATTTTACAATTATTTTCGTCATTCAAAATCATGAACGGAAAAAACACCCCTGGCTGATCATAAACGTGGCTAATTTGCGTCTTACCCGCCAAAATAGTGCCTGCCTCTGCCAATGCGTATTCAGCGGGAGTCAAATAAATTACACCTGATGTTGTTCCATCACCAAAATCCCACTCAATAGACTTAAATTTTTTGAGGGCATAACCTGTAAATGTAACTTCGTCTGCATAACAAATATTTTTTTTATGAAAATCGAATTTGCCAATAGGTCCATTTACAGTAATTAAACCTGTCATGACAGGAATTTTTGCCATACAACCTGTTTGCGTGTTGGCAATTAAATTGACTTCATAAGAACCTGGCAACAAATAAGTATGCGTTGGGTTTTGCGAAAAAGCAGTATTTCCATCACCAAAATCCCAATACCAAGTAGTTACAGTAGTAAAGGCGGCGGCACTTGTCAAACTAGCCTTAAAATTTACTTGTCCTGGAGGACAACTAAATGCCAAAGAACTCACTCCTGTCAAATTTACCCCATCTTTTACCGCAGTAATTAATGTTTGTCCGTTTAATTTTTCAGCAGAAACAGTCGTTATGCCCAAAGCTCCTTCTACGCCATCGCTTGCTTTTACTCTAATTTCTGGCGTAATGGTTCTAATATTTCTGGTAATTACACTTTTACAACCGTTTGCATTTTGAGCCACCAAAGTAACTGTATGAAAGCCATCAGTTTGGAATTTGTAGGGAAGATTTGTAGTAGTAAAAGTAGAAACTGTACCGTTTTGTTCTGTAACAGTCCAAAAATTCAAAGAAGAACTTGTAGAATTGTTGGTAAACAAAACTGTATTTTCGGTACATTCTATCGATTTGGCAGTAGTAAAACTAGCCACAGGGCTGGTTTGTACCACCATTTTCATGGTTTTAATTGCTCTGTCGTTACAACCGTTATTGTCTGTAACTCTCAAAGAAACGGTATAAGTTCCTGAACTTGTATAGGTATGTTTTGGAGTTGCTGTACCATTATTCACAGTAATTCCTCCGCCACCATCGCCAAAATCCCACAAATACCCCGCATTGGTAGAAGTGGCAGGCACATATTGAGAAGCATCTGCAAAATCTACGGCATTATTTGTACAAGCGTAAGCCAAACCTGTATTGTAAGCAGTCGTAAAATTTGGAATAGGTCCATTAACAGTTATAAATCTGGTAAAATCTAAAACACAACCATTAGATTGTATAATTTGCAATTTTGTGGCATAAGCTGTATTGTTTGGAACAGTAAAATTGCGAGTAAAATTATTGGCATCTGTTCTGGTTTGATCAAAATTTCCGTCGCCATCAAAATCCCATTTCCATTGGGTAATAACCGAACTGTTTGGAATGTTCGAAAACAAAACAGTCAAAGGATTATCAACCGTTCCGCAACCTGCATTTGGGGCAACTGTAAAATTGGTAACCGATTCTGCCACATAAACCAATTTTTCTATGTAATCAGAACAACCGCCGCCATCGGTGGCTGTCAATCTGACCAAATATGTTCCCGCCGCCGAATAAGTATGGGTAGCATCAATTGGTGTTGCCGCATTAAAAGTTACGCCATCACCGTAATCCCAAACATAATTTGTACCTGCATTTTGCAAACTATTATTATTGAATGTAATCGTTGCACCTCCCGCACAAGCTCCCGCATTTGGCGAAAAACGCGCAATAGGATTTGTAACCGTATAACCTGCCCCATTGCCTGTAGTCGGACAGCCAAATTTGAAGACAATCAAACTAGGAGTTAAATTTCCAGAAATGGTCGGCAAATAATTGGAAGTAGTAAAATTAGTTCCTGTGCCTACAACTGTTCTTTTTACTCCGTCGCCATAATCCAAAATGGCAGAATCGGCATCTGAAGGAATGGTAAAACTAAAATTAATTCCTGTATCTCCTGCTCCTCTTCGGCAAGTTACTCCTCCTCCCCTATTGTCTGTAACGGTCAAAGTAGGAGTTGCAGGCGGAGCCGCAATTTGGATCAAATTTGCTGTTACAAAAGTATCCGTACAACCTGTGGGAGAACTTACTTGTAATTGGGCATTATAGACTCCCGCCACAGAAAAAAGTTGTGAGATATTTGGAACAGCCGCCGTATTGACATTGATCACATTAAAAGGAGATTGTGTATTGGTAAAAGTCCATTGATACGAATTGATCGGATCGTTGGGCGAAGATACAATCGGCAAACCTGCCGCCAACTGAATCGTTCCGTTTACACAAGACTGCCTAGAACCTATCAAACTAAATTTGGCATTTGGCTTTTTGAAAGAAATATAATTTGGCACATTCGAAATTATAAAACAACCATTTGGGTTTGTAACTTTCAAACTTACTCTATAATCTCCATCTGTGTTATATGTATAATTTTGGTTTGGGCTTGCTCCTGATCGGGTATAAACTGTTACAAAATTATTGTTTTGATCATAAAAAGACCATTCGTAAGTATTTGCCGCAACCACAGTTGATGGCGAGAAAGTAGCTGTTCCTGTTGCACAAAAACTTGTTTTATTCGCAGTAAAAGTTGCCACAGGCGAAGGCAAAACATTCAAAGTTTGCGTAGCAGTTTTAAAACAACCATCAGCAAAACCTGTAACCAAATTAACCGTTTTTGAACCTGTTGTTAAATAAGTATGAGCCGGATTTTGAATACTTGCCGTATTGCCATCTCCAAAACTCCATGCCCAAGAAGTTGGCGTTCCAGAAGAAGCAACACCTGTAAAATTGATGGCTACATCTTGACAAACATTCGATCCCGAAGCGGTAGCTGTTGTAAAATTATTGCTGTTGATCGTGATTGGAATCGATGCTGTTTTTGTATTCACACAACCGTCTTCTGTGGTAACGGTCAAACTCAAACCATAAGTAGCAGTGGTGATAAAAGATACCGTAATTGAGGAATTTGTACCCAATATAACCCCATTAGATTTCCATTCATAACTCAAAATTTTTCCCGCAGGCGGAGGAAAACTAGCCACAGTAGAAGTGCTAGAATAAGTAATTTCGGTGGCATTAAGCGGAGCATTACAATTAAAAGCCGTTTGCACAAAATCTGCCACAGGCGAATAACGCACTTTTATATATTTGGTTTTAATATTTGGAGCAGTACAAACAGGCTGATTGGCTACGCCAGGAACTGCCTCTGGCGATCTGGTTTTCAAAATTAAACTCACCTGAAAATCACCAGGATTGGTATAAGTATGAACAGGATTTTGACCCAAAGCAGTCGGATTTATACCATCTCCGTAGGTTTCTGTGGTGCCATCCCCATAACTCCAGATTCTTTGTACCACTGTCCCCACCAAAGGATCAGTTGTAATGCTTTGATCTGTAAAATTTACGGTATAATCGGTACAACCAGACACCTGATTGGCTGTAAAAGCAGGGGAAGGATTTTTATAAACAATGACATTTTTTTGTGCAATCGTTACAAAAGCTCCGCCGTTCATCAAAGTCATCTTCACTGTATAAAACCCGATCCCGTTATAAGACGCGCTTTGATTTGAAAGTGGGGCATTATTCAAACTAATATTTCCGTTTCCAAAATCCCAATCTACCCTATCATAAGCTGGAGTGCCTCCCCCTGAGGCATCCGTAAACTGATAAGTGGCTATCTGACAACCATTATTGGTAATTCCTATATTAAAATTGGCTTGTGCTTGTATATTTTCAGAAAAACAACAAACAATAAAAGCAACAATAGAAAAATATTTCAATAAAGACAAGTATAGATTACGCATAGTATTTGGCTTTTTGGTGGAAAAGTTATTTTGAGTTTGGTATTTTTAAATTTTATAAAATTATATTTTTTAACGAAAAATGATATAATCGAAAACGATTTTAAATTATTCTTAGAACAAAATACTCGATCTAAACAATAATTTACTAGGCAAATGAATGTTTTTGTTGGCTAAATGAAAATTTGAATAATTTTTACAGAAAAATATTCGATCAAAGTTATATTTTTAAAATGAATTTAAAAAAAAATGTTAAGATTTTAACAGTAATTTTTCAACTAAAAAAAATTTAGACTTTTCTAAACAGCAAAGAAGCGTCGCCAAAACTCAAAAAACGATATTTTTTGTTTAGAGCTTCTTGATAAATTTTTTTCCAATCTGAACCCACAAAAGCAGCGATCAACATCATCAAAGTAGTTGAAGGCAAATGAAAATTTGTAATCAAAGCATCACAAATTTGGAAAGAATAGGAAGGCACAATCATGATTTCTGTTTGCCCAATAATTTCATTAATTTGCCTTTTTTGCATGATTTCAAGCACTTTTTCTAGGGCTTGTTTGGCAGTTGGCAATGTTTTGATCGGTTGTTGATAAGGAACTAATTTTTCAATTTTGAAAAGGGCATCAGGGTTTTTTAACAATTCAAAACCAAACCAATACAAACTTTCCAAAGTCCGTAAAGAAGTAGTGCCTACGGCTACAATCTTTTTGTTTTTTAATAAATTTCGTACATTTTCCTGCGAAACAATGATCTGTTCGGAATGCATTGGGTGATCAATAATGTTATCTGTTTTAATCGGCTGAAAAGTTCCTGCGCCAACGTGCAAAGTCAAAAAATTAGTTTCAACTCCTTGTTTTTCAAGGTTTTGTATCAAATCTTCTGTAAAATGCAAACCTGCTGTCGGTGCTGCCACCGCGCCTTCCACTTGGTTATAAACGGTTTGATATTTGGTTTTGTCACTTTCTTCAACTTCTCTTTTCAAATAAGGCGGAAGCGGCATTTCGCCAAAAATATTTAGAATTTTTGCAAAAGTATGACCCGAATTCCATCTAAATTCTGCGCTTTGACTATCTAAAATGGTTACGATAAACTCAATTTCTTTGCCCTCAAAAACTTCTTTTCTGATCAAAGTTCGGGCATCTTTCATTTTTCGCAAATTCCCGATGGCACAATTCCAGCAAGCATGATAAGTAATATTCATTGCCTCTTCGATGGTTGCAGAAATAGGGCTAAACAGAAAAAACTCAATCAAAGCTCCTGTTTCCTTATAAAAGTACAGACGAGCAGGAATCACTTTAGTATTGTTAAAAAATAAAGAATGTTGTGCGCCCAAATATTCTGAAATATTTTTAAATTTTCGATGCGTCATTTTGCGGTTTTCATAAACCAACAAACGCGAAGAATCTCGTTCTGCCATCGGGAAACGGGCAATTAATTCATCAGGAAGTATATAATTAAAATCCGAAGGCTGAATTTTGGCTACTTTTTCTAACAAATTCATAATTCTTTAATTTTTTGAGTTCAAATTTTTTCGTTTTTACAAAGGTGCGAATATATTTTTTTTTATTATCTTTTGCAAATAAAATTATAGATTCATATTTTCCGAAATAAGGAACTTGCTTAAATTGAGTTATTTTATTAAATATTTGATTTTGTTTTTTTAACAAAAAAATTGCTATCTTGCGTCAGACCTTAAAACTTAAATTTGTATGTGTGTTACTGTTGAAAATTCTGTTTTAACGAGTACCTATATTGGCTCTTGGGAAATTATGCATCCAGAATATGGGTATAGACACGTTTTGGCTTACCAAAATATGCCTCAAAATCTTTCAAATTTGCCGAATTGTATGTTATTGCCAATTCAGTCAAAGCAGGAATTAACACCAGAAAATATTGTGGATACATCGAACTGTCCTGATTTTCTAAGTAAAATGATAGAAGATAGACTACCCAAAATGCGCGGTATCATGCCTTCAAACAGCGAAAATTATGTCATGGAAATGGGAATTTATCATATTGCAATCCTAAATAATGTTTCAAAAGAGGCTTTAAAAGAAACATTAAAAAATATTCCTTCACATAAAAATCCTAACATTTCAGAGGAGTTTATGGATTTTTTCAGAAAAACCTACTCAAAATTCCCGCTTTTATTGTGTTGTTTCAACAATCAGGATATTAGTAAAGCATCGCCAATTATGGTGCATTATGTACCTTTACGACCAAATATTTTGATGTTTAATACTTTAGAAAGTCATGGAACAGTACCCGATTTGAATGAAGAAATGCAACTTACGCAAAAGATATTGGTGGGTTCATTCCAAAATTCTCATCCAATTTTTCACGAAAATAAATGGCAAAATTATGAACTTAAAATTGACGAGAAAACTATGAACGAGCAAATATTGCCTTTTTTGCCTAAATTTGGACTAGCCCATAATTTATCAGAAGGATATATTTCTCCTTTTTATAATGAAGAAGATGATGATCTATATTACGAATATGAAAAATATCATTCGCCTGCTTTTAATGGTGATGTATTGTTCGATATAGGCGAAAATGCTAGATATAGATATTATTATGGCATTTTGAAATAAAAAGACGTTAATAAATGTGTTCAAATTTGACTATTTTTTTAACCAAAATAAAAATCAATAAATCGAGGTAGAAAAAACAGGTAAATTTGAGCATTTTTTAGAAAAAAACTGTTTCTTTGCAGCAAAATATTAAATTCAAAAACCATGAAATTCTTTTTATTCATTTTGCTTTCAACAAGTTTTTTCACAATTTTTGCACAAGATCGTTACCAAACTACAGCAGCCAAAAATTTTGAAATCATTGAAATCAACGAAAAAACTCGCAAAGAAAACTACCAAAATCAGATAGTTTACGAATTTATGAATCATTTTCACAAAGAAGCGCAAGTTTTCCAATTTTATAAAGATCAAACTGTTTCGCATTATTTTCGCTATAAAGTTGAATGGAAAACAGCTGATTTGGAGTCTGTTTTGACTGTTTCTTGGCAAAGTTATGGAGACGGTTTGTGGTGGAATTTTTTGGGAGAGACTATCAATAGAACTCCAAAAGAACTTTGGCAAATTGTCAAAGATGAAAAAATTAAAAAATTAATGAAGGAATATGTCAAAAATAGTCTTTCAGAAAACGAAATTACGGACATTTTTGAGTTTAAAACCCTTGAATGTGAAACCTCACAAAAAACAGAAAACATAGATTTTAATGTAGAAAAAGACGAAATGAACGGCTATGGAATTGTTCATAAAAAAACAATCTTTTTTTTTAATGAGGAAGGAAAATTTACAAACAAAAGTATGTTAAAATAAAAAAAGCGTTATTTTTTATAACGCTTTTTTTATTATTTGGCAAAACTCACTGCCCTAGTTTCACGAATAACCGTAACTTTAATTTGACCAGGATACTGCATATCTTGTTCAATTTTTTGGGAAATGTCAAATGCTAATTGGCTAGAACGTTTGTCTGTAACATCGTCTGCATCTACCAAAACCCTCAATTCACGCCCTGCTTGAATTGCATAACATTTGCTAACCCCTTTAAATGATAAAGCAACTTGTTCCAAATCTTTCAAACGTTGAATGTAGGACTCCATCATCTCTCTTCTCGCACCAGGACGTGAACCAGAAATGGCATCACAAGCCTGAACGATTGGCGAAATTAAAGAAGTCATCTCGATCTCGTCGTGGTGTGCGCCGATTGCATTGCAAACTTCAGGGTTTTCTTTGAGTTTTTTTGCCAAATTCATGCCTGCGATGGCGTGTGGCAACTCATTTTCTTCCTGCAAAACCTTTCCGATGTCGTGTAACAAACCAGCTCTTTTAGCTAATTTTGCATTTAAGCCCAATTCCGCAGCCATTGATCCGCAAAGTTTGGCTACTTCTTTGGAATGTTGCAACAAATTTTGACCGTAAGACGATCTAAAACGCATTCTTCCTACAATTTTGATCAACTCTGGCGGTAAAGCATGAATTCCCAATTCAATAACCGTTCTTTCGCCAATTTCGATGATTTCTTCCTCGATGGATTTGGTGGTTTTAGCCACAATTTCCTCGATTCTAGCAGGGTGAATTCTACCATCAGTAACCAATCTTTGCAAAGAAAGTTTTGCAACTTCTCTTCTTACAGGATCAAAACCTGAAATAATAATTGCCTCTGGCGTATCATCAACAATGATTTCGACTCCAGTTGCTGCTTCTAAAGCCCTAATATTTCTGCCTTCTCTGCCAATGATTTTTCCTTTCAAATCATCACTTTCCAAATTGAAAACAGATACGCAATTTTCAATGGCTTGTTCGGTTGCTGTTCTTTGGATTGTGTTAATGACAATTTTTTTAGCTTCTTTGGTTGCTGTCAATTTTGCCTCTTCTACAATTTGCTTGATCATTCCCGATGCTTTGCTTTGTGCTTCGTCTTTTAAAGCCTCAATAAGTTGTTTTTTGGCATCTTCTGCTTTTAGGTTTGCAATTTTTTCTAATTGTGCCACCTGCGAAAGTTTGATTTGCTCTGCCTCTTCCAACTTATTTTCTGCAATTTTGAACTGCAAATCTAGGTCTTCTTTTACTTTGTCTAGTTCCAAACCTCTCAATCTGATCTGATCTTGCAATTTTGTAATTGCCGTTTCGCGCTGTTTGAGTTTGGTTTCTACCTCCTTGATTTTTGTTTCTTGTTTGCGAAGTTTATTTTCGTTATTGATCAGCAAATTTTTCTTTTTATTCGCTTCATCATCAAGCTCCGCTTTCAATTTCAAATTGCGTTCTTTTGCTTCTAAAATTTTGTTTTGTTTCAGGTTTTCACCTTTTGTTTCCGCTTCTTTTAAAACCAAATTTGCCCTTTCTTGGGCGTCAAATTCCAACTTCTTGAACACTCTACGCAATAACCACCTGCCAATAAAAATTCCAATAGCAAGGGCAGCAATTGCCACCATGATATATTCTAACATTATTAAAAATTAAAAGTGTTGATAATCAGCTGCTTATGCAGCCGTTGGTATGGTACAACACTTTGGGTTCAGAAAACAGAAAACCCACAAACCAATATTTTCAACCTTTTTCTGAGTCATCTTTTGATGTAATGTCCTCAAGTAATTGGTTTAAATTTTCAATTTTTTGAACGGACTTGGTTTTTTCCTCTTCCTCCAACAATTTCTCAAATACACAATCAAAAGCCACCATAGAAAGCAACGTTTGTTTGTCAAAAATATGAGAATTTTCACGCTTTTCGTGTAAAAAATGCGCCAACATATCTCCTGCTCTGCGCACCAACAACTCATCCTTTACACTCACTCGAATAATGTATTCCTTGTCCAAAATTTTGATTTTAACTGGTATTTCACCCATGTTTTTCTTAAATTAATTGTGAAAAATTAAAACGTTTATAAACAATGCACAAATTCGATTTTGCATTAAATTTTCACTCTTAATTTTGTCAAACTTTTCCATTCTATTTTTCTAAATAACTGTCAATCAATTCATTAAAACCTTTTCTTTCTCACAATTGTGTACTCAAAAATGCAATACAATGATCTATTTTTTGAATATACTCGTCCAATACAGGTTGTAATTCTGCTGATTTTAAGCCATTAATTTCCAAAGTGTCTGCAATTTTGTCAATATGTTCTTGCTGTTCTTGTTCTTGCAAACGCACTTCTTGCTCTTCTACTTTAGCGTTCAATTCCTCTATCCTGCTGTTTGCCTTTTGTAGATTGGCTTGCATTTGCAAATATTCTTTTCGCAAAACCTGAATTTTTTTTTCAAGTTCACGCAAATTCTCTTCCATAAATTTTTTATTTAAGAAAATGCTTTTAAAGGCAGTATAAATAACATTTTTTGAAAAAATGTTATTTATACTGCCTTTCTATAAAACTTTTATTTTACTTCCTAATAACTGCTCCAACTTGTGTTTCAAAAGCGTTCATGAGCTTTTGCATAGCCTTTTCGATCATTTGATCGGTCAAAGTTTTGTTAGAATCTTGCAAAATAAAACTCATGGAATACGATTTTTTACCTTCACCAAGATTTTCGCCTTCATAAACATCAAAAACGTTTATTTTTTCTAAAATGTTGCGCTCTGTCTGAAAAGCAATTTTTTTCATTTCTTCAAAACTTACTTTTTGATCAATGACCAGAGACAAATCTCTGCGAACTGAAGGAAATTTGGACATTTCTTTGAAAGACAAGCCCAATTTTAGGTTTTTAATTACCCAATCCCAATCCAATTCTGCATAAAAAACGTCTTGTTTAATGTCGTTTTGGGAAGTTACAGATTTTTTGAGCAAACCAATTTGTGCAAAAACATGATTTTTTACCATATATGAAAGCCCATATTGGAAAATTTCGTTGCCACTACTTTGCTGTTCAAAATTATCGATTCGCAAACGATCTAATAATAGTTGCAAAGTATTTACAAGTGTATGAAAATCAGATTTTTGCGATTTTTGTTGCCAATTTTCTGCCGTTTTATTCAAACAATTTTAATTCCTTATTTTTTCGGTTGATGTTGTAAGAAACTGCCTCTAAACCTGAAAATAACAGAGTTTGGCGCATCACTTCCAAATCTGCGCTTAATTTGTTTATGATCACTACGTTTTTATTGGCAAATTGTTCTAAAGAATCTGCGTAGGCGGGCTTGGTTAATGAATTATTAAACATTTCGCAAAAGCCATTTGCCGCCAAAAGTTGAATGATTTGATAAGTAGTTTTTAAGCGATCAACTTTCTGAAAATCAGCAAGATAAGCCGTATTTAAGTAAGGACTTAGCTCGATGTTGTCATAACCATAAATCCTTAAAATTTCTTCTACAATGTCAGCCTCTTTTTGGCAATCCACACGATAAGGCGGAACGGAAACTGTAAATTTTTCCTCGTCTTCTTGCGAAATTCCAATTTCTAAACCGTTTAAAATCTGTTTGATCAAAGTTCTATCCAAAACTTTTCCGATCAAACGATCTATGTTTTTGTATTTGACCTCAAAAACAAAATTTTCGATAATTTTTGGATAAATATCCACAATTTCTGAAGAAATTTGCCCTCCTGCCAACTCTTTTATTAACAAAGCGGCGCGTTTGAGTGCAAAAACTGTGATATTTGGATCGATTCCTCTTTCAAAACGAAAAGAAGCATCTGTTTTTAAGCCATGAAAAAGTGAAGTTTTGCGCACATAATTTGGCGAAAAATAGGCACTTTCCAAGAAAATATTTTGTGTTTGCTCAGAAATTCCAGATTCTAAACCACCAAAAACTCCTGCAATACACAAAGGATTTGAGTTTGCATCACAAATCATCAAATCGTTTTCGCTAAGTTTGCGGTCTTGTTTGTCTAAGGTTTTAAACAAAGTATTTTTTTCTAAAGTCTTGACTCTGACCTGTTTACCTGTTATTTTGTCGGCATCAAAAGCGTGCAAAGGTTGCCCCAAATCGTGCAAAACATAGTTTGTAGCATCAACAATGTTATTAATTGGCGAAAGTCCAATCGCTAACAGCCTTTGTTTTAACCAATTAGGAGACTCTTGAACTTTAATTCCGCTAATAGTTAGCCCCGCATATCTCGGACAAGCTTCTGTATTTTCGACAATAACTTCGATGTTCAAATTTTGGTTATCGACTGTAAAACTCTGAATATCAGGCTTTTGTAAATCTGTTTTCCATAAGGCTTTTAGATCACGCGCTACGCCATAATGTGAGGCAGCATCAATATGATTTGGAGTCAAACCAATTTCAATCGTAAAATCGGATTCAGGTTTAAAATATTCGCTTGCAGGCGTTCCGTTGGGCAGATTTGTATCCAAAACCATAATTCCATCATGCGAATTTCCCAAGCCAATTTCGTCTTCTGCACAAATCATTCCCTGCGATTCTTGTCCTCTAATTTTTGCTTTTTTTATCTTTAAAGGTTCACCTTTTGCATTAAAAATATCCGTTCCTACGGTTGCAACGGCTACTTTTTGTCCTTTTGCCACATTTGGTGCGCCGCAAACGATTGGCACAATTTCGCTGCCAATATTTACAGTAGTTACACTCAATTTATCTGCGTCAGGGTGCTTTTCGCAAGTGATTACCTCACCAATAACCACACCTTTTAAAGCTTCTTTTATTTGTTCGTAAACTTCAATATGTTCGACTTCCAAGCCGACAGAAGTAAGAGCTTTGCCCACTTTTTCGGCAGAAAGATCGGTTTTTATAAACTGTTTGAGCCAGTTATAGGAAATTTTCATACATCAATATTTTATTTAAAAACAGTTTTTTTTAATGAAATTCTGTTTTTATGTTTTTCCAAAAAGCAAATATAGTTTTTATTCGTAAAAATTGGCAATTTTATTTCATTTTTTTTGTTTAATTGATAAAAATTGTTAAAATATAAGCAATTAAAACAAAAAATATAAGTCTTTGTGAGTATCCATTTTTTAGCTCTTTTTGAGAAATAAAAATTATTTGCTTTATTGCGCGACAATTCATGCAATAGCAAAATTTTTTATTTTAACCAAATACACATATACATTTCTTATGAAGTCAAAAATTATTCCTCATGCCAGCAAAAGTTTATTTGATGAGCTTGCAAGCATGGGACACGAGCAAATTTTGATTTGCAGCGATCCAGAATCCAATTTAAAAGCAATTATTGCAGTTCATAATACTGTTTTAGGTCCTGCTATGGGTGGAGCAAGAATGTGGAGCTATTCTTCGGAAGCAGACGCAATGACAGATGTTTTGCGACTTTCTAGAGGCATGACGTTCAAAAATGCTTTGGCGGGACTTAATATTGGTGGAGGAAAAGCGGTTATTATTGGCGATCCGCGCCAAGATCAAAGTGAAGTAATGATGCGTTCTTTTGGTAGGTTTATCAAAAATATGAACGGAAAATATATTACCGCAGAAGACGTAGGAATGACCATGCAATCTTTGGAATACATTGCCATGGAAACCAAATATGTGGCAGGCTTACCCAAAAGTAGAGGCGGAAGCGGCAATCCTTCACCAATGACCGCTTTGGGAACATACGTAGGCATTAAAGCTGCAGTAAAAAAAGTGTTTGGAACAGATAGTTTGAACGGAAAAAAAATTGCAGTTCAAGGAGTCGGACACGTGGGCGAGATTTTAATTGATTATTTGGTCAAAGAAAATGCAAAAGTTTTTGTAAGCGATATGTACGCAGATCGTTTGAAAGCAGTGGCGGACAAATACAAAGTAGAAACAGTCAATTTGCAAGCTATTTATGATTTAGATTTGGACGTTTATTCGCCTTGTGCATTGGGGGCAACCATCAACGACAGTAGTTTGGAAAGAATAAAAGCACCAATTATAGCAGGTTGTGCCAATAATCAGCTTGCAGACGAAAAAAAACATGGTGATTTGTGTTTGGAAAAAAAAATTACCTACGTTCCCGATTTTTTGATCAATGCAGGCGGAGTGATTAATATTGCCACTGAAATTGGCGGAACATATAATGAGTCATGGGCAAGAGCCAAAACCGAAAACTTGTATAACATTGTATTGGAAGTGTTGAATAATTCTGAAAAAGAACAACGCAATGCCCAAGAAATTGCAACCGAAATGGCAATGAAACGCATCCAACAAATTGGCAGAATTAAGGCAAATTATTAGATTTTTTTAGAAAAACGCCCTGATTTTCAGACTTTTGTCAAAATCTTTTACTTAAAATTAAATACAATAGATTTTGACAAAAGTCTAATAAAAATAAAAGACTATTTCTTATTTTCCAAAGAATTTTCAAAAGTCCTTTTCATAAAAACTCCAGAACCCATTGCCATTACAAAGCCAATTAAAGACGTTTTAAACCAAATATCCACAGAAACTTCGCCTACGGAAACATTATTTTTTTCATTTAGAGTAAAAAATATTTTAAATTTTTTATTAAAAAAATTAGTTTTTCCTTATTAAAAGTCTATTTTTGCACTAAATTAATTCTGAAAAGCACTTTATTATTTATTCGTATTCTAAAAAATAAAATTTATGATTAATTCTATTCATATCAAAAATTTTATGGTTCATTCCAATTTGAGCCTACAAAATATTCCTCAAATTAATTTAATTATTGGCAAAAATGACACAGGTAAAACAGGTATTTTGAAACTTTTGTACGCCACTCTAAAAAGTTTAGAAATACATAGTTTGAAACAATCAAACGCAAATATATCGTTTACTTTCAGAAAAGATTTGGCTGATAAACTGATAGATACTTTTATGCCTATAAAAAGTGGTTTAGGTGAATTGGTGCAAAAAGGTGCAAATGAGAAATTAGATGTAAATATTGATATCACAGGCAATCATAAATATAAACAAAATATTAACTTTTCTTTTGGCGAAAGAACCGAAAAATCAATAACTAACTGCACAGAGCAAATAAAACAAATTAGAGATGAGTCGATAAATGCACTTTTTATTCCCGCTAAAGAAATTTTAACCGCTTTTTCAGATATTCGAAACATTAGAAATAAATTTTATGGAGTTGGTTTTGATGATACCTATTTAGACCTTATTAACTCTTTAGATTTGCGTTCTACCAAAGGAAAACTAGCAAATGAATTAAGCAAAGTAAATAAAATTTTAGAAGATTTATTTGAAGGAAAAATAGAACAAACAGGCAATAATGAGCAACCTTTTATTTTCAAAAAAGGGAATCAACAATTTTCTATGCAACAAACTGCCGAAGGAATTAAAAAAATTGGCATTTTAAACACACTTATTAACAACAGAGAACTTCGAAAAGGCACAGTATTATTTATGGACGAACCCGAAACCGCCCTGCATCCTGAAGCCATAAGAAAATTGGTAGAAATGTTGGTTGTAATAAGCAAAGCAGGAGTACAAATATTTCTGGCTACACATAACTATTTCATTATCAAACAATTAGCTATTTGTGCCAAACGAGATAAACTCAATGCTCTTTGTTGGAATTTTGCTAAAGAACAAGGAAAAAGCGTTCAAGCCTCCTTTCACGATTTGATAGATGGCGTATTGCCAAATAATTCTATCATCGAAGAATCAGTAAAAATGTTTGACCAAGAAATTGATATTGAACTAAATTCTTAAAAATATGCCAACAGTTACAGAAAGCGGAATTACTTTAAATTTTCCTGATGAAAATTTTTTTCGTTTCGAAAATTGTCAAGGACATAAAAATCTTCAAAATATTCAGGAAATGGATTGTTGTTGGTACGATCAAAACAACGATATTTTGTATTTGATTGAGTTAAAAGGATGGAATAGTGATAAATTGAATGAAGAAATTGATCCTAATTTTGACAAACAAGAAATTGATAAAATAAAGGCAGGCAGGAAGAAAGGTCATATTGACAGTTTAGTTAAAAAATCGGTTGATAGTCTTTTTATGTTTATTTCTATTTTGTTAGGAAAACCGTATGCAAAGCAAATTCAGGCTTGTTCTCCCTTCACTATTTCCAATAACACTACCATCAAATTATTTACGATTATGGATTGGAAAGAAACAGATACGACTTATGTTTCAGTTATTAATGATTCTTATCGGGACAAATTTAAGTCCTACGCAAAATTATTGAATATCAAAACCTATTTGGTTATGACCAAAACCCAAGCCCAAAAACAATTTGTTTGGGTAAGTTGAAAATTAATTTTCGCCAAAATATTTATTTTACTTACAAAGTCCTTTTCATAAAAACCCCCGAACCCATTGCCATTACAAAACCAATTAAAGACGTTTTAAACCAAATATCCACAGAAACTTCGCCTACGGAAACACTGCCTACGCCCTCCAAAATGCCTTTATACAAATTTTTATCCGACTCTTCTTGTGCTTTTTCGAAACCTGCTTGCGCCAATGCTTTCAAATTATTTTGGTATTCTGCCAACAAATTTGGGTTCATTCTCAAAAAAGAATAGACCAAAACCGAATAAAATAAAGCCGTAAAAAAATTGATCAACAAACCCATCAAAATCCCCTGCCAACCTTTGAGTTCGTAATGGTTCAAATTGTCCCTAAAATATTTGATGGTCAATAAAATTCCTGCTAAATAAATAGGAAAATACAAAAAACGGTGCTGTTGCAAAGGAAAAAAACCTGTGAAATGAAGCCCGACAAACAACAAAAAACAAGCAATGGCAGTCAAAAAACTACCTTGCAAAGAAGTTTTAAACAAAATATTTCGTAAAATCATAAAAATAATTGAAATTGAGATTGATTGAAAACGCCTATTACTTTTCCTGTAAACACATGGTTTACAAAAGGCGTATTTTTAGATTTTGAACGAATATCTTTTTTTGTAAAAGTCCATGTTTGTAACGGATCGAAGAGGGTTAAATTTGCCAATTCGCCAACGGCAATTTTAGGAATTTCTAAACCCAAAATTTTTCGAGGATTCAAAGCCAATTTTTCTACCATTTGTTCTACCGACAATTTTGCGTAGGTATTTAATGAGGCAAAAGCCGTTTCTAAGCCAATAATGCCAAATTCTGCCAAATCAAATTCTAGTTTTTTGCCTTCTTCGTCATGCGGTTCGTGTGCGGAAACCACGCAATCAATCGTAGAATCTTGCAAACCTGCGATCAAACTTTCTATATCATTTTGACTTCTGAAAGGCGGTTTTACTTTCAAATTGGTATCAAAATCGGCTAAATCTGCGTCTGTGAAGGCTAATTGATGGGCGGCGATGTCGCAAGTAATTTGCAAACCTTCTTTTTTTGCATTTCTGATCAATTCTACGCCTTCGGAAGTAGATATTTTTGACAAATGGATTCTGCCTCCCGCATAACGCAACAATTCCAAAATCTTGATAATTGCCAATTTTTCGGCAACGGAGGGCATTCCTTTCAAACCCAAACTTACACTATGAATTCCCTCGTGCATGGTGGCGTATTCGGTCATCGATTTTTCTTCTGCCAAATTGATCAACAAACCATCGAAATGTTGGAGATATTGCAAAATACTAACCAGCAAACGCCCACTTGTTAGCGGATTTAAACCATCAGAAAAAGCAACTGCGCCTGCCTGCCTCAAATCCAAAATTTCTGTCATGTCTTTGCCTTCGGTTTCCAAACTTGCCGCCGCAATGGGGTGAATTTGCGTAAGCAAAAATTTCGATTTTGACTTCACAAACTCAATGGCTTGCTTGTTTTGCAAAACAGGTTGCGTGTTTGGAAGCATCGCAATTTCAGTGAAACCACCCGCTGCTGCCGCCTGCGAAACCGAAAGCAAATCGTCTTTCCATTCCGAACCTTCAGGAATATGACAAAACATATCCAACCAACCTGCCGAAAGGCTAAATGCTTGACAATCAACAATTTGATCGGATTCAAAATGCTCATTTCCTATGGAAACAATGCGATGATCACGAATCAAAACATTCGTTCTTTGACGATAAAAAGGCGAATCGGGGTCTAAAATTTGTACCGAAGAAAGCAATATATTCATTTTGATTTGGCTTTTTTGCAAGGCAAAATTAGAAATTTTTGCTTAGTTTAAAAATTAGTGTGAATATTTTTATTACAAAGCAAAGATTAAAGGCTATGTTACATTATCAGTTTCGTAACTGCTCTATTTCTTCGATGGTTAAACCTGTTAAATCTGCAATGGTTTCGTTATCAAAGCCTTTTTTAATTGCATTTTTCGCAATTTTAATTGTGGCTTTTTCAATTTCAACTTGGGTTTTATACTGCGCTTCAACTTCTCTTGTATAAACCACACTCATTTCTATTCTGCGGTTTTCTACAGAACGGTTATACATCTTTTTCTCTTCATCAGACAAACTTTCATAACGCAATTTTTCTTTTGCCTTATCCAAACCTTTTGCCACAAAATCCTCTTTTACTTCACTATTTTTTAGGAAATAAATCCATTCGTCGAGTGTATTTTTGGCAATATCATTGAAATTGTTTACTTTCAGAATGTAGTATTTTGGGAAAATATCAGATACTTTTTCTACCCTAAAATTTTGTTTTTGTGGGCTGGTCGGTAGCAAAATATCGTTTTCGTGCAAACCCACAAACTCACCTTTGTATTCGTAAACATAGTCTTTGCCTTGCCCTAAGCCAAAATACACGATATTTATCGAGTAAATTTTTTTGATTGTTCCATAAGGCTCGCCCTCTTTAATGTATTCTGTAACTAATTTGGAAACCCCAAAAATCATTCTTTGAAAATAATCGATTTCAGAATCGTTTTGCACTTCGACCAGCATCAATTCTTGATCTTCTGTTTTGACTAAAATATCGACTCGGTTATATTTGTCGTATTCGTCTTGTTTGTTGCCTTCGCTTTCCAAAATACTTTCTATGCTTATGTCAAAGCGCAATAATTCGGATAAAAAGCCTTCCAAAATGCCAAAATTTGCCTTATGGCGAAGCAATTTTTTCATTGCCCAATCAAAACGAACTAATTTTTTGCTCATAGTTTTTTAGTTTTTAGATGTCCAATACATTTTCCAACGATTTTTTAAAATCATTTTCACTAGCCGAATTATAGAAAAAAGGAACGGCAGTAATCAGATAATCCTTACTATCTATTTTTAGACTTTCCTCTTGTATTTCTTTCAAAAAATCTGCTTTCCATTGATCATAATCAGACAAATGTACTCCTTTAGGCTCAATAAAAACCTGATAATTCAGTTCTTTGCCTTGTTTTTGTTTGCAAAACAACAAAAAATCGGGTTCGAATGCTTCGCCAAATTTATTAAATATTTTCATATCTCTTTCGTTGCGAATGAGAAAAATATTGGTAAATTTTGCCTCGATTTCTTCGAATTTTCTCGCAAAAAGTTCTACAAATCTCTTTTCTTCGATGGTGCCATAATTGGCGTTATAAGCATACCAAGCCTTATTTCCTACAAGTTCTTCTTGCCCATTTGATTTTATTGTGCCTTTTTCAACTTTGATTTTCTTTTCTTTTTTAAAAATTTTATTAATTGGTTGCGCAACAAAATTATCTCCCTCAAATTCTGTCAAATTCAATTTTATTTCTGATTCAATACTTTGCAAAAGTCCTTGAACAGCGCGAAAATAATCTTGGTAGCTAATGTTTGAAAGCCGCGATGTTGAACCTTTAAAAGTGATTCCTAAACTTCCCAAATAATGAGGGCTAGTCATAAAATTAGCTAGTGAAGCCACATTGGGAAAATATCTTTGCAAACTATCCAAATAAAAAAACGGATTTTGTGCCAACCCAAAAGCAAGAATATGCGATGGAATTTCTGAAATTTTGATATTTTTAGGCTCAACGGATTCTAATTTTTCCAAACTACTTTCTTCTGTTTCTTCAAAAACTACCGATATTTTGCCCGCACCAGAAGACAAATGATATATAAAATCTCTTTTTGAAACTCCCAAATCTGCAAAGGATTTCACATTTTGATACGATTTTTCTATTTTTTCGTTTATAAAAACTTTTCCATACAAATAAAAATCTGTTTTCTTAAACTCCTCTTTCATAAAAAGTTCTTTGATTTCAAATTTATTCTCATCTTCATAAATTCCAGATTCGATGAGTGCAGTTTTGAGTTCAGAAATATATCTGCTGTCCTCTTTGGTGTGATAATGGAGTTCTTCTAAAATTTTCAGATCGTTATTTGGATCGTGATCGTATTTTCTGGTGTATTTATCCTGTCCTCTTTCTAGGGCAAAAGGAAAATAGCGCGCTCCGCGCCCAATAAGTTGCGCTTCTGCAAGGGTAGTATTGCCAATGGTTTTGTTTGATCCTCCCGAATTTTGCCCTTCGTACAAGCGCACAATGTCAAACAAATTTAGCACGTCCCAACCTTCGTTCAACTTTTGTACGGCAAAAATTGCCCTGACTGGGTTGTTTTCGTCTTCTAAAGTATTCAAAAGTAATTGATTTTTTTCTGCTTCTTTGTCCTCGTTGGCACTAAGGCAATTTTCAAAACGAAAGTTAAATTTAATGCGGCGAGCAAGTACAGAAGAAGGCATATTTTTAGAATCAAAAAAACTAAACGCTTTTTGAATGACCGAAACCGTAGAAGTTTCTCTGATGTTATCGATCTTTTCTGCCGAAAGTTGATTGATGAGCTGATGAAAATTGGCTTTGTTTTGTTCAGATTCTTTGATCGTTTTTTTTGCTTTAAACAAAATGACAGGTTTCAAATTGATATAATTTGAAGTAGCCAACTCCTGACGATACAAATTGAGGATCAAAGCCTGAATAATGCGTTCCTGTTCGTCATAATTGGATCGAAATAGGTTGATTTCCTTTGAATATTTGTCTTGTCTAAACTGCGAAAGATCGTATTTAAAAATTACTTTGTCTGAATATTTGGCAATGATTTCTTTGCTTTTGTAGTCAAGGGTAGCCGTAAATTCTAAAAGAATATTGTCATAACTTTGTTTCAAAATTTCTAGTACAGTGCCTTCCCAACTGCCAAATAAAGCACCTTTATTTTTAGTTGCAGAACTCAAATGATGCGCTTCGTCAGCAATCAAAACCAGCTTTTTGTCCTTAAAATCTTCGTAAGTTACACTGTTTTCTTTGGTATCGTTTAGGTCGTGGTGAAGTTGTTGAATGGTGGTAAATACAATATTGATATTTTCTTTATCCGCACTTTCAAAAGTATCCGTTTCTTTGATCTGAATTTCTTTGCCACCAATCACTATTTTGTTGCTAAACAAATATTTCGAAGCCTGTGGATTCAAGAAATTATCTTTTGTTTTTTTGATAATGTTGTTTGAATTTACAAAAAACAAAAAATTTCTGTAGCCTTTTTCGTACAAATAAAGCATCAAACCTGCCATCACCAATGTTTTTCCGCTACCAGTTGCCATGTTGTAGAGCAAATGATAAGGTTTTGAAGGCTTGCCATCAAAATCTTCTGTATGGAAAAGAATATAACGCTTAAAGGCTTCTATTTGATAAGCCCTCTGACCAAATCCAGATTTTAAATTGTCTGTAATAAAATTAGGAACAGAGGCATTTGCAAGACCTTTTTTGCCAAATTCCTGAAGAAATGTATCGTATAACAATGCTTTGTTATTCATAATTTTTTTTTGTAATGTAAGCTCTTGCCTGTAAATGGCACAGACTAAAGTCTGTGCTACAGTTATTTTTTTAAATTTTATAAAATTCTAAACCTGCCTAGCTTTAAATTTTGTCTAAGTATGGTTTTTATTCTTTGCTGTTCCGTAATTGCTCGATTTCTTCGATGGTTAAATCGGTGTCTTCTGAAATTTCTTCGTTTGTCAAATTGCGTTTGATAAGTTTTTTCGCAATTTCAACATCACGTTTCTGAACTTCATTTTTGATTTTGAGTTCTGTTTCCAACTCCCGTGTATAGATCACACTCATTTCTATTCTGCGATTTTCTACAGAACGGTTATACATTTTCTTGTCTTCTTCAGACAAATTTTCGTAAAGCATTTTTTCTTTTGCCTTATCCAAACCTTTTGCCACAAAATCCTCTTTTACTTCACTATTTTTTAGGAAATAAATCCATTCGTCGAGTGTATTTTTGGCTACATCATTAAAATTATTTACTTTCAAAATAAAATATTTTGGGAAAATATCAGATACTTTTTCTACCCTAAAATTCTGTTTTTGTGGGCGTGTAGGTAGCAAAATATCGTTTGTGTGCAAACCCACAAACTCACCTTTGTATTCGTAAACATAGTCTTTGCCCTGCCCTAAGCCAAAATAAACAATGTTTATGGAATATATTTTTTTGATTGTTCCGTAAGGCTCGCCTTCTTTAATGTATTCGGTAACCAATTTGGACACACCAAAAATCATTCTTTGAAAATAATCGATTTCAGAATCGTTTTGCACTTCGACCAACATCAATTCATTATTTTGGCTTTTGACTAAAATATCGACTCGGTTGTATTTGTCGTATTCGTCTTGTTTGTTGCCTTCGCTTTCCAAAATACTTTCTATGCTTATGTCAAAACGTAACAATTCTGATAAAAAGCCTTCCAAAATGCCAAAATTTGCCTTATGGCGAAGCAATTTTTTCATTGCCCAATCAAAACGAACTAGTTTTTTGCTCATAGTTTTTTGTGTTTGCTATTTCATTTTATAAAAATCCCTAGTAATTTGTTTGTCTTCTGCGCAAATTGCAAAATCCGTATCGTTTATCGAGGACAAATTGACATAAAGCTGATTTTTGTCTAACAATTCTGCCAAAAGTTGTTTTTGTTTTTCTAAGGGAAAAGCCTTAAATTCGTTCATGGTTTCTGCTTGTTTTTTCAAATCTACGTTATAGTCAAGGTAAGATTTTGTTTTGATGGTTTCCCAAATTTGCAACAGTTCATCGATAGAATTTGCTTGTTGGATTTGTTCCATAAAAGTTTCATTATTTTTTTTGAGTTCCACATACACAAACTCGCCGCCGCCCTGCCAATGGACTGCTTTTGAAATGCCACCTTCTTCTCCTCCAATTACTTTTTTTAATCTAGCTTCAATCAGATCGTGAATATAATCCATTTGTTCAATCAAAATATATTGGCGATTCATTTTGTGTGCAACTGCGCCCGAAGTGCCACTTCCTGCAAAAAAATCTAATACCAAATCGTTTTTTTGTGTAGCTATTTCAATGATGCGTTTTAATAATTTTTCAGGTTTTGGGTTTGTGAAATAATTTTGAAAACCTAAATCTTTCATTTCCTGTGTACCTTTGCTTGTGTAAAACTCTTTTTCATTAAAATAATTTTTTGGTTTAACTGTATTTTTCCTTCTTTTCTGAAAAACACCAAAGGTGCTATTTACTTTTTTTGCACACACATCAAATAATTGATTTTTTACTTTATCTTTTCCCCAACGCCAAACTCCTTTTATTCCACTTTGAAAAATAGGAGGATAACATTCAAATATTGATTTTTCATCTTTTGTTAAAGATATTTTATAAAATCCATATTTATCAATTTCATTTTGGACATACATTGGATAATGTAGGTTTTTTCTATTTTGGATATGAAATGCAGAATTTCCATTTCTTAATTCCTTTATATTAAATCCGCCTACATTATCTTGGTATTTAAAAGCCTGATCTACTTCTAATTCATTAAACAATTCTTCATTTTTATTTTTAAAATAAACAAGAATAAAGTCCGTAGATTTGGCAACATTGCCATAATTTCTTCCTTCAGGCTTAACAACATTAGAAATACAAGTTTCAAAATTTTCTTTTCCAAAAATTTCGTCCATCAAAACTTTTAAAAATGCAAATTCATTGTCATCAATGGAAACAAAAATACTACCATCCTCACTCAACAATTCTCTAGCCACTTCGAGCCTATTTTTCATAAAAGTAAGCCAAGTAGAATGGTTAAAATTGTCGTTGTATTTAAAACCATCGTTGCCTGTGTTGTAGGGCGGGTCTATGTAAATCAATTTTACTTTTCCTAGAAACTCTTTTTTCAAAGAATGTAAAACCAACAAATTATTGCCTTTAATAATAAGGTTGTCGGTAATAGTACCTTTTTCGTTTCTGTTAAATTTTGTAAGTTCCTGCTCTCCTTCGCTGTGGTAGCGTTTGCCTTTTGTGAAAACTTTAGGGTTTAGCAGTTGTGTAATTTCTTCTTGTGCAAGGGTTTGGTTAAAAAATATTTCTGCCCTTTTGTCTTCTTCTTTGCTTTGCCCACCTTCCAAAATACAATCTTTAAAGGGCCACACCAGCTCTATCTCGTTGCGTTGTTTCAAATATAGTTTGTCAATGGTCAAACCTATTTTGTTTTTGTAGGCGGTATAACTATCGTTCAAATAATTTTTTTGTTCCAACATCAGAATCAACAAACTTTGTTTAAACACCAAAACTCCCTTTACTTCCACAAAAAACCTTGCTTTTAAGTCTTCATGGGCAAGCAACAAAGCAATCAAATCAGGATCGTAATTTTGTGCTTTGTCAATGATGATCCATTTTTTTAGTTCGCCATTGTCAGTAACAAAATTAGTTTCTTTTTTGAGTTCTTTTTCGAGTGTTTGGTAGAATTTCATGGTTTTTGCTGGGTTTAAAAAATGATTTGATTTGCGCCAAAAGTAAACATCTAAAATGAGTTTTCCAAATAAAGGCTTGAAGGTTTTGGCTTGCTTTTATTAAATTTTTTGTTTTGCTTAATGATTTTATGATTAATATTTACGTATTTTGCAAAAACTTAAATAATAAAAATAATATTTTGATTTACCCAAAAAATTACGAAAACAAAATTGGTTTTGACAAAATCCGAGAACTGATCAAAGCCGAATGCAGTGGCACTATCGGGCAAGATTTTGTCGATAAAATCCGCTTTACAGACCGTTTTGATGTGCTTTCCAAATTGTTAGGGCAAGCTGACGAATTTTATAAAATCATTCAGGCAGGCGAGGCTTTTCCGAGCAATAATTTTTCTGACGTGAGCCGCGAATTGCAAAAAGCAAGCATCGAAAACGCTTTTTTGCTCGAAGAAGAAATTTATACTTTGCGAAAATCTTTGGCAACTGTGTTGGCTTGTTTGGAATTTTTCAAAAAACAAGAAATTGGTTTGTACCCAAATTTGACCGAATTGTGCGTAGGAATTAGCGTTGATCCTCAAATTTTGAAGGAAATTGACAAAATTATTGATGATTCGGGCAGACTAAGAAACAATGCTTCTGTAGAATTGCAAAAAATCAGAAGTAAAATTGCTTCCGAAGAAGTCCGTTTGCGCAAGCAAATAGATCAGATCATGAAAAGCCTAAAAAGTCAAGGAATTTTAAGTGAAGATGCCAATTTGACCATCAGAGAAGGCAGGGCAGTGATTCCGATCAATGTCGAATACAAACGCAGACTCAAAGGTTTCATTCACGATACTTCGGCTTCAGGGCAGACGGTTTTTATAGAACCTGAAGAGGCTTTGGACATTAACAACGAAATTAGGGAGTTGGAATATGAAGAAAGGCGCGAAATTGTCAAAATTTTGACTGTACTCACTTCAAAAATTCGACCTTTTGTACCTGAACTCAAAAAAGCCTATTTTTTCTTGGGTTTGATCGATTTTATTAGGGCAAAAGCCAAATTTGCCTTCAAAATTGAGGCTATTTTGCCAGAATTTCAAAAAAAATCGTATTTAAAGTGGCTAAATGCACATCACCCTTTACTTTTTTTGAATTTTAAAGAACAACAAAAAACCGTAGTTCCTTTGAACATCAAACTCGATGAAACGGACAGAATTTTGTTGATTTCGGGACCTAATGCAGGCGGAAAATCGGTTTGTTTGAAAACGGTGGGTTTGGTGCAATATATGTTTCAATGCGGTTTGTTAGTTCCTGTGCAGGAAGGATCGGTTTTTGGCATTTTTTCAAACATTTACATCGATATTGGCGACGAACAATCGATGGAAAACGATTTGAGTACCTACAGTTCGCATTTGAAAAACATGAAACATTTTTTGCTTTTTGCGGACAAAAAAACCTTGTGTTTGATAGACGAATTTGGAACAGGTACAGAACCACAATTTGGCGGAACGATTGCCGAAGCAATTTTGGAAGGTTTGAACGAAAAACAGGCTTGGGGCGTGATTACAACCCATTATACCAACCTAAAAATGCTCGCAGAAAATACCAAAGGACTCACAAACGGGGCAATGCGTTTTGATATGCAAAACCTCGAACCGCTTTTTATGCTCGATATTGGAAAACCAGGTTCTTCTTTTGCCTTAGAAATTGCCCAAAAAATAGGTTTGCCCAAAGAAATTGTCAAAAATGCGCGCCTAAAATTGGGTACAGAAAAGCTCGATATGGAAAAATTGTTGAAAGATTTGGAAGTAGAAAAAAAATCTTTGCAAGAAAAAAATATCGAAGCCGAAAAAAGACAAAAAGAATTGGCGCAAACCCTCGAAAAATACAATTTGCTTAAATCGGAAATGGAAATTAACCGCAAAGAGTTGATCACAAAGGCAAAAACAGAAGCAAAAGAATTGTTGGCAAAGGCAAACAGAAAAATCGAAAATACGATCAGAAGTATTGTAGAAAGCAAAGCTGACAAAGATTTGACAAAAGTTTTGCGAAAAGACATCGAGGATTTTAAAGAGGAAATTGATCTCGAAATTAAGGTCGAGGAGAAGAAAAAAGTCAAAGCACAAACACCTGATATTCAAGAAGTTGGCGGTCAAATTTCGATTGGAGATTATGTTAAGGTCAAAGACCAAGACACTGTGGCAGAAGTGGTAGCGATCAGAAATCAAGACGTAGAAATTAGGATCGGCGAGTTGCGATCTACCATGAAAATGAAACGTTTGGTAAAAATTAGTCGCAAAGAATTTAGGGCTATCGAACCGCTAAAAAAAGCCGCTTCTTCAGGCATGGATTTGAACGAAAAATTGGCAAATTTTACCTTTAAACTCGATTTAAGAGGTTGTAGAGCAGAAGAAGTTTTGCCAAAATTGCAACAATTTTTGGACGATGCGATCATGCTTGCTTATGACGATTTGCAAATTGTACACGGCAAAGGCGACGGAGTGTTGCGGACTGTAGTGCGTGATGTTCTCAAAAAACGAAAAGAAGTAAAATCGATGGAAGACGAACACCCAGATAGAGGTGGTGCAGGCGTTACCTTGGTGCATTTGAGATAAAACCATAAAAAAACATTTCCCAAAAAAGAAATGTTTTTTTTATATAAAAACTTTAATCCACGAGCAACTTTGTAACTGCCGCCGTATTGATTGCCCATGCTTGGTCATAAATTTCGTCTGCGGTTTCGGTTTCCGAAATGCTTTCCAAAATCTGCAAATTTTGGGCTTCTGCCTTAATTTTTAGCAAACTTCCGATGCTTATTTTGCTTTCTAATTTTGCCAAAATTGCCTCGATATTTCGAGTGTCTAATTGTTGAATCACTTGTCCGTCAAAAGGCATTTCTAGCCAAATAATTTCGTTTTTTTGCACGTCTAAAACTCCAAAAACCAATCCTTTTGTAACGCTACTCGTAATTCTGACCTGATGCTGCACACAAGAAGAATCGTAGGCAACTCCCGTTTTTTCAGAAATTTTCATTGGGAATTTGCTGTTCATCCAACCGATCACCAAATTAGGCGTAATTGCGCCGTTGCTGTACGCATTGCAAGTAAAAGTTACGTATTTTGCCTTTACTTTTCGCAATTTATTTACCTCAATATCAATGTATTCTGCCGTTCCAACTTTGTTAGGAATACTACGAATATCTCCGCTGTGTTTGCAACCTGTGGCGGTTAAGTAGCTAAAAGAGCAAATTTCTATCGTTCCATTTTCGTAGGCAATATGGCAACTCAAATCCATATCCAAATGTTGTGCAGGCAAACCTTCGCCCCATTGCATAAACAAACGCACAGTATCGCCCTCAACTTCAAAACGAGTTCCCATCAATGCTGAAGGCAAATCTTGCACATTTTCGCCTCTGTCGCCAATAGAAACAGGCACTTTAAACAAATATGGGTCGATGTACATGGTTTTGCTTTCGGTTTTGATCTCCGCAAATCTTTTTTTAATTGCCAACAAACTTAAACCTTCTACTGCCAATTTCATCTGATCCAATTGGTTTTCATCAAACATCGACAACAACAGATTTGGCAAAATATTTTTAGAAACTCCTCCCAAAGGTTTGACAATTCGGTTTTGGTTTTTGACAAAATAATTTTGTGCGTACATATTCAAAGTAAACACCAAGCGCGCTGGCACTTTGTCAATTACTTCCGAAAAAGCTCCCACAGTTTCCTCTGCTCCAAACCATAACATATTGGAAAACAACGATCTAGCAAACAAACCAGGGCGTTGTTTTAAGAGTTTGAACGTATTTTCCATATCCGATTTTAAGCGGTAATAGTTCACTCTGCCCTGCCAAACGGTATATTCTTGTTTATAAAAAATGTCTAAGATTTCAGCCAATTTTTCAAAACCTTTGCGTTTGCTATATTCTGCTAATCTCAACGCCCTGATAAAACGTACCCACATGGATCGTTTTGGGTGCATCATTTCGCAAATTTTTTCGCTGTCTGCTGTCAAATTGTTTAACCATTTTGCGACAATCAAAGACGTTTTTCTGCTGTATCGCAACTTTAAAGCGGCTTTTGCTCCTATTTTTGCCTTTCCGCTTTGGTTTAGCCATGTGTTAATGTGTTGGTTGTTGTTTGCGTGGCGTTTGACAATGGTTTTAGGCTCAACAATTTGCAAAAAACCAGTGTGTTTGTACCACAAATAACGCAAAATATCGGTTGGCGAACTGAAGAAATTTTGCACTTTTTCGCCTTGATTTTCTCCCATGCAAATGTCAATGACTGCCATCAAAGTTTCTTTCATGCCAATTTGAACATCAGGCAAAGGCAATTCTACCAACAAAATTCGTAGGCTGTCCATTTGTGTAGCATCGAGAGCCGTTTTTGAGCTTAACAAGTCTGCAAAAGCATTTTTGATCTCCTTTTCTGTCCACAAATTCAGCAATTTTGTTTTGCTACCTTGTCCATAATTTTCTATTTTTCCGAACTCAAAAGGCGCTCCGCAAAAAGGGCAACCGTTGTATCTTTCCAAAGGAAAAGTTCCCGCAGGAATGCTGTGTCCGCATTGTAATTTTGTACCTTTTACACCAAAAACATTGGCAAAAAAAGTTAAAATATGGTCGATTTCACTTTCGCCTGTAGGCACATCCCAACCTTTGACAAGCGGAGTCCAATTTTTGTTCACGCCCATCACCGTTCTGAATTGTTCGAGCAAATTTGCCTGAAAAGTAGGCGTTTTTTGGTTCAAAGCTCTCAACAATTTTTCGGAAACGCTAAAACCCAATTTAGCCAAATTCGACACAAAAATTGCAGTTGTGCCTTTCAATTTGAAGTCTTTTGCTGTGTTTTCTTCAAACAAAGGAATAAAAATCGCCTGATAACGCAAGGCAATGGTTTGTAATGGATTCATTTTTATAGAAATTTAGATAATTGAGTCGCTATTTTTATAAAAAAAGAAGTAAGCAACCCTTGACCTCAAAAAACTGATAAATAAATAAAAAAAGGTAATTTCGTGGCTTGTTGCGATTAAGAGTCGATTGCCTTTCGGCGAGAAGTAAGCCACGATTGACCTTTTTTTGCGAAGCAGGTTGGAATCGAACCAACGTCAGTAGCGTGAAATATCTGAAGTAAGCCCAGATTGACCTAAAAGGTAATTTCAAAGCTATGAAAGGCTACTATTCTACCATTGAACTACTGCTTCGTGAAAATCAAATCGGTAATTGGAAAATTTTGTTTCTACCAAAGAGTTTTAGAAGTAAATTAACCTTGACCTTATTTGATGATACAAAGTAAAAACCTTAGTACGCAACAGAATTGCGTAGTAAAAAATATTTTTTTATTTTTTTTAATAAAATCTTAATAACTGATTATCAACAACTTACAAACCACAGATTAAAATCTGTGTTATATTTTATTTATAAAAATCAAATCGGTAATTGGAAAATTTTGTTTCCACCAAAGAGTTTTAGAAGTAAATTGACCTTGACCTTATTTGATGATGCAATTA
>RDXG01000107.1 GCA_004292785.1 Bacteroidota bacterium
ATATTTTTGTGCCAATTCAGGTGAAGGCATTCCTGCTATGCTCAATAATTTTCCTCCTTTTTTAAGGACTTCAAAAAGTTTAGATTGAGATTCGCCACCTGCACAATCAGCCACCAAATCAACTTCTTTCACAAGTGCTGTTACCTCTTGCGTTTTGTAATCAATCACCTCGTCTGCTCCTAAATTTTTTACAAATTCTAAGCCTTTGCCAGAGGCGGTTGCAATTACATAAAGCCCAGCATTTTTGGCTAATTGAACCATTGTAGCACCAACAGAACCTGCTGCACCTTGTATCAATACTTTTTGCCCTTTTTCTAATTTCCCTTCTGTAAATAGGATACTTTGTGCCGTCCCAATATTTACAGCCAAAGAAGTAGCCTCTTCAAACGAAATGTTTTTTGGTTTCAAGGAAACAAAAGCCTCGTTTGCCAACACATATTCGGCATAAGCATTTCCCATAGTTGCGGTAATCACTTCATCACCAATTTTGAAATTGCTTACATTTTTCCCAACAGCTACCACAATTCCAGCAGCATCTAAACCTGGTGTGAATGGCAGTTGAACTGGACGCATTTGTTGCATATAACCCATTCTTATTTTTATGTCTAATGGGTTTACACTTGCGGCTTTTACTTGTATCAACAAGTCATTTTCGTTGCTGATAACGGGCTGAGAAACTTCGGCTACTGTGATTACATCAGAAGCACCAAAGTTTTTATATTGAATTGCTTTCATATTTTTTGAAGTTTTAAATGAATGATAAAACAAAAGTATTACCTTTGACTAAATAATTTGTATAGATAGTAAAACTGTGTATAGACTAAACTTTTAGACCAATGGAAAATATAGCAATTAGAAAGACAAAAGACTTCGCACTAGGCAATTGTCCTGTGGTGTACTGTATGAATATTATCGGTGGGAAATGGAAACCAAGTATCATTCACTCGATACGGACTGGTGGAAACCGTTATAGCATTTTGCTAAAAAATATTACTGAAATTAGTAAGCAAACACTTACCAATCAACTGCGTGAATTGGAAACTGATGGCATCATAGAAAGGACTATTTATGCTGAAATTCCGCCACGAGTGGAATATACTATCACAGAGTTTGGCAAAACAATTTTACCAATCATTGACAGTATGTACCAATGGGGCATACAGAATATGAAAATGGATAAAAAAGGGTACTGTGATGAACAATAAAAAACTGCCCACAACATTATGTTTGCGAAAAGGCGGGCTAATGTGCGTAATTTAGGCTTTTGTGCTTTCTACAAACTTTGTGCGTAGGGCAAGGAAAGTGCTATTTAATCCCGCCCTTCGCAAACATTTTTCCGTTAGCGGTTATTGTAAAACGAACAAACAGGAACGAATGAAACCAACTTTCAGGTGTGGAACAAAACAAGCAATAGAAGAACTGTCGAAAGAACACTATGAAACAGAAACAAATGATGATAAAAAGTTTGTTCTAATGGAGTTTATCATTCAGGCAACAAATGACCAAGAAACAGACGAACTCTTTTTAAAATATTGTGATAAAATTCAGCAGATATTACAAGACGAATTTAAACTTCACGAATATACTATTCACTATTGGGCTTATTTTGATAATGAAGACCTTGAAGATTGTTGGCGAATAACGCCTTTGATGCGAAAAATTTGGTCGGAAAATTACAAATTAAAATTACTTTTTGTTTGTACAGTAAACAGAATGAGAAGTGCTACCGCACATAAAATTTATGAAACAGACAAACGTTTTGAAGTAAAATCAGCAGGAACAGATAAATCTGCAAATACAGTTTTGACAGAAGAAATTTTAGATTGGGCGGACAGTGTAGTTGTTATGGAAAAACATCACAGAAATTTTATTAGACAGAAGTTCCCAGAAGTTTATAAGAATAAAAAAATTGTATGTTTGTATATTCCAGACGACTACGACTATATGCAAACAGAACTAATTGAAATTTTGCGAGAAAAGGTAGAAAGTGTGTACGAAAGGAAACTTATTTGACGAACAAACAACAAACCGCTAACATTGCATTTGTGCAAGGCGGGCTAAGGTGCTGAAATGAACTTTTGTGCTTTTTATTTGGTTTAGTGCCTTGTGGGGCAATAGTGCTATCAAAACCCGCCCTGCACAAATGCTTTTCCGTTGCACGATATTTTAAACAACGGATATGTTATTTCAAACCGAAAGAGATGTAGAAACGAAATTTTTACAAAATTTATTTAACGAAACACTAAATTACCCGAATAGTTGCCTGAATTGGGATTACCCTGTAAAAATGACGTTGGGTAGAGAAAAAAGAACGAAAAAAGCGGATTTGGTAGCCCTGCACGAAAAATATAAAAAACCTCTTATTGTGGTTGAGGCTAAAAAACCTACTGAAACCTTGCAAGCAGGCATCGACCAAGTTGATAGTTATGCTTTTGCTTTACAAACCCCTTTTAGCCTTATTACGAATGGTAAAACTTTGATTTTGCGAGGTTATTATTCTTCTAATACTCGAATAAATATTTTAGAAACAAGTGTTGAGGAGTTGAAAAAAACTAATTGGTTAGCATTGAAAAAACTAATTTCTTATGCAGATGTATTGAGTGCCATTATCGAAAAGCCTAATATTCCTGCACAACCTAACCAAGAACAAATTAAAGATTTTCGCAGATTTTTTCGTACTATTCACAATTTTATTCGTGACGGAGATAAACTCGACCCTTCTGCTGCTTTTGACGAATTAAGCAAAGTTTTATTCCTAAAATTTGCGGAGGAAGAATGGCTAAAACAGAATAAAAACGCCAATATGCTTAGTATCGAGAAAATATCGGAGTACGAAATGCTTGGGAAAGGTGTCGGTTATGTAAATGATTGGTTTGAAAAAGCAGTAAAAGAGTTTTATCCCGAAGTTTTTGAAAGCAACACAAAAATAAACCTCAAAGTAAATACCTTGAAATCTGTTTTACAGAAAATGCAAAACTTTACCTTAAAAAATGGTGATGTTGATATAAAAGGCAGGGCATTCGAGGAATTTTTACCTACACAATTACGAGGCAAAGGCTTAGGACAATATTTTACGCCACGCCCTGTGGTAAATTTTATGGTTTCTTTGGCAGAAATATCCATTTATGATGTCATTGTAGATTTTGCTTGTGGCAGTGGCGGTTTTTTGATAAAAGCCTTTGACGAAATGCAATTTTTGACAGAAAAATTACCGAGTGGAATGTGGCAGAGGTTAGGTGTTAAAAAAGAGGATTTTTTAGAGGAAATCAAAAGTAATCAAATTTACGGAATAGACGCAGAGCCACGAGCAGCACGCACCGCCAAAATTAATATGATGATGTGGGGAGATGGCAAACGAATAGTTCGAGGCAATGCTTTATCTTTCAAAGACAGCGAGGAAAAGGAATACCAACCGAATGAATATGACAAAAACAAAGTCAATTCAGGTTGCACCATAATTTTAGCCAATCCACCTTTTGGAAGTAAAGAAACCGAAAATGAAATTTTAAATCGTTATGTTTTGGGCAGTAAACTAAGCCAGCGAAAAACACAAAGAACAGAAATATTATTTTTAGAGAAAGGCATAAAACTTTTACGACCCGAAGGAAAAATGCTTATAGTCTTACCATTAGGCATTTTGAGTAATGAAAGTTACCAATATGTACGAGATTACTTGCACAGTGAGGCAGAAATACGAGCAGTTATTGAATTGCCTACACATACTTTTGTGCAGTCAGGCGTGCCAACCATCAAGACTTGTGTACTATATGTTCAAAAATATACAGCAGAAAAAGCAGAAATTTATTCGAAAGAAACAAATGGAATGAAACCCGAAGAAGTTAGAAACTTTTTAAAAAATAGCGAGGAGTTTAACTATCCTATTTTTATGGGTACAGCAGAGTTTGTGGGTTTTGAGCCAAGTGGCAGGTCTATTTTACGAGAAAACGAGCAGACAGATTTAGATTTATTGTTAGCAGATTTTCGCCAACAGTCGCAAATTTCTAACCCTAAAATGAACTTATTAGATTTTGCAAGTATTCATTATGAAGATAAGAGTGGCACAAGAGTAGATGATAATAATGTTCGAGGCTCTGATAGGAACTTAAAAACGTCCTTTGTGGTTGATTTTAAAGATTTGGAGAGCAGGATAGACCCCAAATATTACTTTTTTCGTTATCACGCCCAAAGTTTGTTAAATAAATTTGCAGAACTTGGCAAGCAAGTAAAAGAAGTAAGCGAAAGATTTTTACCTAACGGAGATGAGGAGTTAGACAAAGAATACCCTATTTTATCTGTAACAAACAACGAAGGAGTTATCTTTAACGAATTTCGTAAGGGTGAGGAATTTACTCAACCTTACAAAAAAGTAAGTGCGGGAGATATTGCCTATAATCCGTATCGAGTAAATGTAGGCAGTATTGGCGTAGTACCCCCAGAATTGGCAGGAGGTTTGGTAAGTCCTGCTTATGTTGTGTTTAAATCCTTAGTTTATGAACCCGATTTTTTGGTAGAACTCATAAAATCACCATTTTACAAAATGTTTATCGATGTTATTTCGACAGGTTCTATTCGAGATAGTTTAAGTTTCGATTTGCTTAAAACAATAAAAGTTCCTACTATTGACAAGGCTAAACAAAAGGAACTTTACGAAGCCATTATTCAAAATCGGGAGGAAATAAATGGTTTGACTAACAACATTGATACTAAACGAAGTTTTGTAGTCGAACAGTTACACGAACTCATCAAAAGCAAATAAAAACATCGTGCAACATTGGCTTGGCAAAAGCGGGGCAAAAGTGCTTGTTTGAACTTTTGAATAAAAAATAAACTTTTGTGCTTGTGTGAAGTTTTGTGCTGGGAAAACCCCGCCTTCGCCAAGCCTTGGTCGTTGCCTGCAATTGGAAAACACGAAATTTATAAAAAACGCTAACGAATTGTCGACCTAAAAAAGTTGAAAAGTTGGAAAAAGTGAAACGAAATTTCGACTTGAAAAAGTTGAAAAGTTGGAAAAGGTAAAACGAAATTTCGACTTGAAAAAGTTGAAAAGTTGGAAAAGGTAAAACGAAATTTTGACCTGAAAAAGTAGAGAAGTTTGAAAAAGTGAAACGAATTTTTGAGTTGAAAAAGTTTACGAAGTTTGAAAAATTGAAACGAAATTTCGTTCGAAATGAAAAAGTTAAGAAGTTGGAAAAAATGAAACGAATTTTCGACTTGAAAAAGTTGAAAAGTTGGAAAAATGAAACGAATTTTCGGCTTGAAAAAGTTTACGAAGTTGGAAAAAATGAAATGAAATTTCGACTTCAAAAAGTTGAGAAATTAGAAAACGTGAAACAAAATTTCGACTTGAAAAAGTCATAAAAAACTTTGTGAACTTTGTGTTTTTGCGGTAAAAAATGACGAA
>RDXG01000234.1 GCA_004292785.1 Bacteroidota bacterium
TTTTTTTACGCAAATATTTTTTCTATGAATTGGCGAGATTTAAGACTTTTATATAAGCAAGCAATTGCGTTTAGCATTATTTTGTTGGGAGCTATTGGCACTAATCTTTACACACTTTCCAATTTGGAAGACATTAAAGACAATGTAGATGCCGTACATCACAACTGGCTGCCAAGTGTGGTGGCAATTTCTAACATCAATGTTTTTACTTCCGATTTCAGAATTGCGGAGCTGCAACACGCCTCAGGGTTGACAGAACGAGATCGAGAATATTATGAACGAGTGATGACCGAAATAAGAACTGAAATTGTAAAAAATCAGAAAGCCTATCGTAAATTAATCATTTATGACGATGAGAAAGAATTGTTTGAAAGTTTTGAAAAAAATTGGGAAAAATATTTGCTATTTAACCAACGGTTTTTACTTCTTTCTAATGAATCCAAACCTGTGGAGGCTATTTTTTTGCTAAACGGAGAGGCAAGACAACACTTTGACAAGTCTTCCGAAATTTTGCACCGTTTGGTGAGCATCAACGAAAAGGGATCGTTTTATGTAACCAATCAAGCCGAAGGTACTTTGATCGAAACCAAACAAATCAGTGTATTGTTGCTCATTAGCACTACTTGCATTTCTGTTTTGATTACTTTTTTATTGGTCAAAAATATTGTAGGTTCTATGCAAATTTTGGAAAAAGCATCTAAAAAGTTGGCACAAGGCGAGGATATTCTTATAGATATTAAACAAAAAGACGAAATTGGAATGTTGGCAATGTCTTTTCAAGAAATGTCTGTACAAATCAGAGAGGATAGTTGGCTAAAAAATGGGCAAAAAGAACTCAACGAACAACTACAAAACTGCGAAAATCTGGATGAGTTGGCAGAACACATGATCAAATTCATTATTTCGCAACTAAATGTAGAAGTGGCTGCTTTCTACTTTTATGATTGGGCGGAAGACAAACTGACTTTGCAATATCACCACGCAAAAGGAGGAGAAATAGAAAAAGAATTTAGTTTGGGCGAAGGAATTATTGGGCAAGCTGCCATGTCGCAAAAAGAAATTTTTTGGAATATCGGAGAAGATTTAGTAGAACATTTGCTTAAAACAAAAGTCGGAAGTTTTGGCGAATTTTTGCCTACACAAATTGTAGCAATTCCTTTGCTTTGGGAAGGAAAACTTAAAGGAGTTTTAGAAATTGGATCATTTAAACCCTTATCTACCAATGAAATAAATTTTTTGAGATATACGGCAAATCGTATTTCACTGACTTTCAAGTCTTTAGAGTCTGGAAGACAAATTAATGCCTTGTTGATGCAAGCCCAAAAACAAGCCGAAGAATTGCGTTTGTTGAAAGATAAAATCTTAAAAACTCAAATATAAATTTTTGCCAAAAACTTAGGTTGTCAATGGTCGATAAGACCTTGACAATCGTAAAAATTTCTAAAAATCGTCTTGAAAAACAGGCAAAACTACAAAAACTTCTGTTCCTTTATCAATTTCGGTTTCTACCCAAATTTTCCCTTTGTGTTTTTCAACAATGCTATGCGAAATAGAAAGCCCTAATCCTGTGCCTTTTCCGACTGCTTTGGTGGTAAAAAATGGTTCAAAAATATGTTGTTTTACTTCTTCAGTCATTCCTTTTCCTGTATCTTTAATGGCAATGACCAACATAGATTCTTCGTTTAAAGATGTTTTGATTCTGATTGTACCTTTGCCGATCATGTGTTCGATGGCATTAGACAAAATATTCATAAACACCTGATTCATTTGCCCTGCAATACATTCTATTCTAGGCAATTCGGCATAATCTTTAATAATTTCGATGCGATCTGTGTATTGACTTCTCAAAATTACTAAGGTAGAATCTATATTTTCGTGCAAATCAACACTTTTCAAAACATCTTCGTCCAAGCGTGAAAATGTTCTTAGATTTTTGACTATTTCTACAGTTCTTACTGCCCCTTCGTGAATATCTTTGCTCAAAACTTTAATGTCGTCTTTGACCATATCAAAATCCAACATCTTTTTTAACGCCTTGATTTTCTGTATTTTATCTTTAAAATCTTCCATATTTTCTATTTGATCCAATGCTTCATAAGCGTCAATTACTTCGGTCAAATCTATAATGCTTGACTGCAAAGCCTGCGAACCCGCATACACAAAATTCATCGGATTATTGATTTCATGAGCAATTCCTGCCGTTAATTGCCCCAAAGAAGACATTTTTTCGGACTGAACCAACTGCATTTGCGTATTTTTGAGTTTTTTTAGGGTTTCCTCTAATTCTTTATTTTTTCTGATAATTTCTTGTTCAGCCTTAGTATGCGAACTAATGTCAATCGCAAAACCAATGACTCCGATTTGTTCTTTGTTAAAATTGAAATGAGGGATCAAGCAATATTCATAAGAAGTGCCGTTTTCGTAATTATCTACTGTAAATATTTTTTCACCTTTAAAAGCCTGTGAAAATTTTTCTAACATATCTTCCCTAAAATTAGGCAAATCATAGACTGATTTTCCTACAAAATCATCTTCTTTCATCGCAATTCCTTCCAAACCCTTGCCGCGCATGGTGGTGTAAATTCCTTTCTGATTTAAGGAAAAAATCACGATTGGAGTGTTATCTACAATGTGTTGCAAATTAATTTCTGTAATTTCTGCGTGTTTTTGTACTTCTTTTACTCGGTTTATGGTTCTTTTGAGGATATTTTCTTGTAGTTTGAGAATGTCTAATTGTTCTATATTTTGTTGTTCGATCTGTTTTTTGTCTGAAATATTGAGGGCTAATTCGATAATTTTGTAAGGCGTGCCTTCAGAATTTCGTAAAACGTGATAGGTTTCTAGCAACCAAACTTTTTCATTGTTTTTGGTTACTCTCAAAAATTCGCCTTGTTCGTATTCTTTTTCTTTCAAATTGTTCCAAAATTCCATGACTTCGGGCAAAAATTTTTGCTCTTGTGGCACAAATAAACGATAATTTTTGCTCATCAAGTCCGACAAGGAATAAGACATTAATTTTAGGAAAGCAGGGCTGGCGTTCAAAATTTTGCCACTCATGTCAAACTCAACCAAAATATGATGTTGGTAAAGTGTGCGAAATTGTAAAGCCAACTCATTTTGCTCATTTTTCTCTTCCATTGTTGGGATAAAATTTTATTCTTTGAAAATAAATTTGTGTGAAATAAACAAATTATTTTGATAATTTACCTATTTCGAGAAATTTTTGTACTCAAAACCCAAAATAAGCATATCGTCAGTTTGATTGGTGTCGCCTTTCCAATTCATAATTTCTGTTTGAATTGCCTTTTTTTGCATATTCATTGGTGTTTTTTCAAGTTTTAACAAAAATTCTTTGAGTTGTCTTGAACCATATTTTTTGCTGTTGTCTGCACTAAATTGATCCGTAATTCCGTCAGAATAAATATAAACACAATCATTTTCTTGTAAAATAATCTGGTGGTCGGTAAATTTTTTGTTTGGATATTTTTTGTAGCTTCCAATTGGGTTTTTATCGCCTTTAATTTCCTGAATTTCGCCATTTCGTATCAAAATAAGCGTTCTTTGTGCAGAAGAAAAACAAAGTTGGTCGTTTTCTAATGAAAAAAGTGCAATATCCATTCCATCATTGATTTCTTTTTCGGTTTCATTTTGTTTGAGCAAATTTTTGAATTTGTTATCCACTTCTCGCAAAATTTGTGCAGGTTCATAAATTTTCATTTCGCTAACTACCTCATTCAAAGCATTATAACCAATCAAAGACATAAAAGCCCCTGGCACGCCATGCCCTGTACAATCGGCAACGGCTACAAAAATTTTGGTTTTTCCATCAAATTGTACTTTATTAAACCAATAAAAATCTCCTGAAACAATGTCTTTGGGTTGATAAAAAACTACAAAATTTGGCAAAAAAGAATTAATTTCTTGATCAGATGGCAAAATTGCGTATTGTATTCGGCGCGCATAATTGATACTTTCTGTAATTTTTTTGCTTTTTTTCTCAATATCTGTTTTTTGATTATTAATTTCCAATTCGTATTTTTTTACTGCATTTCTGTAATAAAAAGTAGAAAAAGCAAGCGTAAAAGCGGTAACACCAATGTTCATCATGTCCAATAGTTTGAGTGTTTCGTGAGGTACAACAAACTGCGGGCTTTGAAATTGCTCAAAATATGCCAAAGCCATCAAAATGAAGGCATTTACGCCCACAATGACCACGCCTGTTTGGTTTTTTTCGAAATTGATTAGGAAAATAATGATTAAAATGGCAAAAAAATAAAAATAAAAACCCGAATCCCAGCCAATAAAATAAACGCAAATCATGGAATGAAGCACCGCTTCTAGCCAACTCAAAAACAAAGAAAGTCGATGGTAAGAAAACCGATTTACCCAAAAGGCAGCCAAAAATAAGGCACAACTTCCAATATTAACATACGCCAAAAAGTAGATTTCAAGCAAATAAAATAGCGTCAAAAAACTCAAATGCCCAAAAAAACCAATCAAACTGATGGTAGTGGACACGCTATAAAAACGTTGGTCTTTGATGCTTACATTTTTTGGAATGGAAAATAACAATTCGAAAATGTTGTAAATCGCTTTCATTTTTATTTGAGAGATAAAAAATTAAATTTTTATAGATTTAACGTAAAACTACAATTTTTTTCTGAAAAATAACAAATGTATTTTGCTCGTAAACCAAAAAAACAAAACATTCATTTACTTTTGAAAGTTTATTATCGTACTTATTTTTTAACAGAATTTTTATGCGTCAGTTTTTTGTTATTCCAATAGTGGCAGCCATTTTACTTTTGGTAGATTATTATGTTTTTCAGGCAGTAAAAGTAACTTTTCAAGACAAAACAGCAGAAACTCGAAAATTAATTTATGGAATTTATTGGGCAATAAATGCTATTACTTTGCTCGGTTTTGCAGCAGCAAGTGTACTTTCCTATGAAACCATAAACCAAACTGCCAAACGTTTTATTTTGATTTGGACTTCGGTTTTCTATTTTTCCAAATTGTTTATTGTTCTTTTCCTAATTCTTGACGATCTAATTCGAGCTTTTCAATGGATTTATTCAAAATTTTCTCCGCCAAATCCCGAAATAACCGAAGTGCAAGACATCAAACGTTCAGAATTTCTGATGAAATCTAGTTTGGTGGTGGCTTCTGTGCCTATTGCGGTGGCTAGTTTTGGAATTTTGTCAGGCGCACACGACTATCGAGTCAGACAAGTAAAAATCAAATTGCCAAATTTGCCTTCCGAATTTCATGGATTAAAAATTGGACAACTTTCTGATATTCATTCGGGGAGCTTTTACAACAAAACGGCTGTCAAAGGTGGAGTAGAAATGTTGATTGCTCAAAAACCCGATCTTGTTTTTTTTACAGGAGATTTGGTAAATAACGAAGCCTCCGAAATGAAAAATTATACGGAAGTTTTTGGCAAAATTACTGCTCCTTTGGGCGTTTATTCGGTTTTGGGAAACCATGATTACGGAGATTATATTTATTGGGAAAGCGTGGAAGCAAAAGCCAAAAATCTGCAAAATTTGATGTTGGTTCAAAAGCAAATGGGTTGGAATTTGCTCATGAACGAAAACAAAATTTTGGAGCAAAAAGGCGAGAAAATTGCGATCATGGGCATCGAAAATTGGAGCGCAAGTAACAGATTTCCAAAATATGGCAAACTTTCGCAGGCACACAAAGGTACAGAAGATTCGGCAGTCAAATTGTTGCTTTCACACGATCCAAGTCATTGGAGAGCAGAAGTGTTGGCAAAATATCCCGACATCGATTTGATGATGGCAGGGCATACGCATGGAATGCAGTTTGGAATTGATATTGGGGATTTCAGATGGAGTCCTGCACAATATATTTATCCTGAATGGGCAGATTTGTATCAGCAAAACAAGCAATATTTGTATGTAAACAGAGGTTTTGGTTATCTTGGTTTTCCTGGAAGAATTGGTATTTTGCCTGAAATTACAGTTTTTGAATTGTTGAAAGGTTGATATTTACGTTTTTACGTTTGCCAACGTTTTCAACGATTGGCAAACGTGTGAATGAATGATTATGCTTTTTTCCTAAAAACCACCCACGCCAAACCGCAAGCCATAGCAATCATAGAAATATTTACAAAAATACTTCCCAAATTACCTTTTTTTAGCTCTCTAATTTCATTGTCTTCTTGACTTATACTTCCGTAAAATGTGCCTAAATCGCTAGATTCTATATTTGCATTCATTCTACTTTCGCCATCAACCATAATTTTAATTTGAGAACGAAGCGTGTCATAAGTGCCTTTGTTGGTATTAAAAAAAATCCATTGAAAATAGTTTCCCAAATCATAAGCACCTGGTTCGTTTGGAATCATCATATAATTGAACATTTTGCTTCCCATCACCATGTTTTGATTGCGTGCTAATTGTTGTTGCACATTTGGCGGATAAAAATCAAAATTCTTTTTTTCGGGCAAAATTGGTTTGTTGATGGCATGGATATTTCCTTCGCCTTGAATTTCGAATTTGTAATTGACGCTTTGTCCTGTCGAAGCTTGGGTTTTATTAATTTTTTCTTCTAATCTATAATTTCCGACTGCGATCTGATCTTGCAATGGGTGTGGAGGCAGGGCTTTGATGTTAATTTCTTTGGCTTTGGAATAAAATATTTTTTCATCTTTGACATGAGAACGCCCAAAAATGCTTTGTTGGCGAGAAAGTTTGAAATTAACCATCTTAAATCCAACCGAAGGAATGACTACCATTTCTGTATTCAAAGGATAATAACTTGCTTGATAAAGTTTGTATTGTCGGTAGGTTTTTCCATTGATTATTGCTCTTTCGGGGCTAATTTCATTGATTCTAAAATTTTCTTCCCAACAATTTTTAGGCTTTATTTTTTTCAAAATCTCTGCCAACTGTTGTCCAATATCATTGCTAAAATCCATAATTGCTTCATTGGTATCCGAAATATAAAAAGCAACCGTCATGTTAAAACCTTCGCCCACATAAACAGAACTTTTGTCGGTGGTAACTGCAAAAAAAGCATCTGCTTTAATGTCCACAAAATCACTTGCACTTTCAGCTCTCGGATTAGAAAACATAGAACTCATCGGAAAGCCAAAAGGATCATAAACTACATCTTGTGCGCCGCCTACTTTAATCGTTGCACCGCTACAATTTGCCGTTTTTCCGTTGATGGTCATTGTAAAAGGTTTCAAAACAAAAGTTCCTTCGCGGCTGGCTTGGTAACTTTGAACCACGCTTTGTTTGCTGGTCATTTTGCCGTTAATAATGGTGGTTGCTGCGGAAGTAGAACGACTTGATTTGACAAAACCCGCAATTTCAGGAAAATTACTGCATTGTGCAAGGCGATCATTGGTTACTACCGCAGATATTTGGAAAAATTCGTTAGAAGGAATTTCTGTCCTTGTGATTTCTATGGCAACCTCTTGGGCAAAAATAAGTTTAAAACTTATAAAAAATAAGATGGTGGTAAATAATCTTTTCATAATTATAAAAAATATTAGCTTGCAAATTTACGATTTGTTTGTATATAAGTTTATTTTTTAACATTTATTAAAACAAGAAATTTGCAAACTTTTATCCAAAAAAATTATTTTGCTAACAAATCACTTAACAAACGAGCCGTTGCTCCCCAAATTTTCCATTCACCAATTTGATAAACAGGCATTTTTGCTTTCATTTTATTAGGAAAAGTCAAATCTTGAAATGACTGATTTTCAGGGTTTTGCAAATCTTTTAAAGAAATTTCGAGCATTTGATCTACTTCTTTTGGGTCGATTTTGTAAGTAGGTTTTTCGGTCAAATAAGCCACCACAGGCGTAACCAAAGAATTGCTTGGCGGAATGTAGATGTCAGACAAAGTTCCTAAAATTTGCGATCTTGGAATCAAAACTCCAATTTCTTCTTCGGTTTCACGGATTGCCGTTTGGATAAGATCGAGGTCTTGTTCTTCTTGACCGCCGCCTGCAAAAGAAATTTGTCCGCTGTGAACGCCGTCATAAGCAGGTCTTAACATGAAAGGAAAAATAATTTCATTGTCCTGTTCAAAAAAAAAGATCATGACCGCACAAACTCTTGGAGGTTTGGGCGCGCTTTTTTTCATGCTTTCTATAAAACTCAAATAAGAATTTTCTTTTGGGCTTGCCAATAATTTCTGTAAATGTGCTATGAATTTGTCCATGTTTTTTTTACAAAGGTATTCATTTTTCATTTAAAAAATCAAATTTTTTTATTTTTAAAAACAATAAATATGTTAAAGTTTAAAATTTAACATATTATAAAGCATTGAAAATCAATTTATTATAAAAAAAATAAAAATAAACCAAAAATATTTTAGAAAAAAACTTGACAAGCGTTGTTTTTTGTTGTAAGTTTGCATCAGTTCAAAAACAACAAATTCTTATGGGTAGGAATTACAAAAATTATTTACTCGCTTTGCTAGTAGCAAGCGGTTTAGTAGCTTGTAACAAAGAAACAAGCGATCCAAATGCTTTAAGCGTATTGGATGACAATCGTACCGAATTGCAATCTGCCATTTCTGGTAGTGCAACAGACGTAACGACCACAACTACAGGAGGAACTGTCCTTATGGGCGGTGGAACTGACGTTGATGCAGCGTTCAGATGGATGATCCAAAAATCAGGGGGTGGGGACTTCGTGATTTTAAGATCAGCAGGTTCTGCAACGTCTTACAACTCTTATGTTTTTACAGATTTGGGTGGCGTAAACTCATGCGAAACTTTGGTTATTGAAACTGTAGCAGACGCAAACAACGCCACTATTGAAGCCAAAATTAGAGCTGCGGAAGCGGTTTTTATTGCAGGTGGTGATCAGGCAGCTTACACGGCTTTGTGGAAAGATACAAAAGTAGAAGCAGCTCTAAACTATTTGATTAGCACCAAAAAAGTGCCTATCGGAGGAACAAGTGCAGGTTGTGCTATTCAAGGTGGTTTGTATTATACCGCAGCAAACGGAACTATTCGTTCTCCTCAAGCATTGGCTAATCCTTATAATTCTCTCATTACAATCAACAGAAACGACTTTTTGGCTAATCCTTATTTAGACAAAGTTATCACAGATACACATTATGCAACAGGCGGAGGTACAACTCCAGCAGAAGCAGACCGCAAAGGAAGACACGTAACTTTCATGGCTCGTATGGTTAAAGATTTTGCCATTGACGTGAAAGGCATTGGCGTAGACGAAAAAACAGCAGTAGCGGTTGATGCCAACGGAACGGTTAAAGTATTTGGTGACGGTTTGGCAAAAGCATATTTTATTAAAAGAAGTAGCACCACTAGCAACCCTGAAACTTGCGTTTCTGGTTCTCCATTAACTTGGAATCAAGGTGGAAATGCTTTGAATGTATATGAAGTAACAGGTACAACTACTGGAACAGGTACTTTCAGTTTGGTAGACTGGACAACTGGATCAGGCGGAACTTGGAAAAACATTTCCGTTGCTAACGGAACAATTACTTATGCCGCAGGTACAGGCGGTGGCGGAACAACTCCTCCTCCATCAACAGGTGGTTATACAAGTTGGATCGTTGGAGACCCTGCTGACGTAACCAGAACTACTACTGCGGGTACAATTTTGATGGGAGGTGGTACAGACGTAAATGCCGCTATGCAATGGATGATCGGTAAATCTGGAGGCGGAGACATTGTGGTATTACGTGCAACAGGTACAGATGGGTATAACTCTTACATCAACGGTTTAGGAACTGTAAATTCAGTAGAAACTATTTTGATTGACTCTAGAACAGTTGCAAATTTGACAGAAGTAGAAACTAAAATCCGTAATGCAGAAGCCGTATTCATTGCAGGCGGAGATCAGTGGAACTATGTAAATTTCTGGAAAGATACCAAAGTAGAAGACGCTTTGAATTATTTGAGAAACACAAAAGGTGTGGTCATTGGTGGAACAAGTGCAGGTTGCGCTATTCAAGGAAAATATTATTATTCTGCTCAAAATTCGTCTGTAACTTCGGCTAATGCGATTGCAAATCCTTACAATGCTGACGTAACTATTGGCAAAAACGATTTCTTATCACAACCGTTTATGCAAGATTTGATCACAGATACACACTTCAACAACCCAGATCGTAGAGGTCGTTTGCTTACTTTCATGGCACGTATGAGCCAAGACGATAACATTCGCCCATATGGAATTGGCGTAGAGGAAGCAACTGCGGTTTGTATTGACCAAAACGGTTTGGCAAAAGTATTTGGTAGTGCAAATTCTGCTTACTTTATGCGTCAAGCTCTTGTTCAAAGCACTACTAACAAACCTGAAAGATGCGTTTCTGGTAGCTCTTTGGACTGGTACAAAAGCAAACAAGCGGTTAGCGTTTATAAAGTACAAGGAACTTCAACAGGTGCAAACTCTTTCAATGTTTCTACTTGGGGTAGCGGTGTAGGCGGAACTTCTCTATTCTTCTATTCAGACAGAGGCGTTTTTGGAACGTTCTAAAAATAAATTTTAAATCAAAAAAAAAGGCTATCATGAATTTGATAGCCTTTTTTTTATTTATGAACAATCGCAAACAAATCCAAACACAAATCAACTTCTTTGCTTAAAGAAAAATCTTGCAAACTAACAGAATCTACCAAACTGTTATTTTCCGATCTTAATTTATTTCTGTTAAAACGATTTAGGATTTCGTAAGGAATTTGTAACAAAAATCTGGGCAAATTGTATTGCAAATTGAATATGTCGAATCGGGTAATTTTTGCCACCGATTTTCTGTTTTCTTCGTGATAATTCATCACTTTTTCGTTGCCTTTTACCCCCAATAATTCCACTTTCGAAAAATATTTTTTCAACAAAGTTTCTAATTGCAAAGGCGTATATTCCCTAACGTGCCAAGGATTTCGGGAAAGCGAATGTTTGATATTTGGTGTAGAAATAACCGCACAAGCCCCTATTTTCAAAACCCGATGAATTTCTTTGACAAACAAATGATCGTCATCAATATGTTCGATGACTTGCAAACTGACCGCCGAATCAAAAGAATGGTCTGCCATGCCCACAAAAGGCGGAATGCTTTGGTTAATGAACTTAAAATTTGGATATTTTTGGCTCAAATTGTTTGTCAATTCCGTATTTTTATCAAAAGCTGTGTAATGGCTACATTTTTCTGAAAAAATAGCCGTTCCTTTTCCTGTTCCGCAACCAATTTCTAGCAAATTGCCTTGCATAAGTTTTGCGGCTTCATAATAAGCAAAAGAAAGCCTTTGATTAAGCACATTGTCGCTTGCGATTTCGTAAGTGGTTACTTCGGTAGTGTGAATCATATTTTTTTGTGCAAATATAGGAAAAAATTAAAAAAATTTGAAAAACACCAAGAGGCTTTTTTTAGGACAAAAAAAAGACGCTTAATAATTTAAGCGTCTTTTTGTGGTAAAGGGCGGGATCGAACCGCCGACACACAGATTTTCAGTCTGTTGCTCTACCGACTGAGCTACTTCACCGAAGTATTTACTTTAAAACTGCATTTCTTTGTTCTTTAATGCGTTGCAAAGGTACAACTCTTTTTTTACTTTGCAAATTATTTTACAATTATTTTTAAATTATTTTTTAATGAACTGAAAATCAGCATATTAATTTTAAACTTTTAAAAACTAATAATCAAATTTGAGAAACTAAATGTAAAAATACAGGACTTTATAAGATTTGATCTTACAAAACCTTGAAAGCTATTGCATTTTTTCTCCTGCCAACACACTTGTTTCCAAATGGTTTTCTGAAGGCGGAATAGGACAACTAAATTCTTTGTTATACGCACAATAAGGATTATAAGCCTCATTAAAATCCAAAAACAGTTCTTTTAGGTTATTTTGTGGCTTTTTTATTTCCAAATATCGCCCTACTTCATAACTTCCTTTCCCATTACTTTGGTCTGTAAAAGGTATGAAAAAATAATTTTGATTGTGCTTTTCTGTGCCTTTAAATATGGTTAAACGATATTTTTTGTTCTGCAAAACAAAATCTGCATAAGCATATTTCAAAAAGTTGCTACTTTCGTTTTTAGTCATCATAATTACAAAATTAGAATCGCTATTGAGTAATTCTAAATCGGCTTTGACCTTGTAATTTGGATCAATTTCGAAATAAGTTAATTTAGAAAATTGCTTTTTTTGCAAATCCGAAAGCGGAGAATCTTTAGAATCCTCAAAAAAACGATCTTTGGCATTGCGTTTTTTTATAATTTCTGCCTGATAATCATTGTTACCTTCATTTTCAGTAAACAAAAAAGTAAAAATGAGCAATAAAACAGTTGCAATAAATATGAAAATGATATAATTACTTTTTTGCATATTGGTACAGATTTTATATGTGTAAAATTTCTTAGATTTGCTAGAACTCTAAAATAGAGTGCTAGCAAGATCATTTTCCTAATTCGTTTGTTTAACAAATTAAGAAAATAAATCCAAAATATCTTCTTGTGAAAGCTGTTTGACTACATTTTCGTCTGTTACAATCAACTCATTAGATACTTGTTTTTTGCGGTTTTGAATGTTTACAATTTTTTCCTCTACGGTATCTTTGCAAATCATTCTATACGCAATAATGTGTTTTTCCTGCCCGATTCGGTAGCAACGATCAATCGCTTGATTTTCAACCGCAGGATTCCACCAAGGATCAATGATGTAAACATAGTCGGCTTTGGTGAGGTTCAAGCCCGAACCACCTGCCTTTAAGCTGATCAAAAATACCCGACAACTTTCATCATTTTGAAAATGATTTACGCTATTTTCTCGTTGTTCTTGCGTACATTGTCCGTCTAAATATTCGTAACTAATGCCATTATTTTTCAATTCAGTTTCCACCAAACGCAACATTTTAACAAATTGCGAAAAAAGCAACATTTTATGGTTCGATGTTTTTTCTTTGATATGTCGCATCAATTCTTTGATTTTTACCGATTCAGAAGTATAAGTTTGGTCATCTGAAAGCAAAGATGGCGAATCGCAAATTTGGCGCAATTTGGTTAGTCCTTCCAAAACATACAATTTGGATTTTGCAAAACCATCAGCATCAAATTTTTTGACCAAATAATCTCTGTATTTTTGCCTAAATGCCTCATAAACTTTGGTTTGTTCGGCTTCCATTTCGCAATACAAATAATCCTCGACTTTGGGAGGCAATTCGGTGGCAACTTGTTCTTTCATTCTTCGCAAAATGAAAGGTTTGATCATTTTTTGCAATTCGATGGCTACTTTTTTGTTGCGATCTTTGTCAATCGGAGTCGCATAATTTCGCTTAAATGTTTCTTGATTTCCCAAAAATCCAGGATTTAGGAAATTCATTTGTGCATACAAATCGAAAGTATTGTTTTCAATCGGCGTGCCTGTCATCGCAATTCTGTTCGTAGATTTGAGCAAACAAGCCGCTTTGTAACGCTTAGAAGACGGGTTTTTGATGCTTTGCGACTCGTCCAAAATCACATAATTAAATCTGGCTTGTTGCAAAACTTCGATGTCGTTGAGCATTGTGCCGTAAGTGGTAATGATCAAATTAAAATCCTTGAAAATTTCCGTTTCTGAAGTCCTAGAATTTCCGTAATGAAAATGAATTTTTAGCTTGGGCGCAAATTTTTCTAATTCGTTTTTCCAATTAAAAATCAAGGAAGTAGGCACAACAATCAAGTTTGGCAATTTGTTCGAGCTGGCTTGCTGTTGCAAAAACGTAATGATTTGCAAAGTTTTTCCAAGCCCCATGTCGTCTGCCAAAATTCCACCCCATTTATAATTGTCCAAAAAATTAAGCCAATTATAACCTTCTTTTTGATAATCTCGCAAAGTAGCCTTAATTTGAGATGGAATTTTTGTTTTTTCGATGTTCGAAAATTCTGCCAATTTTTTCTTTTTTTCTGCCAATTCTTTGATGATTGTTTTGTCATCAATGTTGTCGAACAGATCGTCAAGAATCGAAAATTTGAACTTAGAAATTTGTAATTTTCCTTTGCTAACTTCGCCATGTTTGGAATAATTAGCCAATTTTTCTAGCCATTCTTCGGGCAACAAACCCATCGAACCGTCGCCCAAACGCACATAACGGTTTCGATTGGCGATGCTTTTTTGCAAATCTTTCAAAGAAATTGTTTCGTTTCCAAATTTGATCTCAACATCGACTTCAAACCAATCTTGTTTGGAAGCAATGGTAGTGCGCAAAGTAGGTTTGTGTGGCGAATATTTGAAATGTTTGAGTTCGTTAAAACCATAAATTTCGATGCTTTCCTGATTCATTTTTTCGTAAAAATCGGCAAACCAACTCACGTCAAAATCACTAAAATTTAACATCAAAAAATCTTTGTGGTTTTGATTGGCAAAATTTGGGTGCAAACTTCTCAAAAAAGAGGCATATTCCTGATGAAAGTCTTTATCTACGGTGTAAACCAACAAATTATTTCCTTTTTTCTTGCAAATATCGTTTTCCGACAAAGCATTAATTTCCTCTCCGTTGTTGTATAAAACAGTAGGTTTAAACTGAATCGTGTTTTTATCTTCGGTCAAATAAATGCACTTCTTATCGGCAATTAAGCCAATATTTTTTACTTCTCTGCTTTTGAGGGCATAATCAATTTTAAACTCTTTGGAAATTGGCAAAATGTAATCCGTAAAAAAATCATTAAAATCTTTTTTTACAACCCGCAAAACCTCTTCGCCATCCATTTTATAATCGGCTTGCACATCTTGCGGACTTGCAAAAGTGTGCAAAGTATCATCAATTCGGATCAAAAGTGCATCTATTTTTTCATATTTTTTAATTATTTCTCCGTTGATGGTCATTATTTTACGCAAATTCAAATAATGTTCGTCTTCGCTAAATTCAAAATGCAATTTTACAGGATCAACAGAAACCTGCACAGGAACGGCTTTACTCAAATTATTTTCGTTTTCAGCCAAAAAAACGCGATTTCGAGTTGCCAAAAGCGGAAAAATATCACTATACACTCTCAACAAACGAATGACACTCGAAAAAAACCAGCTTGTTTTTTCGTTCATAAGCTCGAAATAATTGCCATATTTTGACATTCTATTCATCAATTCGTGGTCGATGTCATCAGCAATGCAATACACGAGATCGGTTGGGTGCGCCCTTTTCAAAGATTTGGGCATGGTCGTTTTCGACATTTTTCCTTTGTAAGAATCGAGGGCATAATTTACCCTTCTGCCTTGTTCATAAGAAAAAAAGTAAGACAATATAAATTCTTTATCAGCACTAGAACTTATTGGGTTCGGAGCAGATTCAAACTTTTCGAAATGCAAATTTGTTCGAAAGGCTTTGATCGGTTGCAAACCTGATCCGCTTTTGTGAGGCTTATAAAATATTTTTAGTTTATCGGAAGTAATTTCAAAAAAGTCATCAAAATTGGTATTTTCGGGCAAACCGTACTGAACAAGCGTATTTTTGCGCAATTCTTTAAGTCCGTTGGCGGAGGCAATTTTCAACAAATTTTCTCCATTTCTGATGTTGGCAATGAGTACGGCGTGTTGATGCGGACACAAATCTACAAAATTTTCTTGGCAGGAACATTTTGTAATTGCCTGATTTTCAGATATTTGAAACTCCACTTTTTGCGTTTGATGTCCATTAATTTTTAAAACCAAATTATTTTCTTCTACCGATTCTATTTGCGTTCCTCTCCAAGAATATTCGATGGGAGCGTGAAGCAAAGCATTTAGTTCTTCTTCGTTTATATTTACGTTAATAGCAAAAGGATCGGCAGAATTTCGGACAGTCAAAGTAGGCAAAATTTTGTCAATAAAATGCTCTTTTAAGTACAATTTGGCTACTTTTTGATGCACACATTCGCCATAACCTCTACAATTACATTGCGTTTTGACAATAGCCGAATGATTGAATTGGAGTTCGGTTTCAACAGATTTTTCTTTTTCTTGAAAAACCATCTGAATGGTAGAATTTTCTATAGAAACGCTTTTAATCAAATCTTGATGCGCTTCTTTAAGATTGATTAGCTCTTGAGGAGTGTTATATCTGAAACTTTTGTCTATACTTTCTGGAAGTAGCATAATTTTATATGATTGATTTTCGTACAAAAATACAAAATTAAAGGTTGATAATCAAAGCAAATAGATTATTAGTCAAAAAATCTCCAATTAATGCCAATTTCTACAGAACGCGGTTGGGCAAAATATAAAGGCGTTGAAAAATAACCATTTCCGACCACGTCTTGTAAAAGATTAGTCATTTTCAGAAATAATAACAAATCACTAATTTTGAAACTCAAATAAGCATCTGCTAACAAATAATTTTCTACCTTATAACTGTTTTGCAAATAAAATTGCTGCGTGGCGGGCATAAACATATCTGCGTAATAAGCTGATTTCCAATGCAAATCGATTCCAACTTGTGTTAAAATTCCGCCTCTAAATAACCTGTCCTCAAAATAAAATTGCGTAGTAGCCTGAAAAGTAGGCATTTTAATCACTTTTTCTTTTTCTCTCAAAGCACTAAAAGGGGCAAATTTATCAGTCAAAAGTGCTGAATATACAAAGTTTCCTATCAAATGAAATTTGCCAAAAGTGCTTTCTAAATTTGCGCCGACTTGCAAAACTCGCATTTTATCTGCATTTTGGCGAGCAATTCCCAAAGTATCGTTATAAACATAATTTGTGAGTTCGGTATAATTTGCAAAAGGTTTGAAAGTTACAAGTTTATGACGATAAGTAGCAGTAATTTCTCCGCGTTTTGCCAAAATATTTTGAAAATTGTTTTTCCAAGCAAAAAATTGATTCCTAAATTCTCTTTGCAATAAATTGGCTTGATAATAAGTTTGTGCATAACTTGCTGTAAAATAAGGAGTTATCAATTCACCTTTGAGTTGATAATCTCGCCTAAACATATACGTTCCTTCCAAAGTCAAACGCCAATCTTTTTGAAATTCGGTACTCAAACTTCCGCCTGCAAAAAATTCATCGGGAATTTCTCTTGTAAAAGTGCTATCGGGTTTATTTTTAGTTTCTAAATTTCCCCCTGTAAAACCCAAAGAATCGTATTTGAGTTGATTGTCTAATTTGTAGCGGCGAGCCTGCACAAAACCCATATAATCAACTCTCAAAAAGCGGTCAAAAGTACCTTTAACGCCTGCTTTTGTATCAAAAAGTTGATAATTTTGAAACTGCTCCACCACCCGAACTTTGGTGGTATCAAAATAATAATTTTTATAAAATCTTGGTCTTTCATTGCTCGGATTCAAAGTTGGATCGCTATATTGGTTAATTTGCGAAGAAATATCTACACTATGAAAAATTTGTAAAGCCGACACAGAATCAAACAAATTATATTGGTGATACAAATGAATTTGAGAACGTTTTTGGCTGGTTGTTACGTCTTTTCCTTTGGCAGTAAAAGTTTTTATCTGAAATTTTAACAAACCTTCATTATTTGGATCGAGCAAAGTATTGATATTTCTTTCGGTTTTACTGATTGCATAACCACCCGTTTCATTTACTTTGTGTTCGTAATAAGAAGCATTAACAAGCATCTTATAACGGTGTTCAGGGCTAAAATAATAAGAAGTAATGGCGTAGCGGTCATTTGAAGCATAGGTTTGATTTTCGCGGTTGCTTCGCCCAAAAACGTGATCGGCTTCCACACGCTGATAACTTACTGTAACATTCCAATCGGGTTTGATATTCATGCCCAAATCTATGTTTAACCAAGTTCGCCCCATTCCACCTTGCATATAATAGAGGTCGGTATATGGCGACATGGTGTTGTAATATTTGGCTTCTGCGGGCTTATAAACATAAGAATCGAATTGCGTGTAACCCAAAGTTGTCCCAATTTGCGTGGGCGTTTTGTAATAAATTTCTTTGCTTGCCGAACCCAACATTCCCAAATCTTGGCGGTTATAATTACTCTTTTGCAAAATATTATATCGATGAAAATTTTTGATTAAAGTATCGACATAGGTAGTATCGTAGCGGTTTTGAAAAATATTTTTTTCGTAAAAATGAATGGTTGTTCGCACTCCGTAATTTACCGAATCTTTTTTAACAGCTTTGGGAGCAACCTTCACTTTTTCTCTTTTTCGTTCTTTATTTACAGAATCTTTTGGACTTATTTTGCTAGAATCCAATAAAACAGGCAATTTTTGAGAATCTTTTTTTGTGGAATCCGCAGGAACGACTTGCGAAAAAGATTTTTCAAAGCAAAAAACAAATACGAATAAAAAAACAAATTTTATAAGGCAAACAAAGACTTTCATCGAACAAAATGATTTGATTAAAGGCGCAATTTGCAAAATTTCTTTGAATTTTTTATAAATTCTCTATTTCAAAAATTTGATTTCTTCTTCATTCAAACCATACAAATCAAAAACAAGTTTGTCTAATTCGGGTTCAGTTCGAGAAATTTCAGCAGCAAACTTATTTTTTTGTTTGTACCATTTAGATAGATTTTCAACTTTTTCTATCATAGAATCATATTTATTTTTATCATTTGGATCGTTCAAATCCAAATTTGGAAAAGGAATTTTCTCAATAATTGACAAATCAAAATAAACAACTTTTTTGTCATGAGCCAAAATAAAATGATAAATATACCAACTTACCAACTTCGAATTGATGATCGCCAGTACAAATTTAGTATCATAATCAGATTTATTTTTTAGTTGATTGATCGAATCCAAAACAAAAAAATCTTGTTTTAAAGCCAAACAAGCACTAATTTGCACGCCTGCCTTCGGAGCATTTATAAAAGAAATCATATTTTGCACCAAAATTGCGTTATTTTTTACCAAAGCCTTCGTGTCGTGAACTAAGGAAGTTTTGACTTTGCTCTGCAAATTGCTTGCAAATTGGTATCTGTCTATATTTTTCCAACCCAACACATATTTATCGCCTTTTGCGTGAACAAGTGCCTGCAAATTTGCCCCTTTTTGGCTGTCTATCAACTCGTTTAATCTTTTTTCTAAACCATTGATTTTCAATGCAATAGCAATTTCTTCTTTTTTTACGCCATTCAAAATAAAAGCAAATTTGTTTGCTAAATCCTTGTTTATTTGGCTAATTTCCACAAAAAAAAGATTTTCTCGCAAACTCGATTTATTTGGCTAATTTCCACAAAAAAAAGATTTTCTCGCAAACTCGACAAATAGGTGGCTGTTGCCGTGTTTTTTTGGCTTATGCAAATGCTCATTTCCAAATTTACCTCTTTCCAGACTTTACCACAATCTACAATTTCGGTCAAATTAGGTAAAATTTCTTGTTTAATTTTTTTCCAATCAGAAGAATTTGTAAAAGATTTAGGAATTAAAAAAGCATTTAAACCCTTGTCTTTCAACAAATTACGAGATTTAAGCATAAACAAAAGCGCATGATCAAAACTTTCTACTTGAAATTTGTTGATAAAATATTGTTCTTCTTCCTGCGAAAATTTGCCATCAGAAGGCGGATTTCCAAGAACAATGTCGAATTTTTTACCTGAAAATTCATTTTTCGAATCTGAAATTAAAAAATTAGCACAACGAATATTGGGACAATAAAAACCACTTTTTGCAAACAAAGTTTCTTGCAAACGATCCAATGCTTTTTGGTCAATATCAAGCCCAAAAATATTTTCTGTAATTTGCCTTTCG
>RDXG01000235.1 GCA_004292785.1 Bacteroidota bacterium
GGCTCGTTTTGGGAAATGATAATGTAGGTTTGTAAGGTAGGAATTTTTTTGTATTCAGCTAATTTTTCAGTAAAATCAATGTGCGCTGTGCTTGGCGAAAGCACCTCGAAAGCTGCCAAAGGATTTTGCAAATTGTCATGAATATCCATGATTTCTTTTTCATTGACCACCACAATATCAGGAATACGAACATTTCCTCCAATCATAAGCATATTTCTGCCTTCTGAATAGACAATAATTTCTTGTCCTTCTACTCTTTTTTCTATACGAATTCTTGTATTTCGGATAATTCGAGAATGTTTAAAAGTGGTCATAAAAGTGCTATAAATGTTTGGAAAATAATCAATTTCATTGTTTAATATATAGTTTACCAAATCTGCGGGCAAATTATTTCCTGTGAATTTGTCTTGGATTTGTCCGTCAGAAAAGCATATAATTGTCTATGGTAAATGTTTGGGTTTTCATATTGCGAAATTAAAAATATTTTTTCTAATAAAAAATTAAAATACAATCTTATTTTTTCTTTTTATGAATTTCAACCCATAAGATTAGAAAACCTTATGGGTTGAAAATAAACTATTGATCCAACAAATAAGCAAAAATCAAAGGTGCAACAATAGTCGCGTCTGATTCGATTACAAAAGAAGGACTGTCGATGTTCAATTTGCCCCAAGAAATTTTTTCGTTTGGTACTGCCCCAGAATACGATCCGTAACTTGTGGTAGAATCTGAAATTTGGCAGAAATAAGACCAAAAAGAAACTTCATCTTTTTCCAAATCTTGTTTGAGCATAGGCACAACGCAGATCGGAAAATCGCCTGCAATACCTCCTCCAATTTGGAAAAACCCGATTCCGTTGCCTATTTTGTGGTTGTCCAAATACCATTTTGACAAATACAACATATATTCGATGCCCGATTTCATGGTGCTGGTTTTCAATTCGCCTGTGAAACAATAAGAGGCAAAAATATTTCCTAGTGTAGAATCTTCCCAACCTGGAACAATGATTGGCAAGTTTTTTTCGCAAGCCGCCAACATCCAACTGTGTTCGGTCGGAATTTGGTAGTATTGTTCTAAAATTCCGCTTTTTAGCAATTTATAAAAATATTCGTGAGGCAAATAGCTTTCGCCTTTGTCGTTTGCGTCTTTCCAAAGTTCGAAAATGTGTTTTTCAATTCTTCTGATTGCTTCGCCTTCGGGAATGCAAGTGTCTGTAACGCGGTTAAACCCGTTTTCCATCAAATCCCATTCTTCTTGTGGGACTAAATCTCTGTATTTTGGGATTCTTTTGTAATAATCGTGTGCGACGAGGTTAAAAACGTCTTCTTCGAGGTTTGCACCTGTGCAACAAATTGCGTGAACTTTGCCCTGTCTGATCATTTCTGCCAATGAAATGCCCAATTCTGCGGTACTCATCGCACCTGCGAGGGTCATAAACATCAAACCGCCTTTTTGCAAATGCGTTTCGTAGCCTTTTGCGGCATCAACGAGTGCGGCAGCATTAAAATGTCTGTAATTTTTTTCAATGAATTGGGAAATTGCTCCTTTTGCCATTTTTTTTGACTGATTAAAAAATTTGACTGCAAAATTGCACAATTCTAATGATTGTTTTGTGAATGAATTGCTAAATTTTTGTGTAGAATGATTTTTTTTTGAGAAAAATATTGAAAATGCTGATTATAATTAGAGATTTTGCGTGGATTTATTTTATTTTTACAAATTTTTTTTTTTATAAATTGCTTTTAAATACTCACACGACCATTTTTTCTTTAAAAAATAAAAAGCCTAAATTTGTATCGACTAAAACACAAAAAGGCTTTTTATGATGACCGAGATCATTCAATGCAAAATTTTGAAATTATTGAAAAATTAAATTTAGCGAATATTTTTTCCCGAATAGGTTTAAATACTTTGCTCAAAAATCAAGCAAAAGACTTAAAAAATTATTTGTTAGTATTTTTAAATGAAGTATTAGAAAAATTAATGAATAATACTTATGTTATTGATAATCAGATATTAAAAAAAAATATCGTGTAGAGATAATTTTTTCTTGTAAGAGTAAAATAAAATTTTCATTTGTGCAAAAAACAAAAAATTATTTAGATATTTATAAACAAAAAAAAATTTCTAAAAAAAAATAAAAAATAGTATGCTTGCATAACATTTTTTTTTATATTTGTCAAAACAAAATCGTATTCATTTTCAAAACCAATAAATCCAAAAACATGGAAGCAGTAGCAGTAAACAATGCCATCAAAGGTGGCGAATTTTTGATCAGAGAAACCAAAGCTCAAGACATTTTTATTCCTGAAGAATTTACAGAAGAGCAACGCATGATGGCGCAAGCCTGTAAAGATTTCATTGACAAAGAAGTAAACCCAAATATCTACGACATGGACAGCATGAAAGAAGGCTTTATGGCTTCTTTGATGGACAAAGCAGGCGAATTAGGCTTGCTAGGCGTAGGCGTTCCTGCCGAATATGGCGGTTTGGGCATGAGTTTCAATACTTCTATGTTAATTGCCGATTATGTTGGTGCAGGTGGCTCATTTTCAACGGCTTACGGTGCGCATACGGGCATTGGAACGTTGCCAATCGTGTATTACGGAAGTGAAGAACAAAAACAAAAATATTTGCCAAAATTAGCCTCTGGCGAATGGAAAGCAAGTTATTGCTTAACTGAACCAGATGCAGGTTCTGATGCAAATTCAGGAAAAACAAAAGCTGTTTTAAGCGAAGATGGAAAATCTTACAGCATTACAGGACAAAAAATGTGGATTTCTAATGCAGGATTCGCAGATTTGTTGATCGTTTTTGCTAAAATAGCTGATGACAAAGATTTGACCGCTTTTATTGTAGAAAGAACTTGGGACGGAATCACGATGAATGACGAGGAGAAAAAATTAGGTATCAAAGGTTCTTCTACTCGCCAAGTGTTTTTTAACGATTGCAAAGTTCCTGTAGATGCCATGCTTTCTACACGCGGCAACGGATTTAAAATTGCAGTAAACATTTTGAATATCGGCAGAATTAAATTGGGTGTTGGCGTGTTGGGCGGTTGCAAATCGATCATCGCAGACGCTACCAAATACGCAAAAGATCGCAAACAATTCAAAACGCCAATCGCTAATTTTGGGGCTATCAAACACAAAATTGCACAAATGGCAACAAAATCTTATGCAAACGAATCGGCATCTTACAGAGCAGGTCAAAACATCGAAGACAACATCAACGCTTTGATTGCATCGGGAATGCCAGAAGGCGAGGCAAAACTCAAAGGCGTAGAGCAATTTGCTATCGAGTGTGCAATCATTAAAGTTTATGGTTCGGAAGTGTTAGAATTTGTTGCCAACGAAGGCGTACAAATTTATGGCGGCATGGGCTTTTCGGAAGAAGCACCAATGGCGAGAGCTTACAGAGATGCCCGAATCACCAAAATTTACGAAGGCACAAACGAAATTAACCGAATGTTATTGGTCGGAACAATCATCAAAAGAGCCATGAAAGGCGAGTTAAATTTGATGCCTGCGGCTATGGCAGTTGCCCAAGAACTTACTTCTATTCCTTCTTTTGCAGAAGCAGATGCAAGCGAACTTTTTGCAGAAGAAAAAGAAGTCATCAAAAATTTGAAAAAAGCAGTATTGATGGTGGCAGGCAAAGCGGTGCAAACTTTTGCAATGCAACTCAATGACGAACAAGAAATTATGATGAACATTGCAGACATGATCATCGAAATTTATGCGGCAGAGTCTACCATTTTGAGAACCGAAAAATTGATCGGAATCAAAGGAGAAGCAGCTTGTGAAGTTCAAGTTGCGATGACCAAAGTAAATTTGTACGAAGCCGTTGATAAAGTAAACCGTGCAGGCAAAGAAGCCATCGCTTGTTTTACCAAAAGCGACGAGCAAAAAGTGTTGTTGATGGGCATCAAACGTTACACGAAATTAAACCCAATCAACACCAAAGATGCCCGCAGATTGATTGCTGATGCAGTTATTGAAGCAGGAGAGTATTGTTTCTAGGAAAAAAATTTAGGTGAAAATAGAAGTCTTTTTGCGAAACTTGCTTTTGCGAAAAGACTTTTTTATATTTGCATAAATTATAAAAAAACAAATATGAAACTACTCAAAGAAATACGAATCCACGATTTTAGCATTAATAATATTACCAAAAATATTCTTTGGGAATTAGACGCTGATGTCAATATTTTGGAAGGAATAAATGGTAGCGGCAAAAGCACCATCTTAGAGTTAATTTATGAAACTTTAAGGCACAAAAATAGACCTGAAAATATTGATTATAGAAAATTTGGTCGAGTTTCTAAAATGGAATTGTTTTTTTATGACGATTCGGTTATTGTAATTGACGAAAAAGAAATGGTTTATACCAATAGGCAACTTATAGAACCCAACCTAAATGATGTAAATATTGATGTTGTTCGAACTTTTGATATCCCAAACCTTGAAAAAGATTCGGTTTTAAATACTTTGATCAAAGACGAAAAAGAAAATTTTGTTAAATATAAAAACTATCGCAGTTCGCAGATTGCTGAAATCGTTGAAAATATGCAAAATTTTACATCTAAAGCGGATATTGGCGAAAAATTACAAGATTTATATGGTAAACATAACCTTTTTGTTGCTAAAATTAACGAACTTTTTAAGGAAACAGGCAAAAGTTTTATTAGTGATAAATTTGAGTTTGTCATTGATAATCAAGAACAAAAAAACCTGAACTATGAACTTTTGTCTTCAGGAGAAAAGCAAATTTTTTATATCCTTTTAAAAGTGCTTTTACAAGAAGACAAACCCACCATTTTTTTGCTTGACGAACCAGAAATCTCTTTACATATTACTTGGCAAGAAAAATTAATTAAATTCATCAGAGAATTAAATCCAAATTGCCAAGTAATTGCGGTTACTCACTCACCTTCTATGTTTTTAGACGGCTGGGCGAATAAATTTGTCAGAATGAGAGAGATAATGACTGATGAATCTTTGGTAAGAACAGTTCTGCAAGTAGAGGAAAATCATTTGGATGAAGACAATAAATTAGCTGAATTTTGGGCTTTGTATAACGATAATTTGACAAACGAATCAATGAAAGGTCGTTTGTATAAATTCAATAAACTCATTAATCATCATTTTTATCAAATTACAGGCTATTTATTTGACAAGCTAATTGAAGGTTTTAGACAAAGTGATAATAATCCTGATGTTGTAACTTTCACAACACTAATTTCGAAGGCAATGTCTTTTGAAAATGCCAAAGAAATGTTTGACAAAATACCTAGCAATACAGAACCTAATATTCTCACTTTTAATCTTTTACTCAAAAAAGCTGAAAATATAGAACAAGGCAAAACCATATTAACTTTAATGGAACAGAAAAAAATTTACCCCGACATCATTACCTTCAGTACTTTATTAGGCAAAGCTAAAACTGCGCAGACTCAAGATGTAGAGGATTTGCGTGCCTACTATCGTGTTGAGGCAAATGAAATTTATTTGAATAAACTTAAATTTAAGAAATAATGGCTGTTATACTAACAGAAAGTGAGATAAAACATCGCCTCTACAGCCTAAGATTTTTTAAAGACGCAGGTAGTGTCGTTGTTGCTATTCATGAAGATTATAAAGATGACCAAAAATTTTGGGGGCATTTATTTTATACTTTTTTTAGAGAAAAGAGTATAAAAATGGATTATGCACCTTTTTACACTGTTGCAATTTCAAAATCAGAAAAAGATAAAAATGATAACAGAAGTATGCACGGTTTACTTACTCAAATGGCTGGCTATTCTGTAACAAATAAAAATAATCAACAACTTCGACTCATAGTTTGTGTAGATGCTGATTCTAAATATTTGTACGAAACCCCTTGGTATCTAAACAAACCCTATATTTTCCATACTTACGCTTATAGCATCGAAAATTATAATTGTTTTGGCGAATTTTTAAATCAAAAATTTGCAGAATATTCTCTAAATCAAATCTCTACGATTGATTTTGTGCAGTTGTTCAAAGATTTTTCTTTGGCACTTTCTACGCTTTTTTGCTATTGGGTTTATAATAAAAGCACTTACAAGCCTAAAGATAAGAATAGAATGAAATCAAATGAAGTAGGCAAAGAGAAACAAAAAGAAATTATGAGCGTGGAGAAGTTTTGTGCATATTTAAAAAAGTCTAAAATTGACTTACAAACGGCTCAAAATGAAATACTTACAGAAATTTCCAAACGTGTAAAAGAGTGTATTGATGAATTAGAAAATAATTATGGAAAGTTGATTGATGAAAACACAAAACAAGAAATGCTTGATAAGTTTAAAACTCAATACGGAATAGAAGAACAAGATTTGTTTTTGTATTTCAAAGGGCATTGGATTTTCGAGGAATTTTTAATACCTATTGCCCAATATCAATTTTGGTATTTGAAAGAGGAATTTTTGTCAATTCTTCCCCCAAGTATTGATAAAAAATCACATGAAGAAGCTGTTAGGCGAATTAACAACCAATTCGGAGAAACAGAAGCGGAAAGCAATATCAAAATAAAGACGATTGTGGAGAAAATTCACGAAATTGCTATCCACCATAAAATAAGCCCTATCAATAAAATTTGGGAGGATTTGTTGAGTACAAGTTTTTAGGAAACAATAAAAACATTCATCAGTTCATTTGCCTGATGAATGTTTTTCAAATAGAAATTTCATTCAATTTTATTTCCTTCAATTTAATTTTTCAAAATTATTTCATTTTTGGTATCTTTGCAAAAAAATTTCAAAAATGAAAATCAAATATTTTATCTATTTTTTGATACTTGCCTGTGCTACGGCTTGCTCAACAGAACAAAAAGAACAAGTTGAAGAACAAAAGAAGGACGAATTGGCGACTCCTTTCAAATTAGATGCAAGTACTTCCTACAAATTTCACGTCAAAAACGAAGGAAAAACGGCTAGAATCGGTGATTTTATTAGTTTCAGATTTACCATGATTTCCGAAAAAGGTGATACTTTGACTTCTTCCCACAAACATTATGGATTGAAAGCAATGGAAAGACCTTTGGAAAAGCCCAGCGACCACGATGATCTCGAAAAAATATTTTCTTTGGTAACCGTAGGCGATAGTTTAACGGTTTCTTTGCAAGCTGGAAAGCATTTTTCTGCAATTACGACCGAAATGCCGAAAAATTTATTGCCTCAAAGTCAGATCAAATATTTGATCAAAATTACAGGAATCAAAACTATAGAACAGCGTTCTGTAGAACAAATTCCCGTTGATGATAGGTTATTGATGACTTATTTTACAAAAAATAAACTCACAAAAAAAATTCTGAAAGCCGATAACGGTTTGTACTTGGACATCGAAAAGGAAGGCACGGGAAATCTTTTGTTACAAGGAGATAGTGTGCGTTATCGCTACACCACTTCCGATTTGCAAGGGCATATTATAGATACTTCCGACAAAAATATAGACGGTTTGATGCTTGGAAAATACACTTTGATTCCTGCTTGGGATTTTGCATTTAAAAATATTCTCAAAAAAGGTTCAAAAGTTACGCTTTATATTCCTTCTAATTTGGGTTTTGGCGGAATTAGCAAGGAAATTCGCAACAGTTCGTCTGGGGTTTATGTAAAATTGTATCCTTTTACTTTACTCAAAACCGAAATTGAAATTGTGGAAGTGATCGAGGCACTAAGATTAACCAATGCAAAATAGCAAAACAGTCATTTTGACATTAAAATTCAAATAAAAACCTTATTTTTTGCTTTGGATATGTCAAAATGGCTTATTTTTGTTTGTTTTCGTGGCTTGGTATTGAAATTGATAAAATGAATGTGAAACCATAAATCAATAATTTTATGAAATACGCAAATTGTAATCCAAATCATAAAACATCATCTTTTGTGATGGATACCATTAATCATTTTGTCAATCAAGATTTTTTTAATTTTGTAGGCAGAGATTTCGCTTTTGATCAGCCTTCGGTGAATGTGCTTGAAAAAGACGACCATTTTGTGATCGAGCTTGCTGCACCTGGTTTGAAAAAAGAAGATTTTAAAATTGCTTTGCAAAACCAAAACTTGACAATTTCTGTGAACAAAGAGCAAGCAGAAAATACATACAATCGCAAAGAGTTTAGTTTCCAAAACTTCAAACGTTCTTTCCGTTTGCCAAAAAACGTTGAAATTACGCAAATTGCGGCAACTTATACAGATGGAATTTTGTATTTGAATTTACCAAAAAAACAAGAAAGTAAGGAAACAGGCGAAATAGAAATTGTAGTAAACTAAGTTAAAGAAACTCTCGCATTTGTGGGAGTTTTTTTTTCTCAAAGAAGAAACAAAAACTTATAACGAGTTGCGAGAAAAATTTTGTCAAAAAAGGCAATTTAAAACCCTAATGAACTATAAAATCTTAGTGAATTTTTGGCAAAATCAGAAAATTATAGAAATTACAGACATAGAACTTGGGAAATGAATCGCTTGTTTGCGTAAAAATTGAACAATTATTTGAAACTCTAAAAAAAATTACTTTTCAACCCAGAACTAATGGCTCTTTAAGAACGGTTAGTTCTGGGCATTATTTTTAGAAATTTCTTTTGGAAATGTTATTTCTGAAATATTTAGCATTAGCAGTTTTTCAATCATTGCCAAATATCAAAAAAATTATTTACTAGGTTTGTTCAAAGACCATTTCTGAAACTCGTCCCAAATGATCAAATTTTGGTTCAATTCTATGCCGTCAAGCATCAAATTTTTCTTTCCTTCAGTGTCGGCAATGCGAATTTTTAGTTTGTTTTCATTTTTTTCTTCCACAAAACCTGTAACCGTAACTTCTTTGGATTTTCCAAAATTAGAACGCAAATACACGCGGCTACCAATTTGATAATCAGCTATTTTAGGCAAATTGTTGGCAGATTCTAAAACTACCTTTTTGCCTTCCTCAACTACGGAAGCAGGTTTTTGTAAAACCACATTTTCGGGCAAAATATTTTTAATTTCCGCAGGATTTACAACAGATTCTGGAGTTTTGTTTTCGGATTTATCCACCACATCAGCCTCTATGTAAAGTGTAGTTTCTGGAAGTTTTGGGTCATTTGCGATTACGCTAACACTTTTTCGTTGGTTTCCTGTTGCTGAACCGCTGGTATAAGTAACATCAACAGTCGTAGATTCGCCTGCGGCTAATTCCATTTTTTTGGGGTCTGTGGCAGTGCAACCGCAAGAGGCTTTTACTTTTCGCAAAATCAATTTTCCTACGCCTGTGTTTGTTATTGTGAAAACGGTGGTTTGCTTTTCGTTGAAGCCCATTGTGCCAAATTTGTGTTCGGTTTTGTTGAAAGAAATTTTTGGTGCTTTTGCCAAATCTACCTTCGAAAAATCTTCAACAATATTTCCACTAATGTTAAAACTTTTGTTTGGTTCTTTGTCGTCAGTGGTTTTAATTGTCAAATTTTCGTACATACTTCCCCAATCTTTTCTTTTTGAACCATCAAAAGTAAAAGTCAAAATCGCTGTTTTTTGGGGAGCAATGCTCATCATGGTCGAGCTTACAGACAAATGTGCAGGCAAATAAGTGTTTACAAAATCAAAAGAAATTGGACTTGTGCCTTGATTGTAAACTATGGTAGAAGCGGTGTCGGTTTGCCCAAAATAAATTTGATCAAAATTGATAAAACTATTTTTAAAACGCAAATTTCCAGACTCAACAGGATAAAAATCAGTAATTCCTTTCACTCTTTCCAAAACTTCGCCTGTAATGGTCAAAATGGTCGTATTTGGCTCACCATCACTGATAACCGTAATATTTTTTGTAAATGCTCCCACTCGGTTCATTGGGTCGTAAGCGGCTTTAATTGTGCCTGTGCCACCAATAGCAATGGGGTCTTTTGTCCAACTTGGCGTAGTGCAACCGCAAGAAGCCTGCACGTTTGTCAAACTCAAAGGCTTATTTCCTTTGTTTTGGAAAGTAAAAATGACTTCCGCCAAACCGCCATCTTCTTTGATTTTTCCAAAATTATGTTCAATTTTTTCAAAGTCAATTTTGCCTTGCGCAAAAACCGAAAAACTCAAAAAATAAAATAAAACGATAGATAAGTGTTTTTTATACATAAATTTAAGAGTTTAAAGAAAAAAAATTACAACAAATAAACGAATTTTAACAATGATTGGCTTAAAAATTTGGGTTTTCTGTGTTTTTTTTTGAAAAATTAACATTTTTTTTCAATGATTTGGCAAATCAATAAATTCGCTTGGCACATGATCGCTAAGCCAAACGCCATTTTCAGAAAGAAAAAACGCAAAACCTTTTTCGTGCATTTCTGCGGTTTTCACTTTTAAAATGACTATATTTTTGCCATGTCTTGCGCCTACTTTTTGGGCAGTTTCTTCGTCTTTTGACAAATGTACATGGTTTCGCTTGCCTTTTAGCAAACCTTTTTCTTGGATACTTGCCAAATTTTGTTGAATTGTTCCATGAAAAAGAATTTGTGGCGGTGCGCTTGCTTGCAAAGCCAAATCGATTTTGACAGAATGCCCTTGACTTGCCCGAATTTTAGTTTTATCTTCGTTAAAAGCAAAGCGTTTTTTGTCGTTGTTTGCAACCACATATTCGAGGTTTTCGAAAGAAAGAGCAAAGCCTTTTTTGTGAAAAGCATCTAAAAGTTTTTGCGTTTCTATCCAACCGTTTGGGTCTAAAACAAGCCTCACTTACCACAGCAGAATAACATTTTTTTACCGATTTTCTGAATAAATCTTTGAGTTCTTTTTTTTGATCTTCGTTTAAATCTTGGCTTGTTTTTTTGTTATTTTCTTCAAAAAAAGTTTTGTATTCGTTGTATGCTTTTTATTTTTCTTGTTTTTCGTCTTCTTTTTTGCTCAAACGTTTTTGCAAATCCATAATTTCCAAAAGCAAATCTCCCAAAACTTGATGGTAGCGCATGGCATAATTGGCAAGCAATTTTTCGATGTCAGCTTTTTCGTTTTCGAGGCTAGAAATTTGAATTTCTAAGGCTTTGATTTCCAAAGACATACCGCTAATTTCTGGGTCAATGTAATGCGCCACAGCCATATTTTGCAAAAAAACTTGTATCAAACGCACCGCCTCCCAGTAGTTTTGGTTTTCTAAAACTGCCATAATTTCTGCCAAATTTTCGGGAATATTTCCTGTCAAAAGTTTGCCTAAACGTTTGCTTTGGTTTTCTATATCTTCCAAATCTTGCAAAGAAATAACATTTTTTAAGATGTCGAGGCGCAAACGAACTGCCTGATAATCGATAATTGAGTCAGTTGTACCAAAATGTTTTTTGCGAAGTTGTTCGAAACGAATGATAAATTCTTTGGCAAAATTGGGAATACAAAAGCCAATCGGAACGCCTTTTTCATGAACTAAAAGCCGCTTATGATGCCAACAATTTGGAAAAAGTCAAAGAAATTCATGCCAAATTAGAAAAAGGAATTTTTACATTCAATTAAGCGATTGGAACGCACATTTTGAACAAGTCAGGGCAGGACTTTTGCTAAGAAAAAAGAAATGGGAAGTTTGGTTTCTTAAATATTCCCAAAAAAACAGTTTTCAACCTTATTTTTTTCAAAATTTGTTGCTAAATCTGTTTACTATTCGAGTATTTACGATCAATTTTGCTAAAATTTTGAAAGTCTTAAAGGTTTTCTTAGTTTTGTTTTACCATTCTAACCAAAAACCAAAAAATATGTCTAATTCTACAAAAAATGCAGTATATGGTTTAGCCCTTTTAACCCTGATGTTGGCGGTTTATGTCTATCGGAACGTAAATCAAATGCAACTCATGAAGGCAGAAGGAAAAACTATGGGAACAACTTACACCGTCAAATATCTTGACGCAAACGCCCAAGATTACGGAAAAGAAATTGACTCGATTCTGGTCAAATTCAATGAATGTTTGTCTACTTACATTCCTACTTCTGAAATTTCTGTTTTTAATGCTGGAAATGAAATTTCGTTCAAATTGCCGTTTTTTTATCCTGTTTTGCAAGCAAGCAAAGAAATTCACAGGGTCAGCGAAGGAGCTTTTGACCCAACTGTAATGCCTTTGGTCAAATCTTGGGGTTTTGGACCTAGCAAAAAAGATTCTATCCCTCAACAAAAAGTAGATTCTTTACTCAAATTTGTAGATTTTAATCTTTTGACTTTCGATGAAAAAAAATTAAGCAAAAGCAAAGCAGGCGTACAAATAGATTTTAACGCCATTGCGCAAGGTTACGCTACTGATGTTATCGAAGAGTTTTTGCGTTCCAAAGGCATCGAAAATTATATGATCGACATTGGAAAAGAAATTATTTGCAGAGGCGTAAACGAAAAACAAGAAATTTGGAAAATTGGCATCGAAAACCCTAAAAGTGAGGAAAATGAGGAAAACCAATCGATTCAGGCAATTTTGCAAGTCAAAAATAAAGCAATAGCCACTTCTGGAAATTACCGAAATTTTTATGTCAAAGACGGCAAAAGATATGCACACACCATCAACCCAAAATCGGGTTATCCTGTGCAACATAGTTTGTTAAGTGCCACCGTAATTGCCGACAAATGTATGACTGCCGATGCCTACGCAACGGTTTGCATGGTTTTGGGCAAAGAAAAAGCCCTCGAAATGATTGCTAAACACAAACTCAATTTGGAAGTGTTTTTTGTTTACGAAGAAGACGGAAAAATTAAAACTTACGCCTCTGCGGGACTTGAAAAAATGTTGGTTAAATAGTTTGCTAGCAAATTTATAAGGCTCAAAGCCTTATAAATTTGCATTTACAAAACGTCTTCTGCATTATTTCTATCTCTGTCGTTCAAAAGTCCGCGCACTTGGTACAAAATATCGCCTTTTGGGGTAATTTTCATGTCCAAAAATCCTCCACTTTGCAAATTTTCTAATATTTTTTGCGAATCTGTAAGCGAAAGCGAAGTTGCCACTGCTACTTCTGCGGGTGTAACGACTCCGCCTGTTTGGGCAGCCAATTTGAGGATCATTTTTTCGTTTAATGTCTGTATTCTTTTGGCGGCTGATTTTTTTACACTCCAAACTCCCATAACGCCCAGACCTGCAATGCCCACACAAATCCCTTCTAAACCCAAAAATCCGAGTATATCGGTTTCATTGGTAAACTGCGACCCTACTGCAATGCCCATAAACACTCCCACCCCAATCACTAAATAACTGCCCGCTATTTTAAAATTTTCTTTTGCGGAATCAAAAAAATTACCAATTGCTTCTAACATTTTTGTATGTGATTAAAATTTTAAAAATTAGGTAAACATAAAAAAAATTATTCAAACAATTCTTTCACCAAATCATCGAATGGCAGAGGTTTTTGATAGTGTTGATCCTCGTAATAATTTGCCATCAATTTGATATAACTAGGCTTTGCATTTATTTTCTATTCTTTAAAATTAAAAAACTGCAACAGTGATATGTTAATTTACTTTTCATAGATTGTTTTGCTCACTAAAAAGTTCAATTAATTGCATTTCGTTTGGCAAAAATTGAGCAATTTCGTTTGGCAGTTGTATATAAGAATAAGTTGCCACTCCCATAGGTTTGTTGGCGAGTTCGAGGGCATATTCAACTGTAATGCTACTTTTGCTTTTGCATAACAAAAATTCCTATGCTTGCTTTGTCGTCTTCATATTTTACGGTTTTATCCAACAAATGCAAATACCAATTTAGTTGTTGGCTATGTTCGGGCTTAAATTCAGTGGCTTTCAATTCCAAAGCGACCATACATTTAAGTTTTCTGTGATAAAATAACAGATCAACAAAATACTCTTTATTGTCGAGTTCTAACCTAAATTGTCTGCCCATAAAAGCAAAATCATTCCCAAAATGCCCTAATGTTTTGGTAATATTATTGACCAAAGCGTTTTCTAATTCCCTTTCGGTATGTACTTCTGCCAATTCTAAAAAAGACAAATTATATTCGTCTCTAAATTCTAATCTGTACTCAATTAGTTTTTCTTGGTCAATGGTTTTAGGGAAATTATTTTGAAATTGCATTGCTTTTTGATAGGCATCAAAACGTATTTCCTCTTCCAAAATACTACGACTCCAGCCTCTTTCAATACATTTTTGCAAGTAAAAAGTAATTTGTTCGGCTTGTTTTATTTTGGCAAAAATAAGGTTTGTATGTCCCCACGGGATTTTGGACACAAGCTGTGTCCAAAATTCATTTTTAAGACATTGTTCATAAATCAACTTCATTCTTCTGATATTTCTGGGCGAAAATCCTTTTACTCCAGAAAATTCATTTTGCAAATCTATTGAAAGTTTATCCACAATGGCTTCTCCCCACCCTGTTGCAAGTTTGTTGTAAATTACTTTTCCAATTTCAAGATACATCAAAATTAATTCAGTATTGATCGCTTTAAAACTCAAAAAACGAGCTTCCTTAATTCGCTTTTTGATCGCTAACAAAGTTTGAGCATAATCATTTGGAATTAGTTTGTTTTCCATAAATTTAAAAAAGTTAGGACTTACGCAAAATGTACTGCAAACATTCCTGTTTGCGTTTATAAGTAGTTGTGCAAAATTAATGTGCATTATTTTTTTTCTAACTTCTTGATAATCAGAATTATCTGACACCTTCGAGGTATCGGATAATTGTGCATAATTACTTATTCAAACAATTCTTTCACCAAATCATCGAATGGCAGAGGTTTTTGATGGTGTTGATCCTCGTAATAATTTGCCATCAATTTGATATAACTAGGCTTTTTGTTGATAGAAATGTGTTCAATCAATACGTTTCCGTATTTTTGATCGCTTGGTTTGTTGTTTTCGGGCAAATTTATTGGTGGTTTTAAGTAGTGTTTTTCTACCGTTTCCACATATTTTTCCTTGTCATAAATGAGTCGGTTTGACGTATAATGTTGATACGATAAATTTTGCATTTTTTCTTTGAAAAAGTCAAACAAAAATTGAAAATCTTTTTGCCCAAACCAATCGGAATAAGTGATCGCAAAGCCATTCGAGCCGTTTATTTTTAACAAATGAATTTCTATGTCGGAAGTCAAATTTTCTTTTTTAAGCCAATATGCTTTTTTTATTTTGTCCAAAAAAAATCTGTATCTGCCTTCATTTAACCAACGAAAATAGGCGTTTTTGTCCAATTCGCTGCGATTTATTTTTTCTTCAATCGGCAAATTTGGCTTTCCGCTAGGAAATAATTGTTCGAAAATTTGATCAAAAAAAGACATATTTAGTTTATTTTTACTAACGCACCTTTAATGGTTGTAATTCCTGAAGCACTTACTTCTGCCATTGCTCCTTTTCCTGTAAATTGTGCTGCCCCTTCTGCCGTAACTTGTATGCCTTTGATGCTTACGTTTGCGGTGGCTTTGTCGTTGATGTTTATTGCCGTAATGTTTACGTCGCCTTTTGGTGCTTTAATGTTAATATCTTTGCAACTTTCAATCAAAATTCCTGTGCTAGACATTTCAATTTTGTTCTTATTTACGTCTATAATTGTGATTTTGTCGGTTTTATCATCAAGAATGATTGTGTTTTTGTCGGGGGTGTCAATGGTAAAAATTACGTTTTCATCATCAAATTTGATCAACATTTTTTTGTTGCTGACAATGGTTTTGATGAAATTTTTATCCGCAGGAGTTACAGGTGGCATATTGGTTTTGTTATACATCGATCCCAAAATAATCGGGTGGCGTGGGTCTTCGTTCAAAAAACCAAGAATCACTTCATCTCCAATTTCGGGATAAAAAAATTCGCCTGCTTTTACGGTTGCATAAAAATTTGCCATTCTTGCCCAAATCATGACCGAGTCTTTTTGTAAAGTAGGAATTTTTACTTGTACTCTATACAATCCGTCAGGGTCTGCGTGCATTTTTGTAACAATTCCAATGTGCAAACCTTTCATTGGCGACATTAAACCAGAGGCAAAAGGCGGTTCAACGTTTTGGGCTTCTTCGCAAAACCAATCAAAGGAAACTCCAATGTGTGCGTCTGTAAACCATTCGCCTCCTTCTATGTAATGATAAACTGCTCCTACAAAAGCATCTCCGTTAAAACGCGCTCCCAAACCTGCCAATTCGAGCATTGCCATTGGTTTTATGGTCGAATTTCCTTGAAACCTGACTTTTCCTGTTACTTTTGATAAATTGGCTTTGTTGAGTTTTCCTGTTGCCCATGCGGTCAATTCTCCGCTAGGCAAACTTGCAGAGGAAAGCAATTTGGAGTTTTCGCTACTCATAATTTTGGATAAAGTGCTGTAAGGCACATTTCCTGTGGTTTTCAGACTCGAAGACGGAGCCGTTCCTTTGACCATTTTTTGCGTGGCTGCATCCCAAGCACTCGCTTCTGCGCCAGGCGTTTGCCCCAATGCGTCAATGTCCAAATTTGCCTCGATGATCGACAAACCATAAGTAACCACCAAACCCGCAGCAGAACTTGTATCTGGTACTTTTACAGATACTTTTCCCGCCTCAACATTGACCATTAAGCCGTTTGCTTCTGCTCGCAAAAGCATAAAATCCCAATCGGAAACGTAATATTGTATGATTTCTTTGTGTGTAACTTTAGTTGCCGTAACGTCTGCGCTTAAACCCGCATTGCCGATCAAGGTGCTGATGATGGCAGAATCTAGTTTATTTGTAGCAATATCACATTTTCTGCCAAAAGTCATTTTTATGGCTTTGTCCCGACATTCTATGACTAAAGTTGATCTGTTACTTTTTACTCGAACTCCGTGTTTGACAATAACTCCTTTAAAAATACTGCTTTCTGTGGAATTATAACCTGCTTTAATTTCTATTTCTGTGCCTGGCACAAAATCTGATTTTGCACTAATCGGGAAATCTTGATCGGGTGCGCTGCCGTCTTCGAGTTTGATTTTGGCGTAGGGAATTTTTCCAACACCTTTTCCTACTTCTACCGAAAACACTTGATAAAGCGAACTCATGGCTGTTCCTGCAATTAAAACACTAATCGTAACCAAATCTTGACCACTAACAATAGGAGATGAAGGCATATCGTTTGTTTTTAGTAAAAATAAAAATTATTGAAAATGAATACATTTTTTATTGTTCAATAAAATTGAGGAGGTTATAAGGTGAGTAAAAAATATTTATCACTATTTTAACCTATCCTTTCTTGAAGTGATACATTTGCAAATTTTCGTAAATAAATACGAAAAAACAAAATAAAAAGACGAATATTAAAATTAGGACTTACGCAAATCTTAAATTTTGAAGCCTGTACCGCAAACATTCCTGTTTGCGATTAAGCTATAACCGCAACGCAGGAATGTTTGCGATACATTTTGCGTAAGTCCTAAAAATAATGAATAATTTGCTGATCAGAAAAAAAATCTAAACAAATTGTACGGTAGCGTCTAAAATTGTTCATTTTTTAGGATTAATTTTGTATCCACTAAAAAATAAAATTTATGAACAAACAATTTCACAAATCCTATTTAAAATTTACGGCAATTTTTGTCGGTGCTTTTGCCCCTATTTTCTTTTTAGGAACAATGTTAGGCACTTCCGAACCTGCCCGATGGTCGTTGGATTTGCTCTCTTTTCCTGTTGATGGCTTGCAAAATTATGAAGCTCCGACCACTCGTTTTTTGTCTGCACTTACAGGCGGTTTTTTGTTGGGTTGGGGCGTAACGATTTGGTGTTTGCAACATTGGGTATATGATTTTGCTCCCGAAGGAGTCAGAAAATCGGTGCTTGTTGGGTTGCTTGCGTGGTTTTGTTTGGACAGTGCGGGTTCTGTGGCGTCGGGCAACGCTTCGAATGTGTTTTTTAATGTGATCGTACTTTTAATAGCCGTAGGACCGCTTTGGAAACCTGCAAAATAATTTTTAAACTAAAACATTATGGAAAACAAACAAAACACAGCCTTAAAAATTTTGCTTTTGATGCAAACTTTGGCTGTCTTGATCTACACTTTTTTGGCGGTCAAAAACGAAGGTTGGGATTTATTTCAAATTTTTATCAATAATCTTTTGGCTTTGGGTTGGAACGGACAATTTAATCTCGATTTTAGCTCTTATTTGCTTTTGTCAGGCATTTGGATTATGTGGCGCAATCAATTTACTATTTCTTCTATTGTTATGTCTATTGTTGCCATGATACTTGGATTTGTTGTATTTGCTCCTTATTTGTTTTATTTGTTGGTCATCGAAAAAGGAGACCTTAAAAAAGTGCTTTTAGGAAATAGGTAAAAACGGCTATTGCATAGAAAATTAGGCATTTTGTATGCAATACCCAAAAATAGAAAAAAATTTGTTTTATTTTGCAATTTTGCTTTTTTATCAAGAATTTTGGGTAGATCAATAAAAATGTTGTCAGAATTAGGTAGAACAATAAAATAAGCTAATCTAATTCAAAAAAACTACGTTTAATTTCCCAAATGAATATATTTGAAGCAAATAAAACCAATATGAAACAAAATTTTATCAATATTTCTAAAATTGTAGAGCAATTTGGAAATTTGGAAGATGTAAAAGAAGTGCTTGATTTTTTTTTGACAGAAATTCCAGAATCTTTAGAAAATCTAAAAATGGCTTTGAAAAACGAAAATTGGGAGAAACTATACCAATATGCACACTTTCTTAAAGGAAGTTGTCAAAGTATGGCAGTAGAAAAATGTGCAGTTTTTTTGGAATCTTTGGGAAATGAAGCAAAAAAAAATCAAAATATAACAAAAATGCAAACCCTAATCGAACAAATTATATTTGAACTCGACAATGCAAGTCAAGAAATACAGCATTTTCTGGCAAAAAATAAATAGATTTGCAAACATATTTACAAAATATTTTGTTTTATCTGAAAATTTAGCTTAAAAAATGGAATACATCAATTTTTACAGCAACAAATATGCTGATATTTCTTTTCACCAAGCCAATAAAATTGCTTTATTAAACTGTAAAGTAAATTTTATTCCTGAAAAAGAATTTCAACTGCTTTTTGGAAAAATGACCGAATTAGTCAAAAAATACCCAATTTATAAATTTATTTTCGACAAAAGGGCTTTGACTATTTTTCATCAGCCTTCTATGGAATGGTATCATTTGGTTTGGAAAAAAGAAATGCTTGCTTATGGGCTGAAATGCCATCGAAAAATTTTGCCTGCTGATCTTATTTTTAGGAAATCTGTTGAAATTGGAAAAGCCAAAATTTTAAAAGAAAACCCTGATAATATTTTGCATTTGTTGGACATTCAATATTTTGAATCAGTAGAAGAAGCAGAAAATTCATAAAAAATTGCGTTTGTCAACGGATTTTGCCTTTGATAAACGCATAAAATCCTCAAAATCACTTAAATTTTCTAAACCCTCTTTTTATTTGCCTAATTCTAACTAATTTTGCAAACAGTTTTCAAAACAAGACTTACATCATGGCGCAAGCAAAACTTATTTTTGTTACAGGCGGAGTTACTTCGTCTTTGCAAACTGTTGCAAGCAAGAGGGCTTTCTGTTACGATCCAAAAGTTTGATCCCTACATCAACATCGACCCAGGAACTTTGAATCCTTATGAACATGGCGAATGTTTCGTAACTGATGACGGCGCAGAAACTGACCTCGATTTGGGGCATTACGAACGCTTTTTGAACATCAAAACCTCGCAAGCAAACAATGTAACCACAGGCAGAATTTACAACACAGTCATTCAAAACGAAAGAAAAGGCGAATATTTGGGCAAAACCGTTCAAGTAATTCCACACATTACAGACGAGATCAAACGCAATTTTTTGGCGTTGGCAAACTCTGGCGAATACGACATTGTAATCACTGAAATTGGCGGTTGCGTAGGCGACATCGAATCTTTGCCTTTCATTGAAGCCTTGCGACAAATTAGGCTTGATGTGGGCAGAGAAAACGTTTTGGTTATTCATTTGACTCTCATTCCTTACCTCAAAAAAGCAGGCGAACTCAAAACCAAACCGACTCAACATTCGGTCAAATTGTTGTTAGAATCGGGCATTCAGCCGCATATTTTGGTGTGCAGAACCGAATATCCACTGTCGATGGACATTCGCAAAAAATTGGCTTTGTTTTGCAACGTCGAACTCAATGCCGTTATAGAATCTATTGACGCAGACAGCATTTATGACGTGCCTTTGCTCATGCGCAAAGAACGCCTTGACGACATTGTGCTTTGGAAATTCAATATGCCAAACCACGAACCAAATATCGAAGATTGGAAACATTTTTTGGGAAAACTCAAAAACCCAACCACCGAAGTTACGATTGCTTTGGTAGGAAAATATGTCGAACTTCCTGACGCTTACAAATCAATTATCGAGTCTTTTGTGCATTCTGGAGCAGAAAATGAGTGCAAAGTCAATATCAAATGGATCAAAGCCGAAACCATTGGCAAAAAACACACAGACGAACTTTTTGCAGGTGTGGATGGCATTTTGGTTGCCCCAGGTTTTGGCGAAAGAGGCATCGAAGGCAAAATTAGGGCTTGTAATTATGCCCGTGAACACAAAATTCCGTTTTTTGGGATTTGTTTGGGAATGCAATGTGCCGTAATTGAATTTGCCAGAAATGTGTTAAAAATGGAAAATGCACATTCGACAGAAATGAATTCTGAAACACCTTTTCCTGTGATTTCGATTATGGAAAGCCAAAAAAACATAAGCATGAAAGGCGGAACAATGCGTTTGGGGGCTTACGATTGCGATTTGAAAGAAGGTTCTGTTGCTCATTCGATCTACAAACAAGACAACATCAGCGAAAGACACCGCCATCGTTACGAATTTAATAGCGAATATTTAGAAAGATTTGAACAAGCGGGAATGATTGCTTCTGGCATTAACCCAAAAACCAATTTGGTAGAAATGATTGAAATTACGGATCACCCTTATTTTGTGGCTTGCCAATTTCACCCCGAACTCAAAAGTACGGTTGCAAATCCGCACCCGCTTTTTGTGCGTTTTGTGAAAGAAGCCATGAAATTTAGGAAAAATAAGTAGTTTTTATGTAAAACTACGCATTTTTCAACAAAATGTGTAGTTTTAAAACTTTGCAAAAAATAATTTGTTGTACTTTTGATCAAAATTTATTTTCTATTTTTGTGAAAAGCTAAAAAAACAAGAAAATGTTAATTGCCAATCCAATTTATGATGTCGTTTTCAAATACTTGATGCAAGACAACAAGGTTGCTAAATTGTTGATTTCTAGC
>RDXG01000108.1 GCA_004292785.1 Bacteroidota bacterium
CAAAAATAAAGACAAAGATGCGGTTTCGAATGCCATAGCAGCCATTGAAATTTTATCTCCTGCCACAGAAAAATATGATAGAACCACAAAATACGAAAACTATAAACAAATTCCTACTCTAAGGCAATATACTTTGATTTCTCAAGACAAAATCCAAGTCGAAAACTTTGTACGAAATGCTTTTGGAATTTGGATTTGTACCGTTTATACTTCAAAAAATGACTATTTTGCAATTATTGAGGATCAATTTCAACTTTGTGTAGGAAATTTGTATTTGCAAACCAGTTTAGATGACGATTATTAGAAATTTATCTTAAATTCACAAAAAATATGAATATTTTGGAAGGCACAATTACCATAAACGGCAAAAATTTCGAATTGAATGAAAACAGTATTTTTCAGAATCACGTCAATATTTCTGTTGATGAATTTTGTGAATTATTGGAGCAGGAATTATTGGCAAAATTTGAATTATCAAATGGAATTTTAATTTATCATCAAATGACTACAAAAGATCACGCTGCTATTGATGTAAATTTGCTTAGAGAAACAAGTTTTTTATTTCTTAGACAAAAATATTATCAAATATTGGGCGAAAACTTTGCGATCACTTGTCCCGATCTTAATTCTTATTATTTGCCCGATGCCAGCATTGTCATTGGCAAAGAAGTAGAATATGTAAAAGTTGGCGAAAACAAACAAGTCGATGCTGTTTCGAATGCTTTGGGAATTATCGAAATTTTATCTCCTGCCACAGAAAAATATGATAGAACCACAAAATACGACAATTACCGCAAAATTCCTACTCTAAGGCAATATACTTTAATTTCTCAAGACAAAATCCAAGTCGAAAACTTTGTACGAAATGCTTTTGGAATTTGGATTTGTACCGTTTATACTTCAAAAAACGATTATTTTGAAATTATTGAGGAGCAATTTCAACTTTGTGTAGGAAATTTGTATTTGCAAACCAGTTTAGATGACGATTATTAGACAAGCGCCTGAAATAACTTAGCTAAATCAGACGCTTAAAATTTTTTATTTCAATTCAAATTATGCCAATTTTTTAGCATCATTCAAAAAAATTTCTAAACCTTTGTCTGTCAAAGGATGTTTGATCAAATCCAAAATAACTTTTAAAGGGCAAGTAACCACATCTGCACCCAATTCAGCACATTTGATCAAATGGTTTGTGTGGCGAATGGAAGCTGCCAACACTTGCGTTCCCAGATCGTAGTTGTCGTAAATGGCAACAATTTGCTCTACCAAATCCAAGCCATCTCCTCCTGTATCATCAATTCTGCCAATAAAAGGCGAAACGTACCAAGCACCTGCTTTGGCTGCCAAAATAGCTTGACCTGCCGAAAAAATAAGTGTGCAGTTGGTTCTGATTCCTTTGTCTGTAAAATATTTGATCGCTTTGATGCCATCTTTGATCATTGGAATTTTGACAACAATTTTCTCATCAATTTCTGCCAATTCTTCCCCTTCTCTTACCATTCCTGCAAAATCTGTGGATAAAACTTCGGCACTTACGTCTCCATCTACAATGTCGCAAATGGCTTTGTAGTGTCTAAAAATGTTATCTTTCCCGCTAATTCCTTCTTTTGCCATCAATGAAGGATTGGTTGTAACGCCGTCAAGAATTCCCAAATCGTGGGCTTCTTTGATTTCGGCTAAATTGGCTGTATCAATAAAAAATTTCATAAAATTTTGTGCTTGATTAAAAGGCACAAATATAATAAATTTAAGCAAAAAAATCTGACAAATTCAAAATTTATCAGATTTAGTGAACTTATTTTTTAGATTCCATTGCTTTTTCGAAAGCGTCTTTGCTTTCATTTCCACATTCGCCTGCTTTTTTTCCGCAGCCACAAGTGATGCCTTGTGCTTGCAAAAACGGGCTTTGTGAGGCACAAGTACCTTTAAATTCGCCATTTTTCAAGAAAATAAGCCTGACCGACATGGCAATAAAAAACACGCCAATTAACCCGATTGCTAACAATGCAGTTGCCATAAATAAATGATTTTTATTTTTTGTGAAACAAATTATTTTTGATTTGGTTTAAAAGCCAAAAAAAATTAACGGATATGCAAAGCAAATGTAAAGGATTTAATTGAAAAAATTACGTCTTTTGATAAACAAAAAATAAAACCACCCAAATTTTAACAAATACAACAAATCTTTCCTTAATTTTGGATTTCAAAAATCTAATCATTTTTTATATGAATAAATCACTTTATTTTAGCCTTAGTGTAATGCTTATTGGCTTTATTTCTTGTGGGATTCATTATCCCGCTTTCCCAAATTTAGACTTGAAAATGCCTTTGAACTGGGTTTTGTCCGATCCTAAATCAAAAAAGATAATCGTAGAAGAAAAATCTTTTTCAGAACCCAAAGCTCCTATTTTTGAGTCCGATTCTGACAAAGAAGAAGAAAAGGAAGTCATTGTAGAAGAAGAAAAACCCGCTTTTCACCCCATAAACGACTATCGAGCTAGCCGAAAAATGGTGCATGATTTGGTACACACCAACCTCGATGTGCGTTTTGAGTGGGCAAAAGCCTATTTGCATGGCAAGGCAATTTTGACCTTAAAACCCCATTTTTACCCAAGCAACCGCCTAGAACTCGATGCCAAAGGTTTTGAAATCAGGGAAGTGGCTTTGTTGAGTACAAATCAGGGCAAAACTGCAAAAACGCCTTTGAAATATACTTATGACGGCAAAATGATCAACATCGAACTGAACAAAAGTTATGTAAAAGACGAAAAATATAACATTTTCATCGATTATACTGCCAAACCAGACGAATTACCAAAAGGTGGAGGAAGCGAAGCAATTACGGAAGACAAAGGGCTTTATTTTATCAACAAAGACGGAAAAGACCCCAACAAACCCATGCAAATTTGGACACAAGGCGAAACCGAAGCCTCTTCTTGTTGGTTTCCGACCATTGATGCGCCAAACCAAAAATCTACTCAAGAAATTGCCATGACCGTAGATAAAAAATACATTACGCTTTCAAACGGCTTGATGACCAGCACCAAAACCAATGCAGACGGCACTAGAACGGACATTTGGAAACAAAACAAACCTCACGCACCTTATTTGTTTATGATGGCAGTTGGCGAGTTTGCGATTGTCAAAGACAAATGGAGAAATATCGAAGTCAATTATTATGTCGAGCCAAAATACAAAGATTCGGCAAAAGATATTTTCGGTTTTGGAAAAACGCCAAAAATGATCGAGTTTTTCTCTAAAATCCTAAAAGTTGATTATCCTTGGGATAAATATCACCAAATTATTGTCCGAGATTATGTTTCTGGGGCAATGGAGAACAGTTCTGCGGTTATTTTTGGCGAATTTGCGCAACAAACCAAAAGAGAATTATTGGATTTGAACCACGAGGACATTGTGGCTCACGAGCTTTTTCACCATTGGTTTGGTGATTTGGTTACTTGTGAATCGTTTTCGAATTTGCCTTTAAACGAATCTTTTGCCACTTATGCCCCTTATTTGTGGTTTGAAAGCGAATACGGACAGGATTTTATGGATCATGAACGTTACAAAAGTTTGCAAGGATATTTTCAAGAAGCAGAGGAAACGACTAAAGATTTGATCCGTTATTTTTACAAATCCAGAGAGGATATGTTCGATGCCCATTCCTACAACAAAGGCGGCGGAGTGTTGCATATGTTGCGCCGATATGTGGGTGATGATGCCTTTTTTACGGCTTTAAACCTATATTTAACCCAAAATAAATTTGGTTCTGCCGAAATTCACGATTTGCGTTTGGCTTTCGAAAAAGTTACAGGCGAAGATTTGAATTGGTTTTTTAATCAATGGTTTTTGCAATCAG
>RDXG01000109.1 GCA_004292785.1 Bacteroidota bacterium
GATTTAATTAAAAGCGAAAGCCCTGAAGGTTGGGACTAATTCAAATTTTTATTTAAAAAAAAAGAAATACCATTTCTCTAAGAAATGGTATTTAAAAAATCTTAAAAATATGACTTACCCCATAAATCGTTTTTATGAATTTTCTGTCTCGGCTATTATTTGGCACGAATTGACTCACAAACTAAAATTTACTGAATTGCAAAATTTGTTATGCGATCATTTAAAATTAACAAATTATACAACAGAGGTAAAAAAGTATTTTTTTGTTTATGTAGCCATGTTTTTGGAATATGAAAAACCGAAACATTTTACGAAAAAAAAGGCAATTTTGCGTCATACTTTAGTTTTAGACTACCAAAAATTTGCCATCGCCTCCGAAAAAGAAGCGCTACAAATGCAAGCAGAACTTTATTTGCAAGGAATTAAAGAAATTCCTAAAATTAGAGGAATGAAAAAAATTGCTTTTGATTACGAAAAATTTTACACAGATGCCAAACTTTTGTTTCAAAAACAAGGTTGGATTTCCTTGTAACACAGACTTCAGTCTGTGAACTTTTTGATTATCAAATACTTATATTTTACACAGAAAAAGTCTGTGCTACAAATTAAAAAAAAAACGATGTCCCTTTACAAAAAATTACAAGACGCTAAAAGCGAAGAAGACGTAAAAGATGCTTACATCAAAGCATTGGGTTTGAAAGGCTACAACAAAAATCTGATTGATATTCAGACCAAAGAAATTTGGTTTGAGGCAAAAGATGGCTACAAACATAGCACTTACCAAATGTTTACCCAACTGATGCACTACGTACAGCAAGCCCTAAACAAAGGCGAAACTGTGCCGCCTTTTTTGTGTGTGATAGACACCAAAAAAGCGGCGATTATGAAAAGTGCTGACGTAATTCCATTTCTCGAAAAAAAGACGATCAAATGGGGAAAAAGTGCGAGCCACTACACACAAGATGCCCTCGATGCCGTTTCTGCACATATAGGAACGTATTTTGTGAGTTTTAAGATCGAAACACACGAAGACGAATTTATACAAACCATCAAAAATGCCATTGCAAGCGGCGACATTATCCGAACTTCTATTACGCCTGGAAAAGAAATTAAAAGCGTAAGTTCTGAACATTATGCTTTGCTGTTTTTTGCGGATATTATGCACGATGGTACGGTGAGTACGCACCAAAATTTGCCTGCCGAATTGCTACACAAAAACGGCTCGCCTGTATTTAGCCTCGATGGAAAAGTCTATGAATTGGGCAACAAAGAAGGTTACAGACAATTTTGGGCAATTTATCACAAACCTCCGAAAGCGGAATACCGAAATTATTTGCTCGAAAGGCGGGATAGTTTGATACCGATTGACGAAAGAAGTTTTAAAGGGGCATATTATACGCCTTTGGCAGTAGTGGACAAGGCATATAACAAATTGACCGAAACTTTGGGCAAAAATTGGCAAAAAGAATACATGGTTTGGGATATGTGCTGTGGCGTAGGAAACCTCGAAGTAAAGCACAGCAACCCCCGAAATATTTTTATGAGTACCCTCGACCAAGCCGATATAGACGTGATGAAAGCCACCAAAACCTGCGTGTCGGCTGTCCGTTTTCAATACGATTATTTGAATGACGACATTGATGTTTTTGGGCGAATTGATTATTCTTTAACCAACAAAGTACCCACAGCACTACAAAAAGCCATTGCAGAAGGCAAAAAAATATTGATTTTGATAAATCCACCTTATGCGGAAGCTACAAATGCAGATAATACTTCAAAAGGAGATAATGCAGAAAAAAAAGTTGGAGTGGCAAAAACTACGGTTGCTTCAACTTTGATGGCTGAATATGGCAAGGCAACTAACGAATTATTTACGCAATTTTTGGCAAGAATTGCCCAAGAAATTCCTACCGCTACTGTGGCTATATTTAGCACCTTAAAATATGTCAATGCCCCAAATTTTGAAAAATTTAGAAATGTTTGGTCTGCCGAATATTTAGGTGGTTTTATTGTGCATAGTAAATCTTTTGAGGGATTAAATGGTAATTTTCCGATTGGTTTTTTGGTATGGAAAACTAACCAAAAATTAGAGAAAAAAATTAACATTACTACAATTAGTGTAGAAGTTTTAGATAAAAATGTAAATCCGATTGGTGAAAAATCTTTTTACAATATATCAAATAGTCTGTTTTTAAGTGAATGGATTGAAAGACCAAAGGCAAATAAAGAATTGATAATACCTCTAAAAAATGCTATTTCGCCAAGTACTGGTCGTGCGCCCGTAAGAATGTCATCTGATAATTCACTAGGGTATCTAATCTTTAAAGGAACTGATTTACAAAACTCAAATGCTACTTGTATTTTGAGTTCAGTTTACGGAGATGGTCATGGAATTTATATAAATGCTAATAATATAGAAAGTATAGCAATTATGCTGACTGTGAGAAAAATAATCAAACCCACTTGGCAAAATGATCGAGATCAATTTTTGCAACCTACAAAACCTCTTTCAGACGAATTTAAAACGGATTGCTTGATTTGGACGTTGTTTAATGGCAGTAATTTGACCGCAAGCGCCGATAATTTGGAATGGAATGGCAAAAAATGGAGCATTGTCAATCATTTTATTCCTTTTACGGAGGCAGAAGTCGGCAGTCCCGAAAGGTTTGAAAGTGATTTTATGGCGCAATATTTAGCGGAAAAAGAATTTAGCCCCGAAGCCGAAAAAGTGTTGGCGGAAGGGAAAAAATTGTGGCAAGCCTATTTTTTGCATACAGACGTGCATACGGTACGCGAAGAATTGAAATTAAACCGTTCAGATGTAGGTTGGTATCAGGTTCGCAAGGCATTGCAAGCCCGCAACGCCAGCGGAGATTTTCCGCCTGTAAGTTTCAAGCCTTTTGAGTTGGCATACAAGGAACTTAGCGAAAAATTGCAACCGCAAGTTTATGAATTAGGTTTTTTAAGGGCGTAATGTAACACAGACTTTTTCTGTGGTTTTTTTACGTCAAAGCACAGAAAAAGTCTATGCTACATTCTTTCTGTGTCGGATAAATTTGATTAAAAAAATTCTTATATTTGCCCAAATTTTAGGTAATGGATAATTCAGAAGATATTAATTTTGAGGTTTCGGGAACTGAAATGTTTGAGCCGATTTATCAAAAAGTGCTTAAACAAACATGGCAAATGAAAAACGTGGGCAGCACAGCCGAAGGAAATGTTAGGATTTTGACCGAAGATTTTGAGATTCCTCAACTCAAACGCAAAAGAAGAATTTGGATTTATTTGCCCTTGAATTATGAACGCAGTCAAGACAAATATCCCGTAATTTATATGCAAGATGGTCAAAATTTGTTTGATGAACGCTATTCTTATTCTGGCGAATGGGCAGTAGATAAAACCTTAAACGAACTCGAAAGGGCAGGGCATAAAGGCGTGATTGTGGTCGGAATTGACAACGGACAGCACGACAGGCTAGACGAATATTCGCCTTTTAAGAACAAAAAACACAAAAAAGGCGGAGACGGCGATCATTATTTGGATTTTATAATCAATACTTTGAAGCCAAGCATCGACAAATCGTTTAGAACCATGCCCGACCGAGAACATACTGCCATTGCAGGAAGCTCGATGGGAGGCTTGATTTCGATGTATGCTGCCATAAAATATGCTCGGATTTTTGGAAAAGCGATGGTTTTTTCACCTTCTTTTTGGTTTTCAGACAAAATTTTTGAATTTGTAGATTCTCATAAAAAATTACACTCGTCCAAAATTTATTTGCTTGGCGGATTGCGAGAAGGTGCTTATGTGGGCAAACATTTGCAAATGATGCAACAAATTCTTAAACATAAAGGCTTTTCAGACAAAGAATTACATTTGGTTTTGAGAGAATACGGAGATCACAGCGAAGGTTTTTGGAAAAACGAATTTGGTTTTGCCTACCGTTGGTTATTCGATTTGAAATAAACAAATAATCTAAAACAATTCGTTTGCAGGGTCGTTTAATTGTGGTATTTTTTAAAATATTTATGAATAACGACCCAAAAAATAACGAAATTGACATCAGTAATTTTGATCTGGAAAAAGATCGCGAAAAAATTGCTGAAAATCCGAGTTTGTTGCCTTATGCACACACCGTAGGCGGCGTAGTAATCAAACCAGAAGACGAAGGAAAAATCAAAGGGCGTGCCGTACAAGCCATGCGCGAACAAACAGATATGCACATGGGGCAAATCTATGAGCAAATGCAACTGCTTGCTAATCAGGCAAAAGAACTCAAAGAACGAGTCGTTATTTCGGAACGAATTTATCAGGCGGCGATGCGTTTTGAGCCGATCATTAGCTACACTTATTACCTTTACGAACAAGAAAACGGCACAGATACCATTTCTTTGATCGCCCCTCACGAGTGGGGAAGAAGCAAAAAATTTAAAAATTATTTGGCAAAAGTTCGCCTGTTAGCCGACCACACTTGGGAAATTTTGGAATCGCATTTGAAATTGTAAAAAATAATTCAAAATATTTATCGGACACCTTAAACGTGTCTGATAAGTTTGAGTTAAAATGTGTAACTTGCGCAAACACAAATTTTATGAGCAAAAAACTAATTCGTTTTGATTGGGCAGTAAAAAAATTGCTACGAAACAAAGCTAATTTTGTAGTTTTAGAGGGGTTTTTATCCGAACTTTTGTTTGACAATATCAAAATTAAAAAGATATTGGAAAGCGAAAGCAATCAGGAAACTGAAACGGACAAATACAACAGGGTTGATATTTTGACCCAAAACTCAAAAAAAGAATTGATCATTA
>RDXG01000110.1 GCA_004292785.1 Bacteroidota bacterium
TTCGGTTTCGATGTCTTGTTCGTTTGACAAAAAAATGGCAAAATTATTACCTTGTTTGCTAATTTTTTCGATTTTTCGAATGATAGATCGTTGTTTTTCAACGTCTTCTCGTTCAATATAATAAGGAATCGGACTGATGCCCATCAAAATAAAAATGGTTTCTGTCGAAATATAATCTCCTTCCTTAAATTCGCTGATCAAATTCCTAACTCGTTCTTCAACTGTGGGCGCTTGCAGGGCTTCCAACAAATCGATAATGACTTTTTCCTCCCCGATTTTATGCGAATTTTTATCCATAAAATCCTTGCGCCTTTTCCGATTTTTAAATTTTTTCTCAAAACTTACCAAATTTAAGATTTGATCAGAAAAAATATCTTTTAAAACCAAACTATCTTTATTGGGCAAATGAAAAATGTATCTTTTTTCATCAAAAAAGTGTTTCATGCTCAATACCGAATCTTTGATTTTATAATTAAAACTTTCAGATTGGAATTGAAAATTGTAGATTTTTGCCAAATCTTTGTCAAAATCAACGATCATTGGTTGATTTCTTTGACATAAATTGGCGTTAATCCATTTTTTTTGAATAGAATTTTGGCAACTTTGCATCAAAAAAAGAGTCAATAAAAATAGATAAATTTTATTTTGTGTCATAAATTGAAAATTATTGAAAATACGTTTTAAATAAAAAACATCAAAATTAATATTTTATCCGTTAGAAATATGATTTCTGATCAATTATTTGGTTTAATAAATATTTGTCTTTTTTAATAATTTATAAAAATGAAAAAAAATTTGATAGTAATTGCCTTCGTTTTTATTGCATTTTGCTGTTCGTCTTGTTTCGAAATCATTGAAGAAATTGAGGTAAATGCAGACGGTTCAGGCAAATTTGGAATGACGATCAACGCCAGCCAAAGTAAAGGCAATTTGAGTTCTTTGATGAAATTGGACAGCATTCAGGGGCAAAAAATACCCAAAAAAGAACAAATTGATCCAGAAATTGAGAAATTTCGCCAAAAATTTGCCTCGATGGAAGGAATTTCGAAAGTAGTGATCAGCACAGATTACAGCAATTTTATCATCAGTTTGAAATGCGAATTTAAAACGGTGGCAAATTTGGACAAAGCAATTATTGACATGATTAAATCTTATGACAAAAAACGCGCAGACTTGCCTTATGGAAATTTGACTTACGACAAAAAAACACTGGAACGCAAAATTCCTTACGATTGGAGCAAAGATTATGGAAATATCAATGCACAAGCCAAAGACGTTTTGACAAAAGCAAGCTATGTGGGTATTTTTCGTATGCCTGCTGCCATCAAAAACCCAACTGTTCCCGCAGATTTGGTGATTTCGCCTTCCAAAAAATCGGCAATGCTTAAATATACTTTGTTGCAATTAGCAAGCGGAAGCAAAACTGCAAATGTTAAAATTAGTCATTAGTTTTTTTGATCACTTTTAAAACTATGTATTTTTTTGAAAGATATATAGTTTTAAAAAATCAAATTTACTTGGCATAATGATTGACTTATTTAAAAATTAACAAAAAATCATTATTTTTGCATTGTAAATCATTAATTCGATCACTTTGGCACAGAAAAAAACTTTATCAGAATGGCTTTCACAGCGTTTTTTGCTCATTATTAATGACGAAGAAACTTTTGCCGAAAAAGCTGTTATCCCCTTTACTTGGGCAAAAATGATTGTGATTGCCTTTGCAATTTTTATGCTTACTTTTTTGGCAAACTTCTTTTTGGTCAATACTTTGTTTGCTACAAAAGACTCGGCAGGAGTAGAAAAATTGAAATTTGTGGAACTTTCGGAAGAAGTTGAAAAACTAAAATCTGAAATTAATACCAGAGATCAATATATTTTGCAAATCAAACAAGCCATCTCAGGAGAAATTTTGGAAGAAAAGGCAGTATCAGAAAATACTGAAAATGTCCAAAAAGACCTCAAACCAGACGAAGAAAAACTTGCACAAATCGGAGAGTCAGAAGCAAAACTTCGCATGGAATTTGAAGCTACACAAGCAGGAATTAGCAATCCTTTACCTAATGCAGACCTTAAAAATTTATTGTTATTTTCGCCTGTTCGCGGCTCGATTAGCAAAGGTTTTTTGCCCGCAGAAAAACATTTTGGGGCAGACATTTTGGCAAAAAAAGGCGAATTGATCAAGTGTATTGCAGATGGAACGGTGGTCATGGCTTCTTGGACAACCGACACAGGCTGGACAATAGCAGTGCAACACCACAACAAACTAATTTCATTTTACAAACATAACTCATTGCTTTACAAGGAAGTAGGTGATTTGGTGCGAGCAGGCGACCCGCTTTCTGTGATTGGAAATACAGGTGAATATACCGATGGACCGCATTTGCATTTCGAACTTTGGTACAACGGAACGCCAATTAATCCGACAGATTTTATTCATTTTTAAACAAAATCCTTTTTTTTTGATTATCATTTACACACAAATCTTAAAAAAATGGAATTAATTGTTGGACAACAAGCTCCCGCTTTTGAAAGCAAAGATCAGCATGGAAAAACAGTAAAACTTTCCGATTTTCAGGGCAAAAAACTAATCATGTATTTTTATCCAAAAGACGACACGCCAGGTTGCACGGCTCAATCTTGTAATTTGAGAGACAATTATGAATCTTTGCAAAAACAAGGTTTTCAGGTCATTGGCATTAGTTCTGATGATGAAAAATCACACCAAAAATTTATTGCCAAATACAACTTGCCCTTCAATTTGCTTGCAGATACTGACCAAAGTATTCACCAAAAATACGGTACTTGGGGCGAAAAACAAATGTTTGGCAAAAAATACATGGGAACTTTTCGCACTACTTTTGTACTCGATGAGCAAGGAAAAATTCTTGAAATTATCAAAAAAGTAGATACCGCTGAACACACCAAACAAATTGTAAAATAAATGAAAATTGTTTTGTTGTAGAATAAGTAAAAATATTTGTTCTACAACAAAAATCATTTTCATTTTTTGTATATTCGCCAAAACAAAAATTTTTATGCAAACTTCAAATTTTGAAGATTGGACTTTAACCAAATTAGACAAGACATTTGGCTTGCGTCAAATATGGAATTGCGAACATTTGCAGGCTTGGCAAAATATTGCCGTAGAAATAGACGATTTTGAGCGCAGACAAATTTTAAACCTTCAAAAACCTTTGATCAGAGGAGGTAAAGCTTGGAACGAAACCGAACTCGAAAACAAATTCATTAGCCCCATGATTTTGATTTCAGGAGTAGAAAGTGATGATATTGGCTACTTTTTAGAACGACCTTTGAAGGGAATCATTGGAAATTATGAACTTTCAGGAATTGTGGACGGCATGATCGCCACAGGTTTTCGCGATCCAGATGTGCCTTTTTTTTGTATGCACGAATACAAACGTAGTGTGGATAACAACGGCAACCCTGATGCCCAAGCCTTGATTGCCATGATGGTTGCACGAGATCAAAATGACAATACCAAACCAATTTATGGCTTGTATATTGTGGGTTTGATTTGGAATTTTATAGTTTTGAACGGCAATAATTATTGCATTAGTGAAAATTATGATGGTTCGAATGATGGAATTTTTGGTATTTTCAAAATGTTAAAATCCTTTAAACAGATTATCAAAAATAGTTTGTTGTAGGGTTTAAAAATATATCGTTGATTTGATAAAAAAATTAAGAAAAAGTTTGCAAGTTCCAAATTTATTTTCTTAATTTCGATAAAAAATCCAAACCATGAAAACACTCATCTACCTATTTTTACTCATTTCTATCCCCGTTTTTGCACAAAAAAACAAACTCGAAAACTTTGATCT
>RDXG01000111.1 GCA_004292785.1 Bacteroidota bacterium
ATTTTCTTTGAAAATATAAGCCAATTCTGCCCTAAAATTAAAGTTTCTGATGGTGGGTTGGTTTTCACTAGACGGATTGTTTTTGTAATCGTGAACAGAAATGAGTTCAGCTGCCAAAGTGGGTCTTAAAATTTGGTTATTTTTAATCATAAAATTTTTGGATAAACTTGCAAAAAACGTGATTCTGCCTTGTGCCTGCCTATTTGTTGCCAAATAATCCAAACGTTCATAAGCAATTTGTTTGACAAACTCCAAACTTTTGATATTCCCGCTGTGATTCAAATATAAACGCGAAATAAAAGTATCGTAATTTTTTTCAGAAATGTACCGAATACCAGTCCCAATTCCCCAGCGTGCATTTAGCCGATATTCGTAAGTCAAACGGTTGTCCCAACGATAAATTGGTAAATTCTTGAAATCAGGCGAATTTTTTGAGGTACTGCCCAACAAACTTCCTTCATAAAACAAAACATTTCCCTTTTTTAAAAAATATTCTGCATTAACCAAAGACCAAACGGAAATGGCTTGATATTGGGTTTCGCTTTGAGCAAAGATTAGCTGTGTGTTTAATAATAAAAAAGCAATGATTTTGGAAATGTATGCAAATTTAGATTTTTTTTTCATAAAAATATTAACGGATAAATCCACCAAATATACAAAAATAATGAAAATATTATTCTAAATTTTAGACATAAAAAAAGGCATATTGCTATGCCTTTTTCTTTATTTTTTCTTATTGAAACCACCACCAGCTCCACCGCCACCACCAGGTTTGCGGTTATTGTTGTTGTTTGGTTTATTACGGTTTTGACCTCCGCCTGCACCGCCTCTGTTGTTTCCACCAGCACCGCCACCACGATTATCTCCTCCGCGATTGTTTCTATCTCCGCCACCGCGATTGTTTCTATCTCCACGATTATCTCCGCCGCCACGGTTGTTTCTATCACCACCGCCTTGTCTACGATCTTGATATCCACCGCCTTCTCCGCCTTCTCTTCTACCAGAACCACCACCAGAAACAGGACTCAAATCACGTTTTCCATAAAGTTCCCCTTTGAAAACCCATACTTTAATTCCAATTTTTCCGTAAACGGTCAAAGCTTCAGAAATTGCATAGTCAATGTCTGCGCGAAGTGTGTGCAAAGGAGTTCTACCTTCTTTGTACTCTTCGGTACGTGCCATCTCTGCACCTCCCAAACGACCAGAAACTTTCACTTTGATGCCCAAAGCACCCACTCTCAAAGCGTTGCTAATTGCTTGTTTCATAGCTCTACGGTAAGAAATTCTACCTTCGAGTTGTTGTGCAACCATCAAACCGATCAGTTGTGCGTCAAGTTCAGGGCGTTTTACTTCGTAGATATTAATTTGAACGTCTTTTTTTGTAACTTTTTTCAGTTCTTCTTTAATTTTATCTACTTCTGTGCCGCCTTTTCCGATCACTACTCCAGGTCTAGCTGTGTGGATAGTAATGGTAACTCTTTTGATAGTTCTTTCTATAACTATTTTAGAGATCGCCCCTTTTTGGATACGAGCAGCTAAATAAGTACGGATTTTTTCGTCTTCAACGAGTTTTTCTGCGAAATCTTTGCCACCATACCAGTTAGAATCCCAACCTTTGACGATGCCTAATCTAAATCCAATTGGGTTTACTTTTTGTCCCATAGTTTTATATTTTTCGAATAACGGTTGGGTTATTCTTTAGTGTTTAAATCAGTAGTTACCAAATTTTCAACCATTTTCTCAATAGTTGGTTTGCTTACTAAAGCATCTACCACAAGGGTAATATGATTAGAACGTTTTCTGATTCTGTGTGCGCGTCCTTGTGGAGCAGGTCTAAGTCTTTTCAAGGCTTTTCCGCCACCTACAAATACTGTTTTTACGAAAAGCTCTACACTTTCGATTTTTGTACCCTCATTTTTGGCTTCCCAATTAGAAATAGCGGACAGTAAAAGTTTTTCAACATAATCTGCACCTACTCTAGCTTCGAATTTGAGAATCCCTAAGGCTTTGTTTACTTTTTGTCCACGAATCATATCCACTACCATACGCATTTTTCGCGGAGAGGTAGGAACATTTCTAAGGATTGCTATTGCTTCCATATTTCTTTAGAATGGGTTATTTTTTAGGTGATCCTTTATCTTTCTTAGCGGTATGACCTCTAAAAGTTCGAGTCGGAGCAAACTCACCTAATTTATGCCCAACCATGTTTTCAGTAACATAAACAGGAATAAATTTATTTCCGTTGTGAACTGCAAATGTATGCCCCACGAAATCAGGGGAAACCATTGAACGTCTTGACCAAGTTTTGATCACAGACTTTTTGCCCGCCAGATTCATCACTTCGACTTTCTTTTCAAGGCGAAAATCTATATAAGGTCCTTTTTTGAGTGAACGTGCCATAATTATTTAGATCGTCTGCTGATGATAAGTTTGTTTGACTGATTTTTTGGATTGCGGGTTTTCTTACCTTTCGAGAATAAACCTTTGCGTGAACGCGGTTGTCCACCTGATGCTCTACCTTCACCACCTCCCATAGGGTGATCTACAGGGTTCATTGCTACCCCTCTTGTGCGTGGTCTTCTACCCATCCAACGATGACGACCTGCTTTTCCAAGCGTTACGTTTGCGTGTTCGCTGTTTGATACTGTTCCAACTGTTGCATAACAAGTGATCAATACCAATCTCATTTCGCCAGAAGGCAATTTAAGCGTAGCATATTTTCCTTCGCGTGCCAACAACTGTGCATAAGTGCCTGCGCTGCGAGCCAAAGATGCTCCTTTACCAGGTTGCAACTCGATGTTGTGAACAATAGTACCTAATGGAATAGCAGAAAGCGGAAGTGCATTACCTACTTCAGGGGCTACTTTTTCGCCAGAAACTACTTTTTGTTCTACTTTCAAGCCTTCAGGGGCAATGATATAGCGTTTTTCGCCATCTGAATAGAACAAAAGTGCAATCCTAGCACTTCTATTTGGATCGTACTCAATCGTTTTGACTGTCGCAGAAATTTCGTGTTTATCTCTTTTGAAGTCAATAAGACGATATTGTCTTTTATGCCCACCGCCAATGTAGCGCATGGTCATTTTACCGTCATAATTACGCCCGCCAGTACTAGAAATTTTTGCCAACAATGATTTTTCAGGCTTAGAAGCCGTTATTTCAGAAAAATCAGGAGCTATTCTGTGTCGCTGTCCAGGAGTAGTCGGTTTTAATTTTTTAACACCCATTTTGTTTTTTTAAGTATTTAGCAATAAATTGCATTACATTTAAGGCAATTTATTGCAACGATTTACTACCTACACCGTTTGAATTTTTCAAATTCGGAATGCAAAGGTAAAACTTTTTTTTTTATATGCAATAGATTCCTAAAAAATTGTTTTGAACAAATAAAATCTTTAATTTTAACAATGATTTATCGTTTTTGCTTTTTGCTGCTCCTCACTTTTGGGTTTTGGCATTTATTTTACGAATTTTTTTTAGCTCCCTGTACTTATTTTGACGAGGCTTTGGTTTGGTTTCTAGGAAAAACAACCGCATTACTTTTGGCGATTTTGGGTTTTGAAAGCAGTTTTTTGCTAGAAAAAAGTTTTGTTATCTTAGCCAATCGGGCTGTGTTGCACATTGGAATTACTTGTAATGGACAAGATTTATTGGCTTTAAATACTTGTATTGCTTTGGCTTTTCCTGTCAAAAATATACAAAAAATAAAGCTCATTCTCTTTGGTTTTGTTTTGATCAATTTGTTAAATATTTTTCGTTTGGTTGCTTTATCAATCAATTTTAAATATGATCGTGCTAGTTTCGATTTTAATCACCATCTTATTTTTCCTATTTTTGTGTAT
>RDXG01000236.1 GCA_004292785.1 Bacteroidota bacterium
CAATTCTTCGGGCTTGATGCCGTTTTTTTTCAAAGTTTTTTCCACAGTTTCCTCTTTTTCGCTAAAAGCGGTTTGCACTCTTTCGTAGCTTTTTTGTTCAGCCAAAAAATCGTTTTGAAACCTTGCGTTTGTTTTTCGTTCTTTCAAAAAGTGTTTTTGAAACACAAAAGCAGATAAAAATATGATCGTAATAAAAGTTAATACAAGGATTATTTTCATAAATTTTCTTAAAAACTGTCCGACAAATGTCTGAATACAAGGATTATTTTCATAATTTTTCTTAAAAACTGTCCGACAAAATGTCTGACAACAAGGATTATTTTCATAAATTTTCTTAAAAACTGTCCGACAAATGTCTGACAAGAATTATTTTCATAATTTTTTTAAATTGTCCGACAAATATTTGACCTTATTTTATTTTCATAAATTTAAGGTTTTTTTTCTGTTTTCGCAGGATTTAAGTTTGTGAATACAAAGCTCCCGCATTTTGCCCAAAATTGGTAAGTGCATAGTCAATCGTAAAATCTGAAATGACAAAACCCAACCCAAAATTTGGCTGAATTTTGGTATAAACCGTTCCGCCTAATTCTTTAACTTCCTGAAAATTTCCAACTCCTGCCCTCAAAAATGCCTTTTTTTGATAATTTATTTCCATGCCCGCATGAAGATCGGCAGACAAAAGATTGGTTTTGATCAAAGTGTTTCTTTTGCCATCAAAAGTAAAATCTAAACCTGCGGTTAGCAAAAATCCCAAATCTTTGCTCCAAACAAAATCCCTTGCCACATCAATAATCAAGCGCGGCAAAGTGATCTCGATAGAATTTTCTTTGATTTTGTTTCCCGTAGCCAAAAATACACTTGCAAAAGTTTCAGTATTGTAATTCCAAAAGTTGATGGTAGAAGTAATATCTTTGCCCATGACCCCAAAACGCCATTTTTTGAAACTCAACTGTGCGCCCACATCCACACCAAAACCCCAAGCACCGCCAAAAATTCCCGCTTTTCGGTTGATCACTTTCACGTTTGCGCCAACCAACAAATCTCCTAAACCTTTTGCTTTAAAAATAGGCAAAACAGGCAAACGTTTGGCAAAAGTGAACATAAAAGCATAAGAAGCCTCCGAAAAAGAACCCACTTTGTCATAATTAATACTTCCGTCGGGTGCAACCAACTGCCGCGTATCGGGAATATTATCAATTCCAAAACGAATAAGCGAAGCCCCGATGCTTGTGTTGCTATCCAAAGAACTTGCGATTCCTAAATAATCATAATTGGCGATTCCTGCGAAATAACTTGCGTGCATAGCCGCCGCCTGAAATTTGTTTTTGATGTGCAAAACGGCAGCAGGATTCCAATATGTGCCTGTAACATCTTCACAAACAGCAACTTGCGAACTTCCCATGGCTTGCCCTCTTGCGCCAACTCCGATTGCCAAAAATTCGTTGCTATATTTTGGTGCAGTTTGCGAAAAAATTGATTCTGAAATAAATACAAATAAAAGTAGAAATAGTAACTTTTTCATGTTGGCTTAAAAATACAATAAATTTTTGTAATTTGGGTTTATTATACAAACAAAAGAACAAATAAAATTTTAAGAAATTCCTATAAATTGTTTTTTTGTATGATTTTTTTTATATTTACAAAAAATTACCATTTATGAAAAAAGATATTGTAAAAGACTATAACACCCAAAAAGACTATCTCGTTCTCAAAGAGTACGGCAGAAATGTTCAAAAATTGGTGCAATATATTTCTTCCATCGAAAGCATAGAAGAACGAACTAGGGCAGCCCATTCGTTAATTGCTTTGATGCGTCAATTAAACCCTTCTGTAAGAGAACAAAACGACAATATCCAAAGAATTTGGGATCATTTGTTTCACATGGCGGATTTCAAATTGGAAATTAATTGTCCTTATCCTGTGCCAGATCGCGAGTCTTTGTATCCAAAACCAATGCGTTTGAGATACAATAACAAGCCGCCTATGTTCAGACATTACGGAAAAAATGTGGAATGTATGATCGAAAAAGCCTCACAAATTACTGAACCAGAGGATCGTTTGATGGCAATTCAACAAACTTTGCGTTTGATGAAGGCTTTTTATAGCACTTGGAACAGAGAAAATATCGAAGATGATGTTATTCAGAACGATTTGTTGGCACTTTCCAAAGGAAGATTGCAAATGAGTGAAATTGCGGAAGCAACCAATCAAGGCGAAAATCGTCAAAATAACCAAAACCGTTATCAGCAAAACCGAAACGATAGAAATGATCGATCTGGTGATAGAGGTGGCGACAGAAATTCGAACAATCCGCACAAACGTAGATTTCAGAACAACAACAACAGAGATCGTAGGATTAAATAGTTTTTGGCGGTGAAAATCCGCCTTTTTATAGTATTTTCCCTTTTCGTACCTGAAAAATATGCACATTTTCGCCAAAAAAAGACAAAGCCCGATCCGATCTTGCATCAGTAATAAACACTTGCCCAAAATGATTTCCGCTAACAATTTCTAACAATTTTTTCATGCGTTTATCGTCTAATTTGTCAAAAATATCGTCTAAAAGCAAAATTGGGCTATGATTTTTTAGTTCTTTACTCAATGTAAATTGCGCCAATTTTAAAGCAATCACAAACGATTTTTGTTGCCCTTGTGAACCAAATTTATTAATTGGAAAATTGCCTAAAACAAATTTGTAATCGTCTTTGTGAATGCCTTTGTTGGTGCGTTGCAAAAAAAGGTCTTTTTCTAAATTATTTGCAAAAATTTGTTCAAAATCATCTTTTAATGCTTCTGTTTCATAAAAAACATTCACTTTTTCTTGATCTCTTGACAAAATTTGATAGTATTTTTCGAAAATAGGAATAAATCTAAATATAATCTCTTGACGCTTTTCTGCCAAAAATTTTCCAATTTCTAGTATTTTTTGGTTGTAAGATTCTAGCCAACTTGGATCAAAAGTTTTCTTTTCTGCGAATAATTTTAAGGTGCTATTTCTTTGTTTCAATGCCCAAGAATAAATCATGAGTTGTTCCAAATACTTTGAATCGGTTTGGGAAATTAAACCATCAAAAAATTTTCTGCGATTTTCGCTGCCGTCAGTAATCAATTCGGTATCGTTGGGGCTAATCAAAATGCAAGGAAACCTGCCGATATGTTCGGTCATTTTTTCGTAAGGAACTTTGTTTACTAGCAAAATTTTCTTTTTTCCGCGCTGCAAACTGCAAGTAATTTCGTGTTTTTTTTCGTTTTCAATAATGTTTCCTTTGATCAAAAAAAACTCTTTTTCGTGAAAAATATTAAAATTATCGAGGTTTTGAAAGGCACTTTTGCTCAAACACAAATAATAAATTGCGTCTAACAAATTTGTTTTTCCGCTTCCATTTTCGCCCACAATGACGTTTATTTTGTCTGAAAAGCTAATGTCTGCTTCTTCGTAATTTTTGAATTGAAGCAAATAAATTTTGTCTAAATACATTATTCTTGGCTATATTTTTCAATAATTTGGGTCATTAACCCCTGTTTTTCTAAAATCATGTCGGCAATTTCTCTGAAAACGCCTTTTCCTCCTTTAGATTTTGTTACAAAATGGACTTTATTTTTGATGTATTCAGGTGCATCTGCGGGACAAACGCTAAAACCGCTTTTTCCAATCACGCCCAAATCGTTCAGGTCATCGCCAATATAGGCAATTTGATCGTCAGAAAGTCTGAATTTGTCTTTAAAATTTTGGTAAGGAATCACTTTGTTTGCCGTTCCCAAAACATAAAAATCTAGTTTGAGATCAGTGGCTCTTTTTAGCAAAACCGCAGAACTTCTGCCTGAAATCATGCCGATCACAAAACCCAATTTTTGCAATTCTGCAACAATAAATCCGTCTTTGACATTAAATTTTTTTATTTCAGCGCCTTGCTGATCATAAATAATTCCTCCGTCTGTGAGTACACCATCTACATCTGTGATGATGGCTTTAATTTTTAATAATTTTTCCATAGTTATTCATAAAAAAAAGACAAAAGAACGAGTCTTTTGTCTTTTTAAATTTGCTTTCGTAAAGATTAAAGTTTGAAACCTAAACCAACGTTAAAGCTAAATGTTGAGTTGCTAATAGAGTTGTTACCCAAAGTACTAGCAGGAGTATTGTCATTGTAAGAAGTGTTAAGCGTTGTACCGTCAATCGCTTTACCTTTAGAGTTTATGTCAGAAAAACCTTGTCTGTAACGAGCATCTACTAACAAAGTAGCCCATTTCAAATCAAAATCAAGACCTAAACCAACGATCATACCGATGTCCATATTTTGGAAACCAGTATATTTGCGCCAATTTTTTACGCCTGAAGTACCAGAGATAGTTTCAGACATGAAATCTTGTTGAACCATGTAGTTCAAAGATGGTCCGAGGATCAACTTTGGCTCATACACTGACAAAATTGGCAACTTGAAATAAGTTAGCAAATTTGTTTGGAAGTTGTGTCCAACAAAAGAAAATCTTGCTGCTGGATTGTCTAAACCTACCAAATTTTTTGCTCCATTTTGAGCATAAGCAAGTTCCAAAGAAATCCCTACCCAATTAGTAGCTTGGATTGTGAAAAATGCTCCAGCTTGTACGCCAGCAGCTCTGTCTGTTCTGCCTTCGCTACCTGCGATGAAATATTCAGACAAATTTAAACCCGATTGTAAACCAAACGATAGTTTGCTAGGTTTCTTTCCGCCAGCTTGCTCTGTAGTGGAGCCGTCTTTTGGTGCTTCTTGGGCTTGGGCTTTACCGAAGAATCCGAGGGTGCAAACAAGGGCTAATGCAATTAATCCTAATTTTTTCAAACCTTTTTTCATGGATTGTAAGTGTTTCTAATTTTAGAAAAATAGTTTAAGCTGAAATTTTGAAAGACAAAGTTACGTATTAAAACGATATTTAAAAATAAATCGTAAAAAATTCGTATAAAATTTATACAATATTTGTTAAAAAGTCCTTTCAACACTGAACTTTTTGTGTATTAAAATTGTCAATCAACACAAATATGGTTTTATTTAAAGTCAATAATAGTCAAAATTATGCCAAATTTCGTTAAATTGTTTCATTTTAAGGGGTTTCCTAAAAATAAATGCCAATTCAAACAAAATGAATATTAAGGCAAAAATAGAGAACAGATTTTAAAAAAGCAAACGAATAGTTTTTTTTATTTTTATTTTTCAAATAAAAACAAAAAAAACTTCTTACTTCCAAAAAAACTAGGCTTTTTTTTGTGCTTTTTCTCCAAGTTCAACCCTGTATATATCAGAAACAAAGCAAGCTCCCGAAAAGTATTTTAGCACTTCACTCATATATTCTACAATTTCGTCGGCTTGAGTTTGTGTGCAAACCGTAAAAATATAACTGTTTTCGAACACTTTTGCCTTGCAATTATGGTCTAATACGCCATGAGGTCCTTTTCCAGAAATATTTCCGACAATGGTGTAGCCAGAAACGCCTATTTCCTCTAATACATAAGTAATGCGTTCTACTTTTACGGCTTCAATAATAATATCAACTTTTTTTAAAGGTATCATAATAAAAATTCTTTTTGTATGCTAGGATCAAGTCCTTAGTTAAGGTAAATTAAGCAAGTATCAGGTATTTTGGCAATATAAGCAAATGTAAATAATAAACCAAAAAATAGGATACTTGTTTGAAAATCAATTTTGTTAATTTGTATATTAGAATAAATTAACAAAATTGAAAATTTAGAAACCAATGCTTTGCAAATAAGTGATTATGTAATAATAAATCGGAATTCCTACAATTACGTTAAATGGGAAAACAATACCAAGTGCCACAGGAACTGTGAATGCAGGATTTGATTCTGGGATAGCCAAACGGATGGCAGCAGGTACGGCAATGTAAGATGCACTTGCGCATAAAATAGTGAATAAGAAAGTATCGCCAGTATCGATGTGCAACAAAAAACGGCTGATCAAAATACCAATCATGGCATTAAATAAAGGCATAATAATGCTAAAACCAATCAAAAATCCGAATGATCCTCTCAAAGATTTTAATCTTTTGGCAGCCACAATTCCGTTGTCTAGCAAATAAAACATCAACATTCCTTTAAAAATAGCTTCGAAAGGAGCAATTGCTTTCCAACCTTCTTTGCCTGTAACAATGCCAATAATTAACGAACCAACCAATAACATCACTGAACCATTGAAAAGTGCATCATTAATTAAATGCCCCCAATGGGTTTTTTCAGTTTTATATTTGGTTGCAGCAACATCTTGTTTGTAAAGATTATAAAGCAATACGCCAATGATGATGGCAGGGGACTCCATTAATGCCATTCCTGCAACCATGTAGCCACTATATTTGACACTTTGCGCATCCAAAAAAGTAACCGCACTAATAAAAGTAACCGCACTAATAGACCCAAAAGTTGCGGCGATGGCAGCAGCATCAGCAGCCCCAAAACGTTTTTTGAGAAGGAAAAAAGAATAAATAGGAACAACAGAAGCCATCACCAAACAAGCTCCCATGACTTGCACTATTTTAAAAGAAAAACCACTTGCATAAAGTTCATGACCGCCTTTAAAACCGATCATGATCAACAAATATAAGGAAAAAAATTTGGGCAAAGGATTTGGAATTTCTAAATCAGACTTCACTAAAACAGAAGCCATACCCAAAAAGAAAAATAAAATTGGCGGAGAAATGATATTTCCCAAAATAAGACTAATATCCATAAAAATAGAAAATTTTTGGTTAAAAATAGAAAATATAGCATTCATTCATACAAAATCTGTATCAAACAGAGCTTATATGTTGGGAAAAATAAAATGTAAACGAATTTGGTCAGACTTAAAAAAGTCTTAGCGAAAAAAAATTAAGAAGATTTGATTAGAAAGGGATTTTTAAACAATGGAAAAGAATGGTAATGGCAACAGGAAAACGAGATTTTACTTCTAAAAAACGAATGAATTTGGCTTGTGTTGGAACTCCTATGTGGCGTGCATCTTCAAAAGTATATTTTAAATGAGTGGCTGCTAAATAGGGCAACAAATGAAGTGGTTTTTTTTCTTTCCCTTTTTTATTCTCCTTATTTTCTTTGATTTGTGAAGAAAGAAAAGCTGCTATTTTTTTCCACAAGCCATCAACACTAGCCGAAACAGTGGTCTGTTCAGACATAGTTTCTTCGTTTGCATATCCTGAGAAAAATCCCAAAGACAATGTAAACAAGAGAAATATTGACAATATGCGTGAAAATATTTTTTTCATTAATTCGCCAAAGAAGTATTTGCGTTGCAAAGGTTTAAAATAAATTTTGTTTGTGCAAAATTTATTTTATTTTTTTTTGAGAAATGAAATTGTAAGAAGAAAATATGAGAGGAAACCACAGCCAATTTTATAGGGATTGGTGTGGTTATGATTTTTTGTTAAACTGCAAAACTTTCACCACAACCGCAAGTGCGAGAAGCATTTGGGTTAATAAATTGGAATCCTTTGCCATTTAAACCGTCTGAAAAATCTAAGGTTGTTCCCAAAAGATACAACAAACTTTTCTTATCTACCAAAATTTTTATGCCCTTATCCTCAAATACTTGATCGACAGGGTTAATTTGCGAATCGAAATCTAGGTCGTACATCAAACCAGAACAACCTCCTCCTTTGACTGACACGCGAATGTTGTGTGCGTCTGAATGTCCGTTTTGTTTTCTAAGGGCAGCAATCTGTTGCTGTGCTTTTTCTGTAACACTAATCATATTGAGGAAATTTATTTGATTAATTCATGATAACACAAAATAGCTAAAACTTGTTTGAGTTATAAGTCTTATTCTGAAAATTTATAACTCAAACTAAGCAAAAATTTAATTTGAAGGACTTACTACCGATTTAACATCGATTCCGATATTGACTTTATTGTGAATAAACTTATCGGGTACAGAACCTTCACTTTTGTAACTCATTCCCCATTTGGTTCGATCTATGTTAAAGTTGGACTTGGCTGTAACAAATAGCCCTTCGCTTCTGGTTTCGATCACAATTTTTGCGGGAATAATAATGGTTTTTGTAACGCCTTTCAAAGTCAAATTGCCTGTAACCAAATGGCTCGGATCAGGAATGCGCAAACTATTTTCTTTTACGCTGCTGTCTGCGCTTGCTTGATAGGGATCAATTTTGGTAATTTCGAATTTGGCATTTGGATTTTTTTCGGCATCAAAAAAATCTGAACTTTTCAAGTGCATCACGAGCTGTTCGTTCTCTTTGGCATTTTTAATATCAGATACTTTTAAAGAGGTAATATCTATGTCAAATGAGCCACCAACCACACTATTTGCATCTACTTTGAACATTCCAGCTTTTACTTTGAATGTTCCATTGTGTTTGTCGGTTATTTTTGTACCAATCCAAGTTATTTCGCTAGTTGTTACATCAATCGCAACTTCTTTGGCGGTTGCGGGTGCTTGTTGTACGCTTTCTACATCATTTTTAACTTCTGCTTCATGACTGTTGGGTGCATCAGAGCAAGAATAAAAAGCTAGAGTTCCTACCAAAAATGCGGTAGAAAATAATACATTCAATTTATTTGTGTTCATGATTTATAGGAATTAGTTAATTTTTCTTGAATCATTATTTTTTTGATCCACATCAATAGCAGAAATAATGGTTTCCAAATTTTCTAAACGTTGTTGCAACTCTCTAATTTGTTGCTTTTCACCTGAAGAAACGCCAAATCTTTGTTCCATCATTAGTTTTTCTATTGCCAATTTTTTGCCCTTGATATACGCATTGCTCACAATAGCAACAATAGGTATTCCAAAAATAAGCGTAACGGCTGTGAGTCCGACAAAATCTATGTCCATATTTTTCTTAGTTTTTTAAATCAGGATTTTGGTTTTGGCGTGAATTGAGTTTTAAAGCATCTACGTCAATAACCGAAACAATGGTTTCCAAATTTTGTAAACGTTGTTGCAAAGCAATATTTTCGTTTTTCAAATCCAAAATTTCCTTTTTTTCAGATGCAGATAATTGATCTGATGCCAATTTTTTGGTTTTGACATAAGCGTAAGTAACGCCTATAATTGCCGTTAAAGGAATACTAAGCGCCATCATAGCGCTCACCAATTTTACAAAAGTATGTCCGTCCATATTTTTTATTTTTTTTTAACGTTTATAGGACTTTACGCCTATAAACGCTGTTTTTTTTATTTATTTTCGTGTGTTTGTTTGTCGCGCTTGTCGTAGGCTTTGATGATCCTTTTGACAAGTTTATGACGTACTACGTCTTCTTCTGTCAATCTTAAAATGCCAATTCCTTCCGTATTTTGCAAAATTTCCACCGAATCGGTTAGCCCCGATTTTTGTCTTCTAGGCAAATCGACCTGCGATTCATCACCTGTAATGACCATTTTTGAGTTTATTCCCAAACGAGTAAGCATCATTTTCATTTGCAAAGGAGTCGTATTTTGAGCTTCATCAAGCAAAATAAAAGCATTGTTTAGTGTTCTTCCGCGCATATATGCCAAAGGTGCAATTTCAATGATATTTTTTTCTTGATAAAATTCCAATCTTTCGGTTGGAATCATGTCCTCCAAAGCATCATAAATTGGTCTCAAATAAGGATCGATTTTTTCCTTCAAATCACCGGGCAAAAACCCCAAGCTTTCTCCTGCTTCTACGGCAGGTCTGGTAACGACAATTTTTCTGACTTGCTTGTTTTTTAAAGCCCTGACCGCCATTGCTACCGCCACGTATGTTTTGCCTGTTCCCGCAGGTCCTAATGCAAAAACCAAATCGTTTTTGTTTACAGCTTCAACCAACTGTTTTTGGTTCGCAGTTCTTGGTTTAATTGGGTTTCCTTTGATGCCATAAATGATTACATCACCTTGTTCTTCAGGCGAAAGCACCTGTTCAGGATCGTGAGAAAGATAACCTTTTACGTCATTAAGCACTATTTTGCCAAATTTATGATAATGTACCAACAAAGCATTAATAATGTCATTGATTCGGATAATTTCTGGACTGCTACCCATAATCCGAAGTTCATTGCCACGCGAAAGCACTTTGCTTTGCGGAAATGCGCTCGCAATCTCTCTAATGTTTTGGTTCTCTATTCCCAAAAATTCTATGAGCGGAACGCCGTCGAGTTGTATTATTTTTTCAACCAAATGGAAAAATATTTAGGGTGTAAAATCAATAACCAAATATACGATATTTTTGAATAAAAAACTAAATTTTTGTTTATTTTATAGATTATTTTTACGCATTTTTTTGCAGAATTTCGTTCTCTGTTTGCTCGGTAATTTTTTGAATTTTTTGCTCAAATCCTTGACTAGAAATTGGAATTAACACGCTAAATATCGTAAATTTATCTACCATGCTGTCCACAGAAATTCTGCCACCAATTTTGTCTAATGCTTTTTTTACCAAATACAAGCCAATTCCGTTGCCTTTTGAACGTCCAGAACCTCTGAAAAACATAGTAAATATTTCTTCAAAAGATTTATGAGGAATCCCGATTCCGTTGTCTTTCATCAATATTTCTGTAAATTTGCCTTTGCGTTTGAGTTTGATTTCGATCATTTTTTGTCGGTTGTCTTCTGCCGAAAAACAGATGGCATTTTCGATCAAATTTTCTAAAATGATTTTTAAAAGCTCTGGCGCAGCAAAAATTAATTTGCTTTTTTCGACATCAATATTAAACAAAATTCTGTTTTCGTTTAACTGATTTTGAAAATTTTCGAGGACGTGTTCCAATAATTCGCAAAAATCGATTTCGGCATAATTGGAAGACGTAGTATTAATTTTGTTCACTAATTGCAATTTACTAAGCATCGAATCCATTTCTTTGCTTTCAAAATCAATCAAATCAATGTATTCGAACAGTGTTTGATCTTGACAAGATAATTTAAGCAAATAATTTACTCCCAAAACCCTTCGAATGGGTCCTCGAAGTTCATGCGAACTGTGATAAATGAGAGAATCTAACTCTTCGTGTGCCTGCGAAACCTCTTTGAATATTTTATGAAGTTCAAATGTTCGTTCTCTCACTTTGCCTTCCAAATTCAAATTTAGCGTATTTAATTCCTCATTTCGTTCCTTAATTTGAAGATCGGCTTGTTGTAAAAGTTGGTTTTGAGTCAGAATTTCGTTGGCTTGGGTGCGTACCTCTTCGGTTCGTTGCTCAACCATATTTTCCAGACGTTGTTGCTCTTGTCTCAAACGATAAGTATTTAGCCAAAGAACTCCATATAAAGCACTGATTATAAGTATTATATAAAACAGATAAGCCCAAAAAGTTCTGTACCAAGGTGCTAAAATTGTAAATTGATACACACTTATTTTGCTTTCTATTTGATAAATGTTTCGAGCTTTGACTTTAAAAGTATAGTTTCCTTCGGGCAAATTGGTGTATTCTTTTTGTGTGTTTTGTGTCCACAACGACCAAGAATGGTCGTAACCTTCCAAAAAATATTGATATTGCATTTGCGCCAAACTTTCGTAATAAGGTGCAGAAAAACTGATTCTTAAAGAATTAAGACTATACGGAAAACTTTGAACCGCTATTTGTGGCTGATCTCCAATTACTGCTTGATCTTGTTGGATAAAAGTTCCACCAAAAAATACAGAATCTTGTCCAGAGCCATCTTCTTCAACCTTTCTGATCAACGAGAAAAAAGAGATTGGTTTAGACAAATTATTTTTTTGTTCGTCATAAAAAATAATTCCTGCATCACCACCAAAAAGCACTCTGTTGGTGTCCAAAATGGTAATATCTTCAATAAAACTTCCTTTGAGTTTGTAAAAACGTTCTTTGTCGGGAATTAATTTTTTGCTTTCACTAATCGATTTTAATACTCCTGCTTGCAAATTAAATTCGTAATTTTCGTGTGAAATATGCCCAAGTACAAACCAAATATTGGTGCTGCTGTCTTCTTTTAGCAATTTGATGTAATATTCTCCGCCCAATAATTCGTTATAAATTGGATATTTTTCGAAATGTTCTTCTTCCTCATCAAAAAAATAAACGCCTTTTTCTGTGCCAAAAACCAATTCTCCGCCAATAATAAACGCCTGATTGTTGGTTGCCGAAGGCAAACCATTATTTTGGTCGTAAAATTTAATGTTTATTTTTTCGTTTTTTATGGTCAATTTGAATACGCCTTCGTTGAGTTTGCAAAGCCAAATATCTCCGTTTTTGTTTTGGGTCAAAGTAATAGAACTGCCATCGAGTCCTTTGAGGGGATATTCCTGTTCCCACATTCCATTGACTTCGCTTGCCATAAAAAGCCCGTTAATTGTACCTAATAAGGCTTTTTTGGAATTTGGAATTTCTAAAAAATTGGTAATTAAACGCACTCTGGAAACATTGATCGCATTTTTTTCGCGAAGTTCAAACATTCCTTCCTCACCGCCTGCCAAAATTCTGCCTTGATATTTTTTTAACCAATATGTATTGCCTTGCGTGCCTTCAACCAAAGAAAAACTATTGGCTTGAAGGTATTGTAAAGAGCTATTTTCTGTCCAAACTTTGCAAAAAACGCCTCTTGAAGTTGCCACATAAACCATGTTTTCATGAACCAAAATTTGCTTTACTTTGCCTAGCAAACCATTTTGATCATCGAATTTGGTAAAAGGTTTGGCATATTCTACATGAGAAATATTTTGACCTAACAATAGCCACAAATTGCGCGAATATCCTTGAAAAATATAATAAACGGGATCGTCAGACAAACCTTTGTTTTTGGCTAAATGTTGCATAGGTTTGCCAAATTTGTCTATAAAAATAATTCCGCTTTGAAGCGTTCCAAAAGCATATTCGTCTTCGGAAACCTTTGCGCCGCAAAGTAATTGGTTCTTTTTGATAAAATCGTTGATCGGAACGTCCCAAACTTTCAAACTTTGTTCTCGAACTGAATACAATAACAAACCGCGCTCTCGGCTGGCAAGCAGAATTTGGTCATTGTCATAAGGCAATATCGAATAAATGTGGTCAAAAGCAAGCTGATCGCCATTTGGAATGAGTTGCAAACGATCATTTACCAAACTCAACAAGCCTCGCCCCCATTCTAGCGTATAAAATTTGTCTTTGACATAAAAAGAGAGATGAAAATAAGTATCAGGAGCAATAATTTTGGCTATATTTTGTTTGTTTGCCCAAATTTCTTCCAAATTAAAGGTAAAAATAAACTTTGGACTTTGCACAATTAATTGTGTTTCAGTAACATAAATTTTTTGGATTGCCGTAAAATCTTGGTACTCTTTCGGAATCATTTGAAGCATCGAAACATATTCTAAGGTGCCGTTTTTATTGGCTTTCAGATAGCCCAATTCGTTATTTCCGCCAACAAAAATTCTGCCTTTGGGATCAATGGCTAAGGCAAAAACAGGAGTTCTGGTCGGCAATTCGATCAAATTCCAATTTGTGCCATCAAATTCCAACACGCCTGACTGGTTTCCAAAATACATCAGTCCGCGTTTGTCTTGCACCACGCACCAATTTTGTGTATGTGCATCATGGTCTTTTGAACTAAAAGTTTGGATAAAAGGCAGTCCGATGGCTTGTGCATACACAAAATTTGTAACCCAAAAATAAGATAATAACAATAAAATAATGTATCGAATTGCCATGTTCAAAAATGATTATCGTTTAGCAAGCTAGTTTTTTTTTATTAAAAATGGAATAGATATTTAATTTTTTTTTGATGATTTAACAATCTATTCCCTAAAACATAATTTTGGCTAAAAAAATTGATTTGCTTGTTTATCTTTTATCAAAAACATCATTTTGCAAAATAAAAACCAAAAAAACACAAAAAAATTGAATGTTCAATTATGAATGATTATTTTTGCGTTTTAAAATTATTTATTTCGAAACTTATTTTTTAAAAATGCCATATTTATTCACTTCTGAATCTGTATCAGAAGGACATCCCGATAAAGTTGCCGATCAGATTTCTGACGCAGTATTAGATGCCATGCTTGCACAAGACCCTCATTCGAGAGTGGCTTGCGAAACCTTAGTAACCACAGGTTTGGCGGTATTGGCAGGTGAAATTACGACTAAGGCATACGTAGAAATTCCTGACGTAGTGCGTGATACCATCAAAAGAATTGGTTACAACAGCGATCAATACCGTTTTGATGCCCAATCTTGCGGAGTGATGGTGGCTTTGCATAGCCAATCGCCTGATATTGCACAAGGTGTAAACGAAGGTCAAGGAATTGATCAAGAACAAGGTGCAGGTGATCAAGGAATGATGTTTGGTTATGCATCCAAAGAAACTCCTGAATATATGCCGATGGCTTTGGCTTTTTCGCATAGAATCGTGAAAAAATTAGCGGATATTCGCAAAAACGAATTGGCTTTGATGCCCTATTTACGCCCTGACGCAAAATCGCAGGTAACCATCGAATACGGAGAAAATAATCAGCCAAAAAGAGTGCATACCATTGTAGTTTCTACCCAACATGACGATTTTGATACTGACGAAAAAATGCTTGCCAAAATTAAGCATGATGTTATTGAAAACGTCATTAAAAAAGAAATTCCAGCAAATTTATTGGATAAAGACACCATTTATCACGTAAATCCAACAGGAAAATTTGTGATCGGGGGCCCTCATGGCGATTCTGGTTTGACAGGTCGTAAAATTATTGTGGACACTTATGGCGGAAAAGGTGCGCATGGTGGCGGAGCTTTTTCTGGCAAAGATTCTTCAAAAGTAGATAGAAGTGCAGCTTATGCAGCTCGACATATTGCCAAAAATTTGGTGGCAGCAGGAGTTGCAGATGAAGTTTTGGTACAAGTTGCTTATGCAATCGGGGTGGCAAAACCTGTTTCTGTAAACGTAAACACTTACGGAACGGCAAAAATAAAACTTTCAGACGGAGAAATTGCAACTCTGGTAGATCAAATTTTTGATTTGCGCCCAAAAGCAATCGTGGATCGTTTGGGCTTAAAAAACCCTATTTTTTCGCCAACAGCAGCCTACGGACACATGGGGCGTGAACCTTACACACAAGACGTAGAACTTTTTTATGTGGAAGTAAAAGAAGTTGATGGCGTAAAAGAGGAAATTCGCAGAAAAGAAAAGAAAAATGTAGGTTTCTTTACTTGGGAAAAACTCGATTATGTAGACAAAATCAAAGCAGCTTTCAAATTGTAATTTTTTTTTAGAATAGTCCAATGTTTGTAAATATTGGACTATTTTATTATTATTTAATTTCTTCATTAAATTCGCCTCAAAGCCAATTTTTGCGTCAATTTCCTTGTTTTTTCTCCCAAATTGCTGAAAAAATTAAACAATTCTATAAAATTTTACGAAAAAAATAATTTTTATTGCTAGGTCAATCAATTTTTGTATTCGGATCGAAAATTGATAATATCAAATATTCAATAAATTATTTGTTTTTTAGTGAAAATTAAAAATATTTTGCTTATTATTGCGAATATAATAATTTTTTGGCATATTTATATTAAAAAAAATAACAAATAAATTTTTTACCTATGGAAAAGCAAGAACTATTGGCAGAAATAGAAAGGCTAAAACAACAATTAGCCCAAAGTGAAAATGCCCTTAAAACTAGCGAAAACCGCTATGAAATGACTCTGACCGCTTTGCGTGCTTCTATGGAAAAATCAGAAGACAATTTGATGCAAATTATTGACAATTTGCCAACTCCACTCACAATCACGCGCACAGCAGACAACTCTTTGGTTTTTGCCAACAAAACCGCCATAGATTTGTACGAAATTCAAGATAAACCCCCTTTTTTGAGCAAAGAACTTTCTTTGTATGACGACCCAAACAAGCAAATAGAATTGTTGAGTTTGCTCAAAAGAAAAGGTTTTGTAGAAAATTTGGAAGTGTGTATGCGTTCTCTTTCGGGCAGAAAATTATGGGTACTTTTTGCCATGACTCCCATCGATATTCGAGGCGAAAAATGTATTTTGCACGTGCATTACAACATCAGCGCCAGAAAAATGGTCGAAGAGCAACTCCAAGATTTGAACGATGAACTGCGATCTACCCAAGAAGTTTTGGCAATAGAAATGCAAGAATCTGAACGCAAAAATTTGCAACTCACCGACAGTATGCGCTATGCCTACACCATTCAGCAAGCTATTTTGCCCGAAAAAAGTCATTTTAAAGAAGATTTTAAAGAAAATTTTGTTATTTATTTGCCAAAAGACATTGTTTCAGGCGATTTTTATTGGTTTTCTAAAATCAGAAGACCTAGAAGCCCGCGATCCATTGATTCAGAAACGCTTACGCTTGCCGTAGTAGATTGCACAGGACATGGCGTGCCTGGTGCTTTTATGTCCATTGTGGGAAGTATTTTGTTGGACGAAGTGATTAACCAAAAACAATTATTTATTCCCGCCGATGCCTTGACTGAATTAGACCGTTTGATAAAACAAGTCCTTAAACAAAAAGAAAACCTAAACAACGACACGATGGACATTTGTTTGTGCATCATGGAAAAATACAAACACGTTACAAGTTTGCGTTATTCGGGAGCAAATCGCCCTTTATGGTATGTTAAAAACGGTATTCTGTGCGAACTCAAAGGGAGACAAAAAAGTGTAGGAGGTAAACCCAACAAACGCGCTTTTACCAACAATTTTGTAGAACTCAAAAAAGACGATATTTTGTATTTGAGTAGTGACGGTTTTGCAGACCAAGTAGGCGAAAATGGAGAACGATATGGAACAACTAGATTGAAAGAAAAAATAAATGAAACGAAAGATTTAAGCCTAAAAGAGCAAAAAAAATATTTGCTAAACGATTTTAAGAGTCATACAAAATCGCAAAATCAGCGCGACGACCTGACCTTGATTGCTGTGAAAATTGATTGATCGACTACCAATTATTAATCAAAAATATATAAGTTATTTTTAAGGATTTTTTATTTTTGATCTATACATTTAGATACTACACTAAAAATCAGTGTTTTACATGATTTAACAATTCAAAAACGTACAAAATCTTGCACGCCAAATTATAATTATTAAAAAAAAAACGTAAATAATTTTAATATTTGTGAACAAACAAATAAATTATTTATGACTAATCCAATCAAAACTCGATTTTTACTACTCTTTTTATTTTTATCTATTCAATTCTTTGCTTATGCCCAAAATCTACGTCAAGACAACAGCATTAGGCGTGGAAAAATTTTGGAAACCAGCAATTTGGGACACATGAACAAAGGAAAAATTAAATTGTTGATGAAACTTTTGGAAAAAGAAGTTGCCAAACAATTCGATTTGCAATATGATGTAGATGTGTATAAAGTTGTTTATGAAACCATTGATATCAAAGGCAACAAAACACAAGCGTCGGGCATGGTGGCAATTCCCAAAAATGCAAAAGGCGATTTGCCAATCATGAGTTTTCAGCATGGTACGGTTTTGGAAAAAGACTTTGTTCCTTCCCACAAAAAAGCAGGTTATGAAGTCGGAATTGTCTTTGGTTCGGAAGGTTATGTAACCGTTTTGGCAGACTATTTGGGTTTGGGCGAAGGCGAAGGTTTTCATCCATATTTCCATGCTCAAACAGAGGCTTCTGCTTGTTTGGATATGTTGCGGGCAGCCCGAAATTTGTGTGCAGGCAAAGGCGTGAGCTTAAACAATCAATTATTTTTGGTAGGTTATTCGCAGGGTTCACACGCTACTATGGCTTTGCAAAGGGAAATAGAAACCAATTATTTTTCCGAATTTAAAGTAACCGCTTCTGTAGCTTTGGGTACACCTTTTGATTTGTCCGAATCGCAATTTAACCAATTAATGGACGAAAAACCATACGTTTCGCCAAGTTGTTTGCCTTATATTTTGTGTGCTTATAACCAAATTTACAAAATGTATCCCAACATCAACGACATATTTCGATCTCCTTACGACAAAATTTTTCCGACTTATTTTAACGAAGAAATGCCTTATAGCCACAAAAAATTAGACGTGGTTCTTAAAGGAAAAATTCCTACGGATTTTATTAAAGCAGAAATTATAAAAGCGGTCAATGAAAATCCAGATCACCCAATTCGGAAGGCTCTCAAAAACAATGACGTTTATAATTGGACTCCCAAAGCTCCGATCAAAATTTGCCATTGCGACGCAGATATTCACGTTTCGCCTGCAAGTTCCGTCAAAGCTTTTGAGCAATTTAAAGCAAATGGTTTGAAAGATGTGGAACTTTTGAACCCTAAAGAAGGTGCAGATCATACAGAATGTGCAATCCCAAGTATGTTGGTGGCAAGAAATTGGTTTGCAACTATGAAAAAGCTAGAAAATCTGATTCCTCCACCTGCCAACACACTTAAAAATAATGTAATCGTTGATAAAAATGGATCAAATAAGTAAACGAACTAACATTTCTAAATGTTAGTTCTAATTATTTATCCAAAATTTCAACTGTTTCGCCTTCCAAACTCAAAAAAGTATTTGGGAAAACAGCTCTTGATTCTTCTAAAAAACCTTCCAAAGTTTTATAACGAGCCGAATAATGCCCCAAAAATAATTTTTTTACATTCGCCTTTTGTGCAATTTGTGCTGCTTGTTCTGCGGTACTGTGAAATTTGGCTGTTGCTTCTGCTGCTTTTTCGTTCAGAAAAGTAGCTTCATGATACAAAACATCAACATTTTTGATTTGATCTACAATTCGTTCATTGTATTTGGTATCTGAACAAAAAGCGTAAGATCGACTCCTTTTCTCTTGGGTAAAATCTTCGTTTTTATACAATTTTTCGCCAATAATAACGTCTTTTCCTCCTTTTAAAGCAACTTTATCAGCAATGCTAAATTCGGGAATTAATTTTTCTGAAATAAGTGCTTTTTTTCTGTTTTTTTCTTGAAATAAAAATCCTGTGCAAGGCAGGGAATGATCCAAAGGAATGGTTTGAACGGTCAAAAAGTCATTTTGATAAATGGTTTTGCTTTGCGTGCTGTCAATTTCGTGAAAAGTAATTGGATAATGATAAAAAGTGCCGCTTACTTTGTTTTGAACCCACAAAATTTCGGCTAATTCGGCAGGTGCGTACAAATGTAAAGGCGCATCTCGTTGGTTCATGTTCATGCTCGAAAGCAAAGCCACCAAACCAAAATAATGATCGCCATGCAAATGACTAATAAAAATATGCCCAATTTTAGACATTTTTTTATAAAATTTGAATAATTGCAACTGCGTTCCCTCGCCACAATCTACCAAATAATTTTCGTGGTGATGATGAATAATTTGCGAAGTTTGGTTTCTGCCAAAAGCAGGCATGGCAGCACTCACGCCCAAAAAAGTGATCTCGAAATTCAAATTTTGAATATTTTA
>RDXG01000112.1 GCA_004292785.1 Bacteroidota bacterium
GAGAATTTGATGGTTGAAAAATTATATGATTTTTCCATGATTTTAGTCTTGACAATAGTTAAGTTTTACTGCTTGCAAATTTATGTAAATTTGTTTTAAACTTTCCAATTCTAAGCTGTCAAATTGTTTAGAAACAAAATATTCAAAACTGTTTTCGGCAATTTTTTCTACAATTACAAAATACCAATTTCGCCCAATAATATAAGAACCACGCATAATGGTGGTTTTATTTTTTTCGATAGCAACCAACATTTCTGCCAAAAGTTGATCTTCTACGTCTTTATCTGCTTGAGTTGGCTTAAATTCTTGAATGAAAAAAAAAGGTTTTTTAGGAGTTTTTATGCCCGTTGCTACCATAAAATCGGTATAACCCTTTAATTCCACTCCATTTATGATAGCAGAAATACTCGAATCGTACCAATCATGAAAGTTTTCGGTCATAAAATTGACTTGATTTAAAATTGGACTTAAAAATTTCATTTTTAGGTCTTCTTCTTGATACGAAAACAAATATAAAGCGTGCCGTTCAATTAAATTGTCCAAAAAAGAAATTTCTGATTCGCTTATAGGATAAGGATAACTAAACCATTCTTCAAATTTAGCTAGATTTCTCTTTGGGCGAATATTGACAATTTCTTGCAAATCCGAGAATTTGATGGTCGAAAAATTATATGATTTTTCCATGATTTTGTTTTTTAAATTCTTACACTGCTCGGCAAATTTACCAATCTGTTTTGAATTTCGATGGCATTTTCCAAATTTGCTTTATGGCAATTTTCAAACATTTTTAGTTCATTCATAAGTTGCCAAGAAGGTCGAGTCATCACTCCATTTTTGTTCATAAATTCCAAAAAAAGTTCTCTTTCCGTTCTGTCTTTCAACAAAATTGCGTTTAACCAATAAATAGAACGGCTATTTTTTGGCTCTGTTACAAATTTGAAAGGTGTTTTTTCGAAAAAATCGGCATAAATTTCTGCCAATTGGCGTTTATTTTCAATAAATTCGTCTAATTTTTCCATTTGTGCCACTGCCATGGCTGCATTGAGGTTTGGCATTCGATAATTATAGCCAATTTGGTCATGTGCAAACTCCCAAGCGTGGGGAATTTTGGCTTGTGTGGTCAAATGTTTGGCTTTTTTGCCTAAAAATTCATTGTCTGTTACAATTACGCCACCACCCCCCGAAGTAATGGTTTTATTGCCATTCAAACTGTAAATTCCTAATAAACCAAAAGTTCCTGTTTGCTTTCCTTGATAAACACTACCCAAAGATTCTGCGGAATCTTCTATCAAATTGATGTAATATTTTTTACAAATTTCGAGGATTTTATCTATTTCCGTAGGATGCCCAAAAGTGTGCATAGGTACGCAAGCCGATATTTTTTGATTGGTTTTCTTAAAAAAACATTGATTTTCTTTTATTTCAGTTTCTTTTTCAAGAAAATCTGCCAATTTTTCAGCCGAAAGTCCCAAAGTTTGTTTGTCAATATCCACAAAAACAGGCTCTGCTCCCAAATAACTCAAAGCATTGCAAGTGGCAATAAATGTAAGAGGTTGGCAAATTACCAAATCATTTTGTTTTACCCCCGCCAAAAGCAAAGCAATATGCAAAGCTGATGTTCCATTGGCACAAGCTACAGCATATTTTGCCCCTGTATAATCTTTGATCTGTTGTTCAAAACGATTTACATATTCGCCAACCGAAGAAACAAAAGTAGAATCGATGGCATCAAGCACATATTTTCGTTCATTTCCTACAAATTTTGGCTCATGAAGTGGAATAAAACCTTCATTTTTTCCAAAAATTTCTCTAATTTGTTTTACAATATGGCTAAACATGGCAAAGTATTTTGAGAAAAACATTAATTTGGGCGCAATTTAGCAAAAAAAAATTTCCATTTAAAAATTGGAATTTATGCTTCTTTAAATTAATCTTTATAAAAATCGACAATATGTTGCAAAATTCCTAACAATTCAGGCAAATTTTTGATGTAATATCTTTCTGTATCTATAAAAATTGTGTTTTTTTCTAATTTCAAAAAAAGCCATTCATGACCAGAACTTACGCAACCATACAAAATAGGAGTTGATTTTCCTTCTTTTTCGTTAAAAATTCTTGCACCCAAAAGTTGAGCAGAGCATTGCGCCAAAGAATGTAAATCAGTAATATCGCCTTTTTTGGCTTCTGTGATACTAATTATTGGCGAATTTATTTCTACAGATTGTGGGCTAAAAGTGTATAAAAAATCACATTCGCCATTCAAACCTTTTAACTTATCTGCTGACAAATTTGCTCCCGAATAAAGCTCTATAGTTTCAATATTTTTGAGTTTTATTTCGGTTAATATTGGCGAAATAAGGTTTTCTCCAACAGATTTTTCAGAAATTAAACGATTTTTTTTTCCTATATTCAAAGTTTCTATCAACCAAGCCGACGCCTGAATTTGTGGTGTTTCATCTAAAAACAACCGTTTTTCGCTTTGTTTGATGCCAAATTTCTTTTTTAAATCCGAAAAAGTAAACGATCTGTAAGACATATTTTTTATTTAGAAAAATTAAAATCTTTAAACCTTGCGCAATTTAGCAAAAAAAATTCCATTTAAAAATTCTTAAAATAAAACTTCTTAAATCGAAATCTTTAAAATCTTGCATTAATCTATTAAATTTGTGGAAAATTAGTTTCACAATTACTTTAATAGAAATTATGAGCCAAGAACTCAATAAATACAGCAAAACCCTGACCCAAGATCAAAGTTTGCCCGCTTCACAAGCCATGCTTTACGGAATTGGTTTGAGAGAAAACGATTTTCAAAAAGCTCAAATTGGCATTGCCAGCACAGGTTATGAGGGAAATACTTGCAATATGCACCTCAACATTATCGCGCACCAAATCAAAAAAGATATTTTGGCAAACGACATGATCGGTTTGATTTTTAACACAATTGGCGTCAGTGATGGAATGTCGATGGGAACTTCGGGAATGCGTTATTCTTTGCCTTCGCGTGATCTAATTGCCGATTCTATTGAAAGTGTGGTTTCTGCTTTTTGGTATGATGCCGTAATTCCTGTGGTGGGTTGCGACAAAAATATGCCAGGTGCGTTGATGGCAATGGCTCGTTTGAACCGCCCAAGCATTATGGTTTATGGTGGAACGATCAATTCGGGAAAATACAAAGAGCAAAAACTCGATGTGGTTTCGGCTTTTGAGGCTTACGGTAAAAAATTTAGCAACGCAATTTCTGACGAAGATTACAAAGGAGTCATTCAAAATGCAATTCCTGGTGCGGGTGCTTGTGGCGGAATGTACACTGCAAACACGATGGCAACTGCCGCAGAAGCATTGGGAATGGCTTTGCCTTTCAACTCTTCGAACCCTGCAATAAGCAAAAGCAAAGAGCAAGAATCGCTTACTTTGGGCAAAGCAATCAAACATTTGTTAGCTGAAGACATCAAACCTTCGGACATCATGACCTTCAAAGCCTTCGAAAACGCAATTACGATTGTCATGGCTTTGGGCGGTTCTACCAATGCAGTTTTACACTTTTTAGCCATCGCAAAAGCGGCAAAAATTAAATTTACTTTGGCTGATTTTCAACGCATTAGCAACAAAACGCCTTACCTTGCCGATCTCAAACCTAGCGGAAAATATTTGATGGAAGATTTGTACGGAATCGGTGGTCTGCCTGCGGTCATGAAAATGTTGCTCGAAAAAGGATATTTGCATGGCGATTGTTTGACTGTAACAGGAAAAACTATCGAGCAAAATTTGGCGGAAGTTTCGCATTTGCCTGCCGACCAAAAAAT
>RDXG01000237.1 GCA_004292785.1 Bacteroidota bacterium
TGCAAAAACTTGATTTTCAATGATTTGTATAGAATCTAAACGAACAGATGCAAAAGGAAAACCGTTATTTTCGCTATAATTCAAAATCTGTTTTTGTAAGTTCAGAACTTCCTGCCAACGAAATGTTTTTTTTCTATAAAATTTTTCCTTAAAACCAATTTTTTGCAACAAATTATCCGAAATATTGCCTTTTTGAAGGTTTAACCAATAAAATTTTTCGCCAATTTCCAAAAAAATGCTGTCTTTTTTTGGAATGACAAAAGCACGCAAATAGCCGTCTTTGTGCAAATTTTGTAACAAATTTTGGATTTCTTTTGCTTTTGCTAAAGAATCAGGAATTTGCGTTTGATAACGATAATTTTCCAAAATTTGCGATTCTTTTGCATTTTTACAATGAAAAAATAGTCTTTCTTGCGCAAAAATAGGCGAAATTATGAAAAAAAAGAGTAAAAATAATGCGTAAATCATTCGTTGATACATATTTGAGCATTTTTACAAACTTATAAAATTATATTTTTTTATCAAAAAAGAAGTTTAAAAAAAAGTAGTAAAATTTTGTAAACAAAAAATTAACAAATTCAGATTTGATTTTTATTCATTTTTTTCTATTTTTACGTTTCATTCTAAAAACACATTCCCATGAAAAAATTATTTGTATTACTTTTTTTCGCACTTAGTTTGGCGATCAACTTTGAGGCTAGCGCACAAAGCGACAAAGAAAAAGAACAAGCCAAAAAAGAGGCAGCAAAGGCTAAAGAAGCCGAAAAAAAAGCTGCATTAAAAGCCAAAGAAGCTGAAAAAAAAGCAGCCGACCAAGCCAAAAAAGAGGCAGCAAAGGCTAAGGAACAGGCGAAAAAAGATGCTGAAAAAGCCAAAGCAGCAGACAAAAAACTGAAAGAAAAAGAAAAACAGGAGGCAGCCAAAGCCAAAGCAGCTGAAAAAAAACAACAAGATAAAGAAAAACAAGAGGCAGCGAAGGCAGCAGCAAAAGCCAAAGAACACTGAAAAGGCAAAAGAAGACGCTAAGAAAGCAAAAGAATAATTTGAAAACTTTGACAAAGTACGCACTTTGTCAAAGTTTTTTTGAATTTATTTTTTAGCAGACCATTTTAATTGTCCTTGATTGTCAATATAGGCTGCCGTGTAGTCGTCTGCGGTCATTACGCGAGCCAAACCGTTGTTAAAACTGTCGCCTTGTGCATATTGCGGAGCAATTACTTTTTGTCCGTTTGCATTGACATAACCATATTTTCCTGCCAATTTTACTACGGCAAAACCTTCCGCAAAACCGCCACAATAGTCAAATTGAGCTGGAATAACTACTTTTCCATTGCGATCTGCATAACCCCATTTTCCTTTTTGTTTGACAGGAGCAAGTCCTTCAGAAAAATCTGCGACTTCTTCAAAATTCATCACTGTTTTGCCTGTTCGGTCAATAAAACCTGTTCCTACCGAAGCCAAACCTTCTGAAAAGCCCGAAGCAACCCCAAATTGAGGTTTAATAACCATTGTTCCTTTGGTGTCGATGTAACCATAAATAAAATTAGAACCTGAAATTTGACCAACAGCAGCTAATCCTTCCGAAAAAACAGAAACAATTTCAAATTTTGGTTGAATGACTACTTTGCCTGTTTTGTCTATAAAACCCCAAGAATTTCCTTTTTTGAAAGCCGCTAAACCCGAAAAAAATCGCCATGCTTCCTCAAATTGTGGCGTAATGACCATTTTGCCTGTAACATTGATGTAGCCATATTTGCCGTCTTTTTTTACCAATGCCAAACCTTCGCTAAAATCGTATGCGTCTTCAAACTGAACTTTGATGTGTTCTTTGCCTTCGGCATTGATGTAGCCATATTTCCCGTTGGACTTCACTCTTGCACAAGTTCCAAAAAAATTCCAAGCATTGTCGTAAGTTGGCTTTACTTTTGGCGTGCCATTTTTTTGAATGTAGCCATATTTGCCATCTTTTTTGATCACGTACAAAATCTCTTTGCTTTGTTTTATCTCACCTGCGGGCATGAAAGCAGTTAGAAGTAAAAAAAAAGCAATCGCAATAGAAAAATGATTGAGTTTCATATTTATTTTCATGTTTATGTTTGAAAAAGCAGATTTATGCAAATTTAAAATGATTTACTTAACTTTTTATATCCTTAACAAAAAAACTTTTGGAAAGTTCCCTTGCTAAATACTTAAAATACTCACTTCATTGACTTGATTACTGAACGCATCTAGGCGAATTTGCACAAATTTTCCACGTTTTTCGATCTTTTTTTGATCACTTTCACAATTTTGTCCTTTTTCAAGAAAATAATAGCAAAATTTTTGACTTCTTTTGCCCATTTCCAAAAAATCAGGTTTGCCTAGCAAATCTGTAATTTGTTTTTCGGAAAGTCCTTTGAGTTTTGGTTTTACTTTTTGTTCAAAATCTGTGATCAAATTTATTCGTTTAGACTCGCAACCCATCACGTCTTTTTTCCATGTTTGTGTATCAAAACCTTGCAAATCGGGAAGTTTAGAATCACAAGAAAAGCAAAACAAACACAAAACAAATGCAAATTTCAAAAAGTTATTCATTTTTGAAAATATCCGACTTGCGTCTGACTTAGGTAAAATTATCGATTTTAAGAAATATTTTTTCATAAGAAACATTTTTTTTGCAAAGCAATGAATTTTTAAACTAATTTTGTCAAATAATTCCTTAAAAAAACAGTTTTTAGCTGTTTTGGTTTGGTTAAAAATCGTAAAAACAAAATGATTCATACATTTATTGGTGATTTAGGACATTTTTTTGTCGTTTTATCGTTTGTTTCGGCAATGGTTTCGGCTTATGCCTATTTCAAAACCTCTGCCGCAAATATAGAAAATCCTTCTTGGAAAAAATTTGCTAGAATTGCATTTTTTGTTCATTCTGCCGCCGTTTTGGGTATTATTTCGAGCCTTTTTACCATTATTTATCAACATTATTACGAATATCATTATGCGTGGAGTCATTCTTCAAACAATTTGCCTTCGCATTATATGATTTCTTGTTTTTGGGAAGGGCAGGAAGGTAGCTTTTTGTTATGGATTTTTTGGCACGTTTGTTTGGGCTTGATTCTGATCAAAACTGCAAAAATTTGGGAGGCAAACGTGATGCTTATTTTTACGTTGGTTCAGGCTTTTTTGAATTCCATGATTTTGGGAATCGTGTTTTTTGATACTTTTAAGGTAGGAAGTTCGCCTTTTATGTTGCTCAAAGATGTAATGACCAACGCACCAATTTTTTCTATGAATCCCAATTTTATTCCTGAAGATGGCACAGGTTTAAACCCTTTGTTACAAAATTATTGGATGGTTATTCACCCGCCGACCTTGTTTTTGGGTTTTGCTTTAACTTTAATTCCTTTTGCCTATTGTTTGGCTGGTTTGCGAAAAAAAGAATATAAATCTTGGATAAAACCCGCTTTGCCTTGGGCAACTTTTGGGGCAATGGTTTTGGGAATTGGCATTATGATGGGTGCTTATTGGGCTTACGAAACGCTAAATTTTGGCGGTTATTGGAACTGGGATCCCGTTGAAAATGCCGTTTATGTGCCTTGGCTGGTGCTTGTGGCGAGTATTCACGTGATGATTTCGGTACAAAAAAGCAATACTGCTCTAAAATCTGCGATGGTTTTGAATATTGCTACTTTTGTTTTGATTTTGTATTCTACTTTTTTGACCCGAAGCGGAATTTTGGGAGAGGCTTCCGTTCATTCTTTTACAGATTTGGGGCTTTCGGGGCAATTATTGATTTATTTGTTGGTTTTTACAGGAATTGCAATTTTTTATTTGGTCAAACATTGGAAAAATATTCCCCCTGATCCCAAAGAAATTTCTGTTTATTCTCGTGAATTTTGGATTTTTATGGGTGCAACAACTTTGTGTTTGTCGGCTTTTCAGGTGCTTGTGCCTACTTCTTTGCCCGTTTTTAATGCCATTGTAGCTGTTTTTGGCGAAAAATCAAATCTTGCGCCGCCTAGCGATCAGGTTGAGTTTTATACCAAATTTCAGTTGTGGTTTGGGGTTTTGGTGGCAGTTTTGTCGGGAACAGGACAATTTTTTTGGTGGAAACGCATTGACAAAGAAAATTTGATCAAAGCCATGAGTGTGCCTTTGTCGCTTACTTTGTTGCTGTCTGCGGTTTTGATTATGGTGTTTTCGGTGAGTAATTGGAAATTTATAATTCTTTTGACTGTTGGCATTTATTCGATCATTTCTAATATTTTTGTTGTTGCTAAATTATTGAAAATCAAAAACTTACGAATTTCTGGCGGAGCTGTAGCGCACATTGGAATTGCGATGATGTTGCTTGGAATTTTGGCTTCTTCTGGTTATTCTAAAGTCGTTTCTTTGAACAGTACAGGTTTGCTTTATAACCGTGAATTTTCTGATGATATGAACAAAGAAAATTTGCTTTTATTCAGAGGAAAACCTCAAAAAATGGGCAATTTAACGCTTACTTACAAAGGAACTCGAATGGAATCAGTGGAAGTGCCGACTTATTTGGATCAAGAAAATTTGCAAAATACTGCCATTCCTTTCCGAATGGTTACGACCAAAGATGTAAATGCCAACGGAAAAACCTATTTTACCAAAGGCGACACGCTGACCGTTTTTCACGAAAATACTTATTACGAAATTGAATATCAAAACGAAGAAGGCAAAAAATTTACTTTGTTTCCTCGAATCCAAAATAATGCGCAAATGGGTTTTGTGCCAAGCCCTGATATTAGCCATTATTTGGCAGGCGATTTATACACTCACGTAACCAATATTCCCGATCCAGAGGCTAAAACCGAATGGAAAGAAGAACCTCAAAAACAGGTTTTGCATATCCGAGATACATTTTATATCAACGATTACGTTGCAATTTTGGACGACGTAAAAAGAGGGCAAGAAATTGATGGAGAAGATGTAAATATTTTTGCGCAAATCCGAATTTTGGATCGTGAACGCTATTACGAACTCAAACCTGCCTATTTGATCAAAGAAAATTTGGTCAGAAAAATATCTGACGAAAACAAGGAATTGGGCGTAAAAATGACTTTCGAATCGCTTGATCCTGCCACCAAAACTTTCACTTTTGCGGTTGCTACCACCCAAAGAGATTGGATTATTATGAAAGCCATCGAAAAACCGTTGATCAACATTCTTTGGATTGGTACAATTTTGATGGGAATTGGTTTTGCTATGGCAACTTTTAGGCATTATGCAGAAAATAAGCAGGTTTTGAAGTAGGGATAAAAAAGCACATAATTCTTTTATGTTTTGTGTGCTTTTTTATTCTTCTCTATCAAGTTCTTCGTTTATTTCGTTTATAAGGTCTTTTAAGTCTTTATTTGCGATATTTTCCATTTCTGATTTATCATAAATAGCAAGCAAAAATATCGTAAAGTCTTGATTTTTACTCTCCTCTATTTTTATTTCTAGTTCAACTACGTGTGTAATTAGGCGTAAACCTCCGCTTTTTCCCTTTGCTTTTTACAGCCAAACGAATTTTGTAAGTATTTTCAAAGATAAGCATTCCCATTCTTGGATTTTCAAAAAGTTGTTCTTGTAACTCTTCTAGTTCTGATTTAAGAGAAGAATATTTTTTTAACAATTTTTTGGCATCTCTTTTAAAATCATCGATGGCTATAATTTTACAATTCATTTAAAAATTCGTTTAGGGTTGTGCCTTTTTTTTGACCTTTTTGAATTTGTCGAACATCTCGAAAAGCGTTTTTGAGTTTGTTTTTCATGGTCAATAACTCTTTCATTCGTTCAAATTCTTTGACAAAAGTTTCCCACTCTTGTATGCTTAATTGAACAAATATTTTCTGTCCTTGCTTATCGACAACATAATTTGCTTGTGGAACTGTCATAATTTTTCTTTGTATTTACGTTTTTTTATATGTTTTGTTTTGTGAACTTGTTTTTTTTAGATTTTTCAAAAATAAAAAAATCTTTATTCAACCTTTAATTTTGCTGTGTTTTTTCTTAAAATATACCATTTTTCGTAAAAAATTTGGTAGTGCTAAATAATTAATCGTCAAAACTAACATTTCTTTGAGAAATGTTAGTTTTAGACTAAAATTCATTTCAAAAATACTTTACATTTGCAAAAAAACTAAAACCCATGAGAATAGATATTTTAAGTTGCGTTCCGCAATTATTAGAAAGTCCGTTAAATCATTCCATTATTCAACGCGCCAAAGACAAAAATTTGGTGCAGATTTTTGTTCACGATTTAAGAGATTATAGTTTGAGCAAACAACGCCAAATTGACGATTATCCTTTTGGAGGAGGCGCAGGAATGGTGATGATGATCGAGCCGATTGCACGTTGCATAGAAAAATTACAAGCCGAAAGAACTTATGATTACTTAATTTATATGACTCCCGATGGCAAACGTTTTGAGCAAAAAACAGCGAATTGGTTATCTTTAAAGCAAAATTTAATCATTCTTTGCGGACATTATAAAGGTGTGGATCAGCGAGTTCGGGACAAATTTATTACTCTCGAAATTAGTGTTGGTGATTACGTGCTTTCTGGTGGCGAACTTCCTGCGGCTATTTTGGTTGATTCTTTGGTTCGTCTGATTCCCAACGTAATTTCAGACGAAATGTCTGCTTTAACCGATTCTTTTCAAGACAATCTGCTTGCTCCGCCTGTTTACACTCGCCCTGCCGATTACGAAGGCTTAAAAGTTCCTGAAATTTTGCTTTCGGGGCATTTGGCAAAAGTGGAAGAATGGCGACACGAACAAGCCCTCAAACATACCCAAGAACGCCGCCCTGATTTGTTGGAAAATTGGGAAAAAGAATAAAAAACAAAAAAAATATGCAGTCAGACATTTGTCGGACAGTTTTATTGGATTTTATCAACAAAAATAAACTAAACCAATTAAGAAACAGAATAATTTGTATTTTTGTCAAAAAAATACATTGATCATTCTTTTCTGATTTCTATTTTTATGCAAATAATAAAAACCTTTTTTTTTCTAATTTTTTTATTTAGTTCGTGTTTTCTAAATGCCCAATCTGTGCAATTTGATGGCAGTAATTTTATTTATGTACCTGCTGTAAACGTTCCACAAAGCAATTATACCTATGAATTTTGGTTTTGCCCCGACAAAAATTTAGATAAAAATTCGCCTGAAATGGTTTTGATCTCCGCCAAATTTCAGTCAAATCCGAGCATTATTTTTAATAAAAACAAAAACGGGAAAATTGGTTTTTACATAAAAATTGCAGGAAAAATGTATAGCCTTGAAAGTTCACAAGAAAATTGGGAAGGCAAAAAATGGCTACATTTGGCGCTTACTTGGAACGGAACTAGCCTTTTGATGTACGTAAACGGTGCAAATGACAAATCTACAAATCCGCTAGAAAATAGTTTGGATCAAACCAACGGCTTATTTTTGGGAGGAGAATCTACGCAACAAAAAGGCTGGAAGGGCAAAATTGATGAGTTCAAAATTTGGAATATTGCGCTTTCCAGTACACAAATTAAGGAAACTTTTTGGCAACAAATCAGTAAAAATAAAGAGGAAATACAAGGAAAAACCGACAACCGAATCATTTCAGGAAATTTGAAATGGGCAAATTTGTTGATGTATTACACTTTTGCAGACCAACGCCAAACCATTTTGAATGTTGCCAGCCCCGATTTTGATGCAAGTTTGGGACTCGATTTGGCAGTTGGCACAGACGATCCAAAAATAAGTTCTGAAATGCCTTTTCCACAAACTAACCACAATATTCAACAAAATATTTCTGTAAAAACTTTTCAATCAGATACTTATGACGATCCCGTAGATCAAATTCCGACAGGTTTGCAAAGTGCTTTTGTACCTTTAAATCAAGATTATTATCATTTGGTTGATCGTTACGAAATTTTATACAACAAATTTGCAAATTTGGTTTATACCACTACCAAACCTTACACACGTAAAGGCGTTGCAAATTTTGCGGATTCAATCAGAAAAGCAAACCAAACACAAGGTTTTTCACTAACTCCTACTGATCAGTTTAATATTCAATATTTGCTAAATGACAATGCAGAATGGGCAGATAGTGTCAATAATTTGAGTAAATTTTCCATTTTTAAGACTTTTTATAAGACCAAAGCCGATTTTTTGCAGGTAAAAACCAAAAATTTCGATTTTCACATCAATCCTGTAATTTATTTTAATTACGGACAAGAAAATTATTCGACAGGAATTTCAAATCGAAATATTGGCGAAGAACGTACTTATATTAACACTAGAGGCGTAGAATTTAGGGGAATGATCGGAAAAAGATTAAGTTTTTATGCTTTTTTGACAGATAATCAGGCATTTTTTCCAAAATATGCGCGAAATAAAATTGATGAACTCAATGCCGTTCCAAACGAAGGATTTTGGAAAAAAATGGATAATGGGGGAGTAGATTATTTCACAGCCAAAGGATATATTACATTTAATATTCTTAAAAATGTTAGTTTGCAATTTGGTCATGACAAAAATATTTATGGCGTAGGGCATCGTTCTTTGTTTTTGTCCGATTTTTCTAGCAATTATTTGTTTCTCAAACTTAACACACAAATTTGGAAATTCAATTATACCAATATTTTTGCGCAAATGACCGCAGACGTACTTGCAGCAAATGACGTTTTTCCAAAAAAATACGCAGTTTTTCATCATTTAGGCATCAATATTACCCGAAATTTGAATATTGGTTTGTTCGAATCGGTAGTTTATGCTCGAAAAGATGGCAGAATTAATGATACTTTCGAATTTGGATATTTGAACCCAATTATGTTTTATCGTTCTGTTGAACAAAATTTGGGAAGTGCGGACAATTCTTTGCTCGGCATGGATTTTAAGTGGAATTTTTTAAACCGTTTTCAGTTGTATGGGCAAATTTTGCTAGATGAATTTGTTTTGAAAGAATTTTTACAAGAAAATAAAGGTTGGTGGGCAAACAAACAGGCTTTACAGTTGGGCGCAAAGTGGATTGACATTGTTCCAAATATGGATTTGCAAGTCGAAACCAATATCATCAGACCTTATACGTACACCCATTTTAACAACGAAGAACTAAGCAATTATGCCAATTACAAGCAAGCCATTGCTCATCCGCTTGGCGCAAATTTTTATGAATATATTGGGATTTTGCGTTATCAACCTGTGCCGCAACTTGCTTTGACTGCAAAATTGATTTATGCAAGATCGGGACAAGATAAGACAGGAAAAAATTGGGGTTCGAATATTTTGCTTGATAACACCACCAGAGTCCAAGATTACGGAAATAGTACCGCACAAGGTATAAAAACAAGCCTACTTTTCGCAGATTTTACGGCTTCTTACCAATTTAGGCACAATTTATTTATTGATGCAAAATTTTTGTATCGAAATCTTGACAGCGAAATTGACGAACAAAAGTCAAAAACGACCATGATTTCTTTGTCTTTACGGTTGAATATTGCCCAAAGATTGCAGGAATTTTAGCGTAAAAAAATTTAAAAATGAAAAAAAAACAAATTTAAGCAAATTCTAAATGCTTAAATACCTACATTTGCAAAATTATTTCAAAATAAGTTTTTAACAATGAATATGAATATCAAAATTTGGATAGCTGCTGCGGGAATTGGTCTTTTGGGCTTGTCAGCTTGCGGTGATAAAGGTGCAGATATGGGCAGTGCAGCGATCAAAACGCGCATGGACTCGGTGAGTTATGCAATAGGTTTGAATATTGGTAGAAATTTTGCACAATCTGGCATGGATTCTATCAATTATATGGTGCTTGCCAAAGCTTTGCAAGATGCAAAAGATACTAATAATTGGGCTTTTAATGAAGAAAAAGCCAAAATGATCATGGATCAATATCGCGTGGTTATGGAAGGCAAACAACAAGCCGAATTTGCCAAAAAAGCAACCGAAAACCTTAGAAAAGGCGAAGCATTTTTTGCTGAAAACAAAACAAAAGAAGGCGTAGTTGCGCTTGAAAGTGGTTTGCAATACAAAATTTTGAAAGCTGGAAACGGTGCAAAACCAACCATCGACAGCCGAGTAAAAGTACATTATGTAGGCACAAACATTGACGGAAAAGAGTTTGATAGCTCCATCAGAAGAGGGCAACCTGCCGTTTTTGGTTTGCAAGAAGTAATTCCCGGTTGGATGGGAGCTTTGCAATTAATGCCCGTTGGTTCTAAATGGATGGTATATGTGCCATCGAATTTGGGCTACGGAGAAAGAGGAAATATGCCTAGCATTGCACCAAACGAAGCATTAATTTTTGAAGTTGAACTTCTTGGTATTGAAGGCAAAATCGAAGAGAAAAAATAACTCTGATGACCTTATAGAATAGAGCAATCCTAATTTTATAAGGTCTTCTAATTTTAAATTCAAAAACATTTCGTTTATGAAAATCAAATCCATTCTTTTTATTTTTTTAATATTTTATTCTTTTGTGGCACAGGCACAAACTAAAAAGAAACCTTTGCCCAAAACCAACACAACTCCTATGGTTATTAAAACTTTAAAAGACACTGTAAGCTACGGTGTGGGCTTTAATGTGGCTCAAAGTATGAAAAAAAGCGGTCTTGGCGAAATTGATTTGCAAATTGTTTATGAAGCAATGAAAGACGCTTTCACAGGAAAAAGCCCTTTGGTGAGTCCAGAAGCATCTAATGCTGCCATCGAAAAATACATTCAAGAAGCACAAAACAAAATGGCTGAATCGCAAAAAGGTCAATTCAAAGACAAAATTGATGCAGGTCAAAAGTTTTTGGACGAAAACAAAAAACAAGCAGGAGTAATCACGCTTCCTAGCGGTTTGCAATACAAAGTAATTACCGAAGGAACAGGCGCAATGCCAAACGCAAACAGCACAGTATTAGCACATTACGAAGGAAGATTGCTTGACGGAACAATTTTTGATAGTTCTTACAAACGCGGAGAACCGTTATCTATTGGCGTTGGTCAGGTGATCAAAGGTTGGACAGAAGCCTTGCAACTCATGAAAGCAGGTTCTAAATGGCAACTATATATTCCTTACAATCTGGCTTATGGCGAAAGAGGAGCAGGCGGTTCTATTGGAGGCTACGAAACCCTTATTTTTGATGTAGAATTGATTTCTATTCAATAATTAAAAGCATAAAAAAAGGCAAATATCTCTGAAATATTTGCCTTTTTTTTATTAAAACTTTGTCTAAAATCCTAAAAAACTAGAAGGATAATCCAAAATTAAAGTATTTACTGCTGCCTTCATCAAAGCCGATTCAGTAGCTGTTTTTGGTTTCACAAAATCGTTGTATTTGCTAGGAGGCAAACCGTGATTGCTGTCTTTTTTTGCAGCGATCATGCCGTAAGGCGTAAAAGTTACTTGTTGCAAATTATCAGCAGCAACGGTGGCTTCCAAATAGTCTGTGTCCGAAACTTTCCACAAATAACCCTTTGATTCTGCGAACATTACGCTTACTTTTCTGCCTGTGCTGTCTTCTGTCAAACGAATTTTGCTATTGAAAACCATTTTGGTTTCTTTGTTTTTTACCGCAAACATTTGCAAATCGTAGTCTTCTGAACGTTGATTTTTGATGGCTTTGTAATAATAGTAAGTATCTTTTCTTTGTACTCCGTCAGAAAAGAAATATTTGCTGTTTTTGATCAAATCAAAATAATATTGCGTTCCGTCTGGTCTTAACCAAGATTCTCTATCTACGGTGCTTTTCATGGCATCAATTTGTTCTTTGTACGGATTTTCACCATAAATATCTTTCAACGTTTTTTTGCGAATCAAAGCATAGAGCATGGTTTTTTTGCCTGTCGCAAAGCCTGTTTTGCTGTTTAGTGCATAATAATAATCGCGTCCTTCGTTCAAAGATGCAAATTTATGTTCTTCCAAATATTTTTTGGCAGCAATGGTATTTGCGTCATCTGGAACAGGTTTGTTATTTTTGTCGGCAGCAGGAGCAAGGAACGCCAAATCGTCTGTTGAAGTAATTTTTTTCATAAATTCCTTTCTTTTGGAATTTGCATCTGCGAGTTGTGGCGAAAGTTTGCCTGCCTCTTGCAAATCTTTGACTGCCTCTAAATTATTTTTAAGTTCGGCTTGTAACAAACCTCTTTTATAAAAATAATCGCCTTGCGTTTTGTCAATTTCAATGGCTGAAGTATAGTCTGCAACCGCCAAATCTTTGTTTCCTACACTTTGTTGGGCTTGTCCTCGCCACGCATAAACCTCTGCCATCATCGGGTTCATGGCAATGGCTTTGTCAAAATCTTCGATGGCTTTTTGGGCATTTTTATTTTCCAAATTTGCCATGCCACGCTGATACAAAGCCATAAAATTGTCTGGATTTTCTTTGAGTGTTTGGTCAAAAAAAGTGATGGCTTCTGTATATTTTTTGTCTGTCAAACTTTTTTTGCCTTTTTCATAACTTTCTTGTGCAAAAATTTGGTTAGCACACAAGCATAGAAACAGAATGATTAACTTTTTCATAAATTTTTGTTTGAATGAATTTTTAGTAAAACGTTTTTTTTTGAAAAATTGCGCGCAAAACCGTAATTTTTATCAAAAAATGATGCAAATATAAAAATAGCTTTGTTATTCTGGCTAAAATCAAAGTTTTAAATAATTTTTAATCCTATCCAAAATCTTTTTTCCTAACAAAATTTTAACTAATAAAATGATAAATTCCTTGCGAAAACCCAATTTTTGAATGGTTTTTTGCAAAAAACGCAAAGCCTGACTTCTGTTTTGATCCAAATGTGCGTGAATGGCGCAAAAACGATAAGAAAAACCTTCCAATTGTTTGATTTCTGTTTCAGAAAAGGGGATTTCTTGTTTCAAAAAATCGGTGGCACGCAAACGAGAATCGATGGCAACTTTGTTGTTTCGCATACTTCGCTGATCGTGTTCCCAAACGGTCATGGTCAATTCGTTGATCAAATAAATTTTAGAAGACCGCATATTTTGCCAATTAAAAATCCAATCTTCGCAAATATTAAATTTTGGCGAAAACAAATATTTTGGTAAAGGCTTGATATTCAGGCAGATCAAAATTCCAATCGGGTTTCCTTGCAACAGAAATTGTGTGTCGTGCAAACCTTCGGCAAATTGCCAATCGTTGTTTAATGTTTTTCCGTTTTTTTCTTGAATTTGATAACGACAGGCAAAAAAACGGCAATCAGGATTTTTTTGGATTCGGTCATACAAAACGCTTAAATGGTTGCTGTGCATCAAATCGTCTGAATCGAAAAAAACTGCAAAATTTCCTTTGGCGTGATTCAAGCCAAAATTTCGCGCAACAGATCGTTCTTCATTTGCTTTCTGGAAATATTGCAAACGTTGATCTTTTCCAAAATTGTCTTTGACAATTTGTGCGGTATTGTCCGTACTTCCATCATCAATCAATAACAATTCAAAATCTGTAAAATCTTGATTAAGAACCGATTGCAAAGTTTCTACCAAATAATTGGCGCGGTTATAAGTCGGAATAATGATCGAAAAAAAAGGCAATTTTTTAAGAATTTAGTCTTTGAAAGTCAATTTGAAATAAAGCAGTAAAGCAGACAAAAGTAAAGTAATGGCATTGAAAATAATTAAAGGCAGATCGGATTTGATAATGCCATAAACCAGCCACAAACACACACCAAGCGTAAAAATACTAAACATTCCTAGTGAAAGTCCTTTGGCAGATTTGCTTTTCCAAGTCTGAATTACTTGTGGTAAAAAGGCAATGGTGGTGCAAGTTCCCGCCAACATTCCTATTATTTTGATGAATAATTCCATTTTTTGATGATTTTGAAAATAACTTATGTGTTTTTAGAATTTGTTTCTGCAAGCTACGATTTTTGTTACTTTTTTTCAATAATTTCGATAAATATTCAATAAAATAAATAAATTTAGCCACAGATTTTTTTTTATGTAAGCGAATATAAAAATGATAACCAACAAACTCAAAGCAATCAACCAAAAACTATTTGCTAAATATTTTTTGGCATTTATTTTTTTGGGAATTAGCAATAAAATTTTTTCTCAAAACAACATTGTTTGCGGCGCAAGATCACTGGGAATGTCCCAAACTAGCCTCACTGTGCAGGATCAATTTGCAATTTTTAACAATATCGGTGCTTTGGCAGGAATCCAACAATCGATGGCGGTTTTTACCTACCACAAACAATTTAACATCGAGGGTTTGCAATCTACTGCGGCGGCTTTGGTGATGCCTTTTTCTGAAAAATTGGCTTCTGGGATTAGTTTTACGCGTTTTGGGGATAATTTATTTAGCGAACAAAGTTTGGGTTTTGGCATTAGCCACAAAATTGCGAATACAAGTTTGGGTTTAAAAATGAATTGGGTACAAATTTTTGTAGAAGGACTCGGAAACCGAAATTTGTTGGTTTTAGAATTTGGCGGAATTGCACAATTAAGTAAAAATTTATGGTTTGGAGGGCATATTTTTAACCTCAATCAAGCAAAAATGGCACAATATCGTCAAGAACGCTACCCAATTTTGATGAAAGCAGGCGTTTCTTATCGTCCATCCGAAAAATTGATGTTGAACATAGAAACCCAAAAAGACCTCGATTTGCCCGCCAATGTTCGAGTAGGCGCAGAGTATCAACTGAACCAATATTTGGCATTTAGGACAGGAATTAGTAGCCAACCGCAAACGAGTAGTTATGGCGTAAGTTTGCATTTGTGGGCTTGGCAGGTGGATTATGCCCTACAAACTCACCCTTATTTGCAAGCCGCCCACCATTTGTCTTTGACTTATAAAATTAGAAATTTGAAGAAAAAGGAAGTGGAGGAATGAGGTTTTTTGTGTGCAAAAATTTGTTTCAAATAGATAAAAATTCTTTTTTTTCTTAACTTGCATTTCAATTATTATCATCAAAATACTATGGACTCTACCGACAAAGGCATTATCCTATACATCGATGACGAAGAAAACAATCTTCTCACTTTCAAATCCTCATTTCGCAGGTTGTATGAAGTCCATACTGCCATTTCCGCTTTGGAGGCTTTAGAAATTTTAGAAAAAGAACCCATCCAACTCATCATCACCGATCAGCGGATGCCTGATATGACAGGCACAGAGTTTTTGGCAAAAATTATCCCAAAATTTCCCGATCTTATTCGAATGATTTTGACAGGTTTTAGCGAAATTGGGTCGATTATCGAAGCCATAAACAAAGGACAAGTATATCGTTTTATTCTCAAACCTTGGGACAGAGAGGAGCTTAAAATGACCATTGATAATGCTTTGGAAGCATTTCATTTGAGACAAAAGAATAAGGAACTCCTTAGCAATTTGCAAAAATACAATGAAGAATTGGAGCAAAAAGTTACAGACAGAACCCTGATCATTAGCCAAAAAAATGGCGAATTAGAGCATAAAAATAAGCAAATTATGGCTTCGATCAATTATGCAAAACGGATTCAAAATGCCATTTTGCCTTTCGAAGAAAAGTTTGTTCGGGCTTTTGGCAAAGATAATTTTTTTGTTTTGTTCAAACCCAAAGACATTGTTTCTGGTGATTTTTATTGGTTTGAAGAAATCCACAGGTCTGACCCTGCGGGTCTGACCGAAACGCTAAATTTTTTGGCAGTTGCCGATTGCACAGGGCATGGCGTTTCTGGTGCTTTTATGTCCATGATCGCCAACCAAATTCTCCACGAAACCATCGTCAAAAACCAAATTTATGCTCCAAATTTGGTACTAAAACATTTGCACAAAGAAGTTTTGCGAGTCTTACGCCAAAAAGAAACCAACACCAACGATGGGCTAGATATTTGTTTGATTGTAATTTCCAAAAATTCGGATGGTTTTATGAATAAAATTGAATATTCGGGCGCAATGAATCCGCTTTTTTATGTGCAAAATAACGAATTAATCGAGATTAAAGCCACCAAAAAAGCCATCGGTGGGCATCAATCAGAAGACGAAAGACTTTTTGAAATGCACGAAATCAGTTTGCAGAGTTTAGAGGATAGAGGAGAGGGCATCTCGAATTCCTTTCCTCTATCCTCTAAGCCCTCGCCACTGACAACTATTTATTTGTGTACCGACGGTTATCAAGATCAATTTGGAGGACTCGAAAACAGAAAATTCATGGTCAAAAATTTAAAAAATTTGCTTTTAGAAATTTCAGAACAAGCCATGTCAGAGCAAAAACAAATCCTCGAAAACCGTCTAAACGATTGGATTTTGGCAGGTAAAGAAGAACAAATTGATGACATTACAATTTTTGGAATCAAAGTTTAAGTTTCGACCTTTAAAGAGATGCTTTGAAGGTTTTTTGTTTAAAATTTTTAACAAAATTTTTATGAAAAAAATAATTTTAAAAGCAATGATTTGCTTGTTGAGCGTCTTTTTATCAGATTTTTCGCTGTTGGCACAAAGCAAAATACTTGTGGATAGCATACAAAATGTGCTAAATAACAAAAATTTATCCGACAGTTTAAAAGTACATTGTTGGAATGCTTTGGCGTATGAATATAGAGCGGCTAATCAAGATTCTAACAAATTTTATTTAGACAAAGCCCTAAAATTAGCTACTGAACAAAATATTCTGACCGAAAAAGCAGATGCTATAGGTTTGTTGGCAGGTCATTACAGACGCAAGGGGATTTATACTTTTGCGTTTAGTTATGTCTTTGAATCTGTGGCAATTTGTGAAAAAATAGGCGATTGGAATGGTGCAGGGCAAGGTTATATAGATTTGGGAGTACTTTATAACGACACCCAAGACAACGAAAAATCATTATTTTATTATCAAAAGGCTCTTCAAATTTACAGAAAAATCAATAATCCAAGAAATTTGGCAAATGTTCTTAATAATATGGGCAATTCTTTGGTACGTAGTAAAAAATACAAAGAGGCTTTAAACGCTCTTTTCGAATCGAAACAAATTGCTGAAAATATTAAGAATCAAATCCGTATGGCAAATGTATATGGTGATTTAGGAACGCTTTATACTAAATTTGAAAATACAGATAGCCTAAAAAAAGGCATCACTTACTTTTTAAATGCGGTTAATATTTGTCAAAAAATTGACAATAATTATCTAAAAACGACTACACTAAACGATCTTGGAAATACTTATTTTTTGTTAAAAGAATACCCTAAATCCCTGTTTTATTATGAACAAGCTACTAATTTGGCAAAAAAAATAGGATATGCACACCGCTTATATTCTTCTTATGAAGGTTTGTCAAAAGTTTATTCCATCCAAAAAAACTATGAGCAAGCCTACAAATTTTATCAATTATTCATCAATTTAAGAGATTCTATTTTGAACGACAAAAATCAACAACTCATTAAAGGCGCACAATTTCAATATGAAATTAATCAAAAAGATTTAGAATTAGAAAAAGAACGTTCTGCTTCTTTGATTTTGAAAGGCGAAAAAGAAAGCCAAAATATTCTTATTTTTTCTGTTTTGGGAGCTTTATTGACCGCGATTTTTATTGCCATTTGGTTTTTCAGAAATCAACAAAGACAAAGAGAAATAAACGCTTTGCTTTCTGTAAAAAATGATGAAATTTTAGAAAAAAACGAACTTTTGGAAATCCAAACTTACAAACTAGAAACAAATAATCTCAAAATCAAACAAAAAAATGAAGAAATACAAAACATTGCCGAAAATCTAAAAGAACAAAAAGAAGAACTAGAAAGTACCCTACTCAACCTCAAACACGCTCAAACCAAATTGGTACAAGCCGAAAAAATGGCAGGCATCGGCACGCTCACCGCAGGAATCGCACACGAAATTAACAATCCCATCAATTTTGTAAAAAATAACATTGAAGCTGTTGATGCAAATTTGAAAGATATTTTGAGCGTGGTAGAAAAATATGATCGACTAAATGCTGAAAATATTACAGAAGAGTTGCCAAAAATTCAGAAGTTCAAAAAGCAAATCGACTTCCAAATCGCCATCGAAGAAATGGAAGTTTTGGTCAAAGGAATCCGAGATGGCGCAAACAGAACCGCCGCCATTGTCAAAGGACTTCGCACTTTTAGCCGATTAGACGAAGATGGAATCAAAAAAGTGGATATGCAAGAAAATATCGATTCTACTTTGATGCTTTTGCAAAATCAATACAAAGAGCGGATCGAAATCATTAAAAACTACGGAAATATTCCGCAAATAGAATGTTTTGCAGGCAAAATTAACCAAGTTCTCATGAATTTATTGGCAAATGCTGTCCAAGCCATCGAGGACAAAGGTAGGATCACAATCACAAGCGAATGTATTGAAAATGCTATTTTGATCAAAATCAGAGATTCAGGCAAAGGTATTCCTTTGCATTTGAAAGAACGAATTTTTGAACCATTTTTTACGACCAAAGACGTTGGCAAGGGAACAGGTTTGGGCTTGTCCATCAGTGCGGGCATTGTGGAACAGCACAAAGGAATGCTAAGTTTTGAAAGTGAAATTGGCAAAGGAACGGAGTTTTTCTTACGTTTACCTGTCCTACAAACTACAAATTGACAATAAAAAAAACTGCTGAAACCAAAGTTTCAACAGTTTTTTATTGTGAAAGCAAAAAAGCCTTAATATATTCATTCAGATCTCCATCTAAAACGTTTTGAACATCAGTTCTTTCTACGCCTGTTCGGGCATCTTTGATGAGTTTGTAAGGATGCAACACATAATTTCGGATTTGTGAACCAAAATCGATCTTCTTTTTGGTGCTGTCTAATTTTGCTTTTTCTTCAAAAAGGCGATCCAATTCTAGTTGATACAAACGAGATTTAAGCATTTTTAATGCTGTTTCCTTGTTTTGTAACTGTGAACGCTGTTGCTGACATTCGATAATAATTCCTGTTGGTGCGTGTTTGAGGCGCACTGCGGTTTCAACTTTGTTCACATTTTGCCCACCTGCTCCACCAGAACGAAAAGTATCCCAAGAAATATGCGAAGGATTGATCTCGATTTCGATGGTATCATCAACCACAGGGTAAGCAAAAACAGAAGCGAAAGAAGTATGTCTGCGGTTGTTGGAATCGAATGGAGAAAGCCGCACCAAACGATGAACTCCAATTTCAGATTTGAGATAACCGTAAGCAAACTGCCCTTCAAACTCCAAAGTAGCCGATTTTATGCCCGCTCCGTCGCCTGTTTGTCTGTTGATTTCTTTGACCGAAAAACCGTTTTTTTCGCCCCACATGATATACATTCGCATGAGCATTTCTGCCCAGTCCTGACTCTCTGTGCCGCCTGCTCCTGGGTTAATTTCCAGAATGGCATTGAGTTGGTCTTCTTCGGCACTTAGCATTTTTTTGAGTTCCAAATCTCCTACGGCTTGTTGCAAACGTTCTGCTTCTTTGCTAACTTCTTTTAAAGTGGCTTGATGTGCCTCATAAAATTCGTAAAGCACTTCTACGTCTTCGCAAATATTTTGCACGTTTTCAAAATTATTTGTCCAAGTTTTTCGGATTTGGATTTGTTTCATGACCGCTTCTGCCTCTTTTGGATTGTCCCAAAAATTGCTAAAAGTGCTTTGTTCTTGTAATTCTTTGATTTCTTCAATTTTTTGATCGTAGTCAAAGATAACTCCTCAAAGCCAAAACTCTGGCTTTCAAATCTTTCAATTCGTCTTTTGTCATAAAAAAATTTTAAAATTTTGCAAAAGTAATCATAATTTGTTGATTTTTTATCTATGTTTTTGTTGTTTAAATTTTCATAAAAAATGTTGTAGGAATTGAAAAATAAAAATCTCAAAAATTTATCAAAAACAAATGATAGAAACATATAAAAACCAATGAATTTGCAAATCCATCGCATTTTCTATACTTTTGTTTTCTATATTTGTAA
>RDXG01000113.1 GCA_004292785.1 Bacteroidota bacterium
TTTCTCCGCACATTTGTTCATGAAACACAAGCCGATTTTGGGCATCGTATTGGTATTGGTTATGACAAAAATATTCGTATTGGTGGCTTTCAATTTCGTTGCCCTTTTTGTCAAAAATTCTTTCCAAAGTTTTGGAATTGGTTGTATCTCCTTCATAATAGGTGGTTTGCCAAGCAATAATTTTCCAAACATTTTGTTTTTGGGCTACTGCCAAAGACACAAAAAAGCAATAAAAAATGATAAAAAAAAATGTTTTCATAAGATTATTTTTTTGTGAAATATTTGTAAAGTGCCACGTTTTTCGCAACCCAACACTTTACATTTTTTTAATCAAATTTTGGTTTCTTGTTTTTTCCAATAGCGAATCAAGCCTGTAACACTCATAAAAGCAGGATTTGCGTATCTGTATTGCAACAATTCGGCTTCGTTCAAACCCAAATCGATCAATTTTTTTTGGCTAAATTCTTCAAAATCTGCGATGATTTTTTCTAAAGAATCTTCGGTTTTCATTCTGTTTTTTACCCAATTTGCAAACACGAACAAATTACTTTCCAATTCGTTCAAATGTTCAGAAATATTCGTTTTTCTTCCGTAATGAGTCAAATAAAGACTTTTAATTGGCAAATTTCGCATCAATTCGATGGATTTTACCCATTTTTCGAGGTCAATATCGGGTGGAGGACAAGGCGCAACCACAGCTCCCTTGCCAATTTGCACTCCCGCCACATCTCCTGCAAACAAATCTTGCCCTAATTGCCAAGCCAAATGATGATTTGCATGACCTGCGGTATGCCAACCTTTCCAAACTTGATCTCCAAAGCTAAACTCCTGACCGTCAAGCACTTCGACAATTTGGTTTTTAGGAATTGCCTCCATTTTTCCCCACAAACTTTCCATTTGATCTTGATAAATCATTTTGGCAGAAGCCATTAATTTTTCAGGATTCTCCAAATGCGCCGCCCCAAAAGGATGAACGTAAATGGTAGCTCCCTGCCTAGCAAACGCCCAAGCTGCTCCCGCATGATCCAAATGAATGTGGCTTAAAAGCACAGATTTAATGTTTTTTAGCTCAAAACCCAAATCTTCGATGGCTTTTTTGAGAATGTGAAAAGTAGAATACGCACCTGTTTCTACCAAAGTCAAAGCCTGTTCGCTTTCTACCAAAAAACTCGCAATGGTGTCGGAATTTCCTTGAAAATGATGATCTAATGTATGAATTTTCATGTGTTGTTTAGCAAAAATTATAAAACCTTACTTTATTTCCAAAATTAAGGATTCCAAACCTTGTAAAGAAACTTTTATGCCCGATTCTGGATTGTCCAAAACGCTAATTTGCAAAGGATCGAAGGCAAATTTTTGTTTTCCTAATAAAATGTCTTTCATTTTGTATTTTTTGTTCATGTCTAAATTCATGAGTTCAAAAGCCAAAGTAGGAATTTTCAAAGAAAAATTTTTGCTTTCTTCCGAAAAATTAACGATAATTAAGAGTTTTTGCTTGTCTGAATATCTCAAATAAGCATACAAAAAGCGTTCATCATAACCCAAACTTTTCCAATAATGGTTTACATATTGCAAATCAAAGAGGTTTCCGTTGGAAATGGCATCATTTTTTTGGCACAAATTCAGGATTTTTGCATAATTTTCGTGCAATTTTTTTTGCTCTTCCGAAAGTTTTGCTCCATCAAATTTTCCGTTATTTAACCATTTTTGGTGTTCAGGCACGCCGTAATAGTCAAAAATAGTTGTTCTTCCGTCTGCACCGCTAAAACCGCTAGCTTCTAAGGCAGGTTCGCCAACTTCTTGTCCAAAATAAATCATGACAGGATTTTTGTTTAAAGTTGCGCAAACCAACATGGCAGGGATTCCTTTTTCGGCTTTGCCTGCAAAAAACTCGGAAGCCAAACGCTGCTCGTCATGATTTTCCAAAAAACGTAACATTTGATCGTTGATTCCTTCGGTGGTCTGCCATTCTTTGCTGATCGAATCGGCAGGAGAATTTCCTTGCAAAACCCGTTTCAAACAATCATAAAGTCCAACTTTGTCGTACAAATAATCGAATTTTCCTTTGAAAATATAATTTCTGTATTCGTTTGGATTATAAATTTCGGCAATAAAAATGACCTCTGAAAACTCGGCTTTGACCTTCGGAATGACCCATTCCCAAAACTCCACAGGCACCATTTCTGCCATATCACAACGAAAACCATCGACTCCTTTTTTTGCCCAAAACAGCAAAATATCGAGCATTTTTTGCCATGTATCAGGAATTGGGTCGAAATAGGTTTTGTAGTTTAAAACATCAACGCCATAATTCAATTTTACGGTTTCAAACCAATCGTTTATGCTCGGTGTTGCGGTAAACTGGTCGTTTCCTGTGGCTTTTGCGGGAAATTCGTGATAAGGTTTGGCATCTAAATCTGCGGGAATAAAATGTTCAGAAGGTGGTGAAAAAGTGCTTGGCAAATAATAAAAATTGTTTTGCGGATCAAAAAGTGCTTCCATTTTATCGGATTCACCCAAATTTTGTATTTTTTTAGGTTTGGAATCAGAAAAATAAGACCTTGCCACATGATTTGGCACAAAATCGATGATCACTTTGAGATCATTTTCATGTGTTCTTTGGATTAGGCTTTCAAATTCCTTCATTCTGTCGGTTACTTTTTCTGCAAAATCGGGGTTTACGTCATAATAATCCTTGATTGCATAAGGCGAACCTGCCCTGCCTTTAACCACATGAGGATTGTCGGGCAAAATTCCAAAAGCGCTGTAATCGGTCATGCTGGCGTGTTCGATAACGCCTGTGTACCAAATATGTGTACTTCCTAGCTTTTTGAGTGCTTGAAGGGCTTTTTTGTTGATGTCGCTAAATTTTCCTGTGCCATTTTCTTCTTTTGTGCCAAAAAAAAGATTCTTAGCACTTTGATTTCCGAACAAACGGACAAAAAGTTGATAAATAACAAATTTATGATTTTTCATGAAAATATAATCAGTATTTTGGCTTAAATATAGTATTTTTTTTAGAAAAAAATGAAAGTTTAGTTGTTTTTTGCCGCCCTATTTTTTTTGTAATTTTTTAAGTTTTTAAAATAAAATTCTAGCATTTTTTTTGAAAAAATTAAATGAAAAATAATTTTGTTTGTGAATTAATTTTTATTTTATTTACGCATTATTAACATTAATTAATTTTTTAAGAAAATAAGTTGAAAGTATGAAAAATTGCTTTTTTTCTTAAAAATTCAAATAACAGACAATTAGTGTTAATTTTTAGTGTATAATCACCAAATATCTATTTTACCTCTCATTTAAATCACGATTATGACAAAAGTTATTTCTCTTTTTTTACTCTTTGTCTGTTTGTCTTCGATTGCCTATGCGCAAGACAAGACTATCAAAGGCAAAGTTACTTCGGATGATCAATTCCTACCCGAAGGGATTCCTGGTGTTACCGTATTGGTAAAAGGAATGGGTGTGGGAACAAGTACCGACATGAATGGCGAGTACAGTATCAAAGTTCCTGCGGATGCTAGTACGCTTATTTTTTCATTTATTGGTTACCAAAATCAAGAAATTGCAATCGGTACGCAAACATCAATTAATGTCATGCTTGTTGCTGACGTTAGAAGTTTGGAAGAGGTGGTAGTTATTGGTTACGGCACAAGTACAAAAAAGGAACTTACAGGAGCTGTTTCTGTAGTTGATGGCAAAAGTATTGAAAAAATTAATCCGATTAGGATAGAAAATGC
>RDXG01000114.1 GCA_004292785.1 Bacteroidota bacterium
GCCAATAGCTCCCAACAAAATAATGCTAAACGCAATTGCTTGCTTATATAAAAGTCTTAAATCTCGCCAATTCATAGAAAAAATATTTGCGTAAAAAAAATAGATACCACGAATAAATAAACCAAAAAGATGTTTACAAAATTCATACAATATATTAATAAAAATGAAAATTAAGTTAATTTTTATTTTATACAAAAAATAAATTGTAAAAACTTGTTTATTTAACAAAAGGAGTTCTTGATTGAAAATATATTTTTTAACTTTATTGTGAAAACGAAGCAAAAACAGTAGAAATCTGCTGTTTTTTTTGTGGAGTGGGTTTATATTTTGTCAATTTTATGTGTAATAACTGTATGATCTTGTTTCAAATTTTTTCTCCATTTTTTCACAATTTCATCAAATTCTGCTGTTTTTTGGGCTTTCATTAATTGTATTCGCAATAGATAAAAATAAATTCCACAAAATTTTTCGCACTCCGTTCAAGTAAATAGTAACACAAGATTAGTTTAGATTATTTTTTATCATAAATTCTTGATAATCAGAATTATCCGATACCTTTAAGGTGTCGGATAAATATGCTCTATTACTTATTGGACAAAAATATGAAATTATTTTTGCTTTTGTGGGTTTACTAGATTATTCATTTTATTAAAATAAAAAAACAAGATGAAAAAATTATTTTTTCAATGTATCGCTTTTTTGCTGTTGCCTTTATTATTTTCTGCAAATACATTTGCGCAAAGTAAAGGAATCAGTGTTTCAAACCATAAAACATTATTTTATGGAGCAGAAAAAATTTTGAATCCCAGTAAAAAGAATAAAATCAAAATTCTCGAACTGACGGACATCAATCAGGCATTTGACAAAAATGCCTATCATCAAGGCAATACCGAGTATATTTGCGAGGTAAATGGTTGGAAAACAACAGATTATAAAATAGATGTATTGGGCGTTGTCCATTTAGACGCAGGTATTTTGTATTTTTATTCTGTTATCACGCCCCAAAAAAAATACAAAATTTGTTACGGTTTGCGTTTGGTTAAAGGTGCGCAAGGCAGTGAAAAAAATTATGAGTATGACGTAAACGAGTTTTTCCCAGATGTTTATGTTCGAGCTGTAGATAATACTTTCGAAGCCAAATTGTTGGAAATTGAGGTAGAATCGGTGGGGAAAAAAGTAGTTTTTGTGGTCAATCTAAAAACCAAAATTAGTTCTATAAAAACCACTTACACAATTTTGCCCGCAGAATCTGACAATAATGCAAAATGGATAAGCACTTTTACCAAATCAAAATAATGTTTATCTAAAAAAATGGTAGTGTTAAAAATATAATATTCAAACGGTCTGCCCTTTCGTCTGCATTGCATAAATATTTCTAAGACTACCAAAAAAAACAATTCTTTCCTTAAATTCAAACATTTTTTTATAGAAATAGTTAAAAACCCATAAAATAAGGATTTTTTATAGAATTTTGCAACCCTTATCTAAAATTCAGATTCGAGGTTTCCAAAAACAAAAATAGAAATGTTAAAAATAACAAATTTACAAGCCAAAATAGGTGATAAACAAATCTTGAACGGAATAAATTTGGAGATAAAAGCGGGAGAAGTTCACGCAATTATGGGCCCAAACGGTTCAGGAAAAAGTACCTTAGCAAGCATATTGGCGGGCAGAGAAGACTATGAAATTACAGAAGGAGAAGTTACTTTTAAAGGAAAAGACCTCCTCGAATTAGCACCTGAAGAAAGAGCAGGAGAAGGCGTTTTTTTGGCTTTCCAATATCCTGTCGAAATTCCTGGCGTAAGCAATACCAATTTTTTGAGAACTGCCATCAACGAAATTCGCAAATATCGCGGGCAAGAAGCCCTCGATGCCGTTCATTTTTTGAAATTGATGAAGGAAAAAGTCAAATTGGTCGAAATTGATCAAGCCTTAGTACAACGTTCTTTGAACGAAGGTTTTTCGGGAGGAGAAAAAAAACGCAACGAAATTTTCCAAATGGCAATGCTTGAACCATCTTTGGCAATCCTTGACGAAACCGACTCTGGTTTGGACATCGACGCACTAAGAATCGTTGCAAATGGCGTAAATTCATTGAAAAACAAAGAAAATGCCACCATTGTCGTTACCCATTATCAGCGTTTGCTCGACTACATTATCCCAGATTTTGTTCATGTGCTTTACAAAGGCAGAATTGTAAAATCGGGAGGCAAAGAACTTGCCCTAGAACTCGAAGAAAAAGGTTACGATTGGCTCAAATAACGATAAAATGGATAAGTTTATAGAATATTTAGAATCGGAATTTGAGAAAATTCAGACCGAATCGGAGGTCAGAAAGCAGGCTTTTGAAGACTTTAAAAGCGCAGGTTTTCCAACCACCAAACACGAGGAATGGAAATATACCAATCTGAAAAATGTGTTTCAAAACTCTTTTGACAGCCACGCCAAATCGGATTTGACCGCAGAAGAAATCAGATCGCAACTAGCTATTTATCAGGCAGTTGAGGCAAATATTTTGGTTTTTTTGAACGGAAATTATTTGCCCGAACTTTCTAAAATAGTAAGTGCGGACAAGGATTTGCATATCCAAAATTTGAGTCAGCCAAACGAAATATCTCAAAAACATTTTGCCAAATATGCACCTGCACATGAGGCTTTTGTGGCTTTGAATACGGCTTTTGCAAACGGTTTGTTGCTCAAAATTTCTAAAAATACGGTTCTCGAAAAGCCGATTATTTTCCATTTTCTCAACGATTCCACGCAAGCAAACCCACTTTTACAAGTTAGAAATTTGATTGTTTTGGAAAAAAGCAGTCAGGCAACGATCATCGAAAACTTTGTTAGTATTGGGCAAAATTTGAGTTTGAGCAATTTGGTTTCTGAAATAATTGTAGAGGAAAATGCGCAACTTGACCATTACAAATTGCAAAATGAAGGCGAAAACGCAATTCATGTGGGAACTACGCAAATCGAGATCGCACAAAACGGAAAAGCCAGCAATACGACCATTTCTTTGGGCGGAAAAATGATCAGAAACAACCTCAATATGGTTTTAAATGGCGAAAATTGCGAAGCCTACATGAACGGTTTGTATATGCCAAACGGCAACACGCACATCGACAATCATACCGCAGTTGATCACGCAAAACCCAATTCTTACAGCAACGAACTCTATAAAGGCGTGCTTGCAGACAAATCTACGGGGGTTTTTAATGGCAAAATTTTTGTTCGCAAAGATGCCCAAAAAACCAACGCTTTTCAGTCGAACAAAAATATTTTGCTGTCTGAAAATGCAAGCGTAAACACCAAACCACAGCTCGAAATTTGGGCAAATGACGTGAAATGTTCGCATGGTTGCACGATTGGCGCACTAGACGAAGAACCGTTATTTTATTTGCAATCTCGCGGAATTCCGAAGGAAAAAGCTCGAAAAATGTTGCTTTTTGCCTTTGTAGGCGATGTTTTGGATCGTTTAAAATCGGATTTTGTTAGGAATTTGGTTAATGATTCAATAGAAAAAAAATTGGCTTAGATTTTTTATGTATTTGCGTTATATGAATGTAAAATAACCTACAAGGCTATCTTTGTTCGCAACGCAAATACATAAAACAAAAATTAGCATAACAAATAAAAAAACAAAAATGAATGTGATGCAAGATTTTGCGCTTGATTTGGTAGATTTTCTGCCCGCAGATAGAGAATCGAGATTTGATTTGCCCGCAAATATTGCTTGCAA
>RDXG01000002.1 GCA_004292785.1 Bacteroidota bacterium
GGCGAATGTACTCAAATACTGCAAGGAGAAGTAACCAATGTTATTTTCCTTCAGAACTTGTATGAGGGTGAAACATTTGCTATCCAAAACATAAACGAGTTTTTTGAACTCATTACAGGCTGGTTATCTACTTATTTCGAAAATGTAGGAAATACTATCGAGCTACATTGTAATTTGGTTTACATCGATACAACTTCAAGCAGGCGTTTCTTGGAGTTATTCGACCTTTTAGGACATTACCAACTCAATAAAAATGGACAGATAAGCATTTTTTGGCATTACATCGAAAGCGATTTGGATTGCTTAGAAACAGGTGAGGAATATGCAGAAGATGTGCAAGTGCCTTTTACCTTAGTACCTCATCAAGCATAGGGAGTGAAAAAATAACTTGCCTTTTGACACCTAAAAAATATCAATTCCCTCCTTTCTTTTTCTTCTTCTCCTCATTTTCAAACAAACTTTCGGGCATAATGTCTTCTATCGCTTTTTGGGAAATACAGTCCAATATTCCTTTACGCCTGTGCGCTCATAAAGGGCGTGTTTTTCTTCTCTTTCCTGCTTCTTGTTGGCAGGCGAGATTATTTCGACCACAATATCAGGTGCGCCATTGATATAGTTTTCCTCTATGATGTCATACCTTGTAACAGCGATAAACATAATATCAGGCTGTAGTAAATTATCCTCATCAAATTTGGTGTCCATAGGGGCATACAAAACATCGCCCAAATTGTGTTCTTCTACGAAGTTGGTCAATCTGTTTGACAAACGATTAGAGATTTTTTGGTGAATGAAAGATGGAGAAGGCATAATGAGGAGTTTATTGTTAAGAATTTCTACTTTTACTTTGAGGTTAGCAGGAAAAACACGGACAAGTTCGGTGTATGTCCAGCGTTTGTCAGGCGGATATTGGTTGGCTATGGCTACCACATCTTGGTATAAATAGGTTCTTTTCGGCTTGGTAGGCAAGTCGACAGGCGTTTCCAACTGTTTTTTAAGCTCCAAAATACGCTCTAAAGCATCAACTTGGTCGAGTTGCGCAATCCACGCTATCAAATCCAACTTGAGTCTTTCTGTTTGAATGGGAGTAGTCATATATCAAGGGGTAAAATAAATTTGTAACAAAAATACAACTTTTCCGCAAAAGGTAAGCCTTGCCTACAAAAAATTACCCTTCTATTTGCAAAATCTTGTTGAACAAAACGCCTTCTTTGAGCGAATAGGCAGAGGCAAAGAAATGTTGCAC
>RDXG01000238.1 GCA_004292785.1 Bacteroidota bacterium
GAGTCTGAATATCAAGAACTTATACAAAAAATTTATGTGCCAATTATTAGAAAGTATCCAAATTTGTCAGCGGATTCCGCAAAATATTGAGTTTCATAACTTGCGTTTCAACAAAAGCCGAAAAGAACTTTTTGGAATAAGTCAAACTCTTGATTTACAAGAAGTTATAAAAATTCCTGATTCTTTAGGAACGCAAACTTACAAATGCAGAATTTTGTACGAAAAACAAATAAAACGCATTGATTTTGAGGAATATACGCCAAAAAAAATTCGTTTTTTGAAAATTGTAGAAAGCAACATCGACTATGCCTACAAATTTGCAGATCGTAGCGAATTGAACAAATTACTTTCAGAAAATTTGGAAAACCCAAAAGAATCGGATTTGATTTTGGTCAAAAACAACAAAATAACGGACAGCACTTTTAGCAATTTGGCTTTTTTTGATGGAAAAAATTGGTTTACACCCAATTTTCCCCTACTTGAAGGCACACACAGAGCCAAATTAATTCAGGAAAAAAAAATTATTCCTATCAATATTTTTGTAAAAGATTTGCATTTTTTCGAAAAAATTGCCTTGATCAATGCTTTGCGACCTTTGGAAAATACCGAATATTTCACGTTGGATAAGGTCATTTAACGTTTGGCAAGGTTTTCAACCATTGCCAACGTTATATTTACGTTGGCAATGGTTGAAAACCTTGCCAAACGTTAAAAGTAAAGAACTAAGCCAATTCCAAAAGCATTTTTCGCAAAGCCTCTAATTTTCCTTCGGCATCTGCTTTTTTCTGCCTTTCGTTTGCCAAAATTTCTGGTTTTGCGTTTTGAACAAATTTTTCGTTAGACAATTTTTTATCAACAGAAACCAAAAAGCCTTCGACATATTCAATTTCTTTCTGAATTTTGCCAATTTCCTCTGCCGAATCAATTTGCACAGGCACAAAAAACTCCTCGCTTTTGATCACAAAACTCAAAGATTTTTCTACAGATTCATTCGTAAAACTGAAATTTACGTTTGCCAATTTGCGAATAATTGCCCCAAAATTTTCGTAAATGCTTTTTTGTTGCGTTTTAATGAACAAATCCAAACTTGTTTTTGGCGAAATTCCTTTCGCATTTCGAGTGTTTCGCAAAGTGCTAATCAACTCAAAAATGAGTTCCGATTCTTGCAAAATTTTGCTGTCAAAAGGTTTTGCTTTTGGATATTCAGAAACAATGATGCAATCTTTTTCTTTGCGATCTGCGAGCAAATGCCAAATTTCTTCGGTAATGAAGGGCATAAATGGGTGCAAAACTTGCATCAAACGTTCAAAAAAGTTCAAACTAGCCTCAAAAGTAGCCCTATCTATTGGTTTTTCGTAATCAGGTTTGATCATTTCCAAATACAAACCGCAGAAATCGTCCCAAATAAGTTTGTAAACGCACATTAAAGCGTCAGAAATTCTGTATTTGGAATAATGATCTTCGATGTCGATCAAAGTTTGGTTAAACTTGTTTTCGAACCAATGAATTGCCTTTTGATTTGCGTTATCTTGTTGATTATCAATGATTTCCCAACCTTTGATCAAGCGCAAAGCGTTCCAAATTTTGTTGCAAAAATTTCTGCCTTGTACGCATAATTTTTCGTCAAAAAGCAAATCATTTCCCGCAGGCGAACAATACAACATTCCCACTCTTACGCCGTCTGCGCTATATTTTTCGATCAAATCCAAAGGATCAGGCGAATTTCCTAATGATTTTGACATTTTTCTGCCTTGTTGATCTCTCACAATTCCTGTCAAATAGACATCTTTAAACGGTTTTTCTTGGCGATATTCATAACCAAACAAAATCATTCGGGCAACCCAAAAAAACAAAATTTCTGGAGCAGTGATCAACACATTTGTCGGATAATAATAGTTAATGTCCTCATTATCAGGCAGATTAATTCCTTCAAAAACAGACATTGCCCAAAGTCCAGAGGAAAACCAAGTGTCTAAAACGTCTTCTTCTTGTTTTAAATCTTCAATTTTTAGGCTAGAATCTTTACTTTTTGCCAACGCAAAGGCTTCTTCCAAACTTTTGGCAACCACAAATTCGCCATTTGGCAAAAAATAGGCAGGAATCTGTTGCCCCCACCAAAGTTGTCGAGAAATACACCAATCTTTGACGTTTTCCATCCAATGTCGGTAGGTATTTTTGAATTTTGGCGGAAAAAGTTGAATGTTATCGTTCAAAATATTTTCTAAGGCAGGTTTGCAAAGTTCTTTCATACTTACAAACCATTGAGTCGAAATTTTTGGTTCGATAACGGCATCAGTGCGTTCAGAAAAGCCAACTTTGTTTTTAATATCTTCAATTTTTACAATTTGCCCCATTTCTTCGAGGTCTTTTGCAATTTTTTTTCGCACCGCAAAACGATCCAAACCCACATAAAACTGCGCCGCTTGACTCATCGTTCCGTCTTCGTTGATGGTGTCGATAATTTCCAAATTGTGTTTTAAACCAAGTTGATAATCGTTGATATCGTGGGCAGGCGTTACTTTCAAACAACCTGTTCCAAAATCCATAGCCACATATTCGTCTGCAATGATCGGAATTTCGCGGTTTACCATTGGCACAAAAGCCGTTTTTCCATGCAAATGTTTGTAACGATCATCGTTTGGATTTACGCAAACTGCGGTATCTCCCAAAATGGTTTCGGGGCGTGTGGTGGCAATCGTGATCCATTCGTCAGAATCCTTGATTTTGTAGCGAACATGGTACAATTTAGAATTTACTTCTTTGTGATTTACCTCGTCGTCAGCCAAAGCGGTTTTTCCTTGCGGATCCCAGTTGATCATTCTTGCTCCTCTATAAATATATCCTTTTTGATATAAATCTACAAAAACCTGAATAACTTGCTCTGAAAGTGCCTTTTCCATTGTGAATCGGGTTCGTTTCCAATCGCAAGAAGCTCCTAATTTTTTGAGTTGTTCGAGGATAATTCCGCCATATTTTTCTTTCCATTCCCAAGCATATTTCAAAAATTCGTTTCTGGAAATATCTTTTTTTGCAATTCCTTTTTCTTTTAGCATATTGACCACTTTTGCCTCTGTTGCAATGGAAGCGTGATCTGTGCCAGGTATCCAGCAAGCCTCTTTTCCTTCCATTCTCGCCTTTCTAATCAGAATGTCTTGAATGGTGTTGTTGAGCATATGTCCCATGTGTAGCACGCCTGTAACGTTTGGCGGAGGGATCAAAATGGTGTAAGGTTCTTTGTCAGGATTTGGTTTTGACGAAAAAAAGTCTTTTTCGAGCCAATACGCATACCATTTGTTTTCTATTTCTTTGGGTTCGTAGGTTTTGGAAAGATTCATGGATTTTTTAGTTTTTTTGCAAAAATAAGAAAAAAAATGATTTTTTTGCATCAAATACTTTTTTAGAGGAAATTTTTATGTATTTTTACATACAATTTTATAAGATTTGATATGAAACTTGTTTTTTAAATTTCCAAATGTTATTATTTCTTTTCTAGCACGCAGATAATGCGGATTTTTATTTATTTTTTATCAGTGAAAATCTGTTGAATCAGCGTTATTAGCGTGCTAAAACCCAACAAAACAATCAACTAAACAAGCCTAACATAAAGATAAAATTTATTTTTATATTTTGCAAAAATAAAATTTGCCTTCTTAAACAAACATTCTAATATTGTTTTTCTGTTGAAAGAGGCTATAACTTTTTTGTTTGTTTTTTCAAATTTGAAAGAAAAGCAAAAAATTCATTTCTTTAATTCCTAAAAATTAATAATTTTGCCTTTCAATTACCATTCATTAAAAAAATCGTGAAAGAAAGTATCGTTATTATTCCAACTTACAACGAAATTGAAAACATTGAGGCAATTATTCGCACAGTGATTTCTTTGCCTATACTTTTTGATATTTTGATTGTTGATGACGGCTCGCCAGATGGTACAGGCTTGAAAGTCAAAGAGTTACAAGAAGAATTTGTCGGAAGAATTTTACTTTCTGAGCGCAAAGGCAAATTAGGTTTAGGCACTGCCTACATTCATGGCTTCAAAATTGCCCTCGAAAAAGGCTACGAATATATTTTTGAAATGGACGCAGATTTTTCGCATAATCCAAACGATTTGGTCAAACTCTATGAGACTTGTTCACAAAAAAACAACGATTTGGCAATAGGTTCTCGTTATATCAATGGCGTAAATGTGGTAAATTGGCCCATGAGCAGGGTTTTGATGTCGTATTTTGCGAGTTTTTATGTGCGTTTGGTTACAGGAATCCAAATTATGGACACTACGGCAGGTTTTAAATGTTACAAGCGTAAAGTGTTGGAAACCATTGACTTAGACAAAATAAAATTTGTGGGTTATGCCTTCCAGATCGAAATGAAATTTTTGGCTTGGAAACACAAATTCAAAATTGTGGAAGTGCCAATCATTTTTACAGACCGAACCAAAGGCGTTTCCAAAATGTCTAGCCGAATTTTTAAAGAGGCTTTTTTTGGCGTGATTCAAATTAAATTGAGAAGTTTTTTTCAGAAATTTTAAATGTACCACAGGTTTTAAGTCAGACGAAAGTCAGACGTTTTTACAAAGATAAATTAAATTTAGCGTCTGAATTTAATTGAAAAATTTAGTCAAACATAAATATATTTCTCATGAAAAATTGCATTTTTTTCTTGTTTTTTGTCCTTGTTTCGACAAACCTTTTTGCACAAAAATATGGTTTTATTGATTCAGAAAAAATTTTGTCCACGATGGCAGAATACAAAGATGCACAAGCCGAAATAGAAAAAGCAACAGTAGCTTGGCAGAACGAAGTTGATGTCATGCAAAAAAATGTTATTGCCAAACGTTTGGCTTTAGAAGCCGAAAAAGTGCTTTTTACCGAAGAAATGCAAAAACAAAAAAATGCAGAAATTGAAGCTGAAGAAAACAAAGTTCGAGCTTTTCAGAATAAAATTTTTGGCTATAATGGTTTGCTTTACCAAAAAAGAGAAGATTTATTCAGGTCAGTGCAGGATAAAATTTATGCCGCTACACAAATGGTTGCTCGCAAAAAAAAATTGGCTTTTGTTTTTGACAAATCCAACGATTTTACCATGATTTATGCCGATCCAACCCACGATTACACAGAATATGTGCTAGAAGAATTGGGTTTGGGCGCAAAAATGGATAAATAAATAATACAAATCGTAACCTTTATAAAAATAGAAACTTATGAAGGTTGCACAGACTAAAGTCTATGCTACACCTTCTAAATTCACAAATAATTTCATGAAATTATCAAAAATAAATCCGCATTATTTGGCAGGAATTACCTGTTTTAGCATTTGGGGTTTTTTACCGATTGTCATCAAAAGCCTTGCAGGATATGCTAGTCCGCAGATTTTGTATTTTCGTGTGACATTCGCTTTTATTATTTTATTGGCAATTAGTTTGACAGTTCGTAAAAAAAGTTTGCTTGAAAACCTAGAAAAATTCAAAGCATTAGACAAAAATTTACGCACCAAAAACTCGCTTTTAATTGTTTTTAGCGGAATTTTATTGGCAGTAAATTGGTTAGTTTTCATTTTTATTGTCAATAATGTTGGCGTTCAAGCTGGAACTTTTGCCTACCTAATTTGCCCCATCGAAACTGCTTTGCTTGGCTACCTTATTTTGCGTGAAAAATTAAGTCCAAAACAATGGATTGCCATTGGGCTAAGTTCTGTGGCTTGCGTCATGTTGGGGCAGGATTCTTTGCCAAATTTAGGTTACGTTTTGCTTACAAGTTCTACTTATGCACTTTTTTTGATCACGCAACGCAGAATTTTCCAATTCGATAAAATGACCTTATTAATGGTTCAATTGGCGGTTGCTTGCATCATTATTTTGCCTTTATACTCTTTTTTTAACCCTAATTTAGAAAAATTAGACAGTTTTTTCTTCGGAATGATTTTGTTGTTGGCGGTTGTTTTTACCATCATTCCCTTGTTTTTGAATATGTTTGCACTCAAAGAACTCACTTCGGCTTCTGTGGCGATTTTGATGTATATCAACCCAATTCTTAATTTTATTTTGGCAATTTTGGTTTATCAAGAAGTCGTTACGCTTTTTCAGTCGGTGGCGTATTTACTGATTGCAAGTGCGGTGCTGTTAAATATTTTGAATAAATAATTTTTTATGAAAACAGTTATTTTATTGCTTATTTCCAATATTTTTATGACCTATGCGTGGTATGGTCATCTCAAATTCAAAGATGTTTCGCTTTGGAAAGTCATTTTGATCAGTTGGGGAATTGCTTTTTTTGAGTATTGTTTTCAAGTTCCTGCGAACCGTTTTGGGCATGGACAATTCAATGCTACCGAACTCAAAACCATACAAGAAGTAATCAGTTTGACCGTTTTTGTGGTTTTTTCTGTGATTTATCTCAAAGAAGAAATCAAATGGAATTATATTGTGGGGTTTGTGATGATGGTTGGAGCTGTTTTTTTTATTTTTAAGAAATGGTAAAATATTTGTTTTACGAACTAATTTTTCTTAATTTTGCAAAAAAATACTTTGTTTATGTTACAGATTTATTTAGAAATGTTAAATTTTAGGGAAATTATCTCGGTTTCTCTGGTACTTTTTTCGGTGATCGACATTATTGGTTCTGTGCCTGTGATCATTGATTTGCGCAAAAAAGCGGGGAAAATAGAGTCAGAAAGGGCAACGATTGTGGCAGGCGTGATTATGCTTGTTTTCTTGTTTTTGGGCGAGTCTATTTTGCTTTTATTTGGTATTGATGTGGCTTCTTTTGCTATTGCAGGGGCAATTATTATATTTTTCTTGGGCGTAGAAATGGTTTTAGGAATTCGTCTTTTTAGGGGAGATACCAGCACGCAATCCTCTTCTATTGTGCCTTTGGCATTTCCGATCATTGCAGGAGCAGGTACAATGACCACTATTTTGTCTTTAAGAGCAGAATTTTCGCAAATAAATGTATTAATTGGTATTGTTCTGAACCTTATTTTTGTTTATATTGTCCTAAAAACCTCTTCTTGGATCGAACAAAAACTAGGAAAAGCAGGAGAAGATATTTTAAGAAAAGTTTTTGGCGTAATTTTATTGGCTATTGCAGTCAAATTGTTTAAAACAAATTTGACTTTATAAAAAAAATTACAACTTTTATAAGGCTCAAAGCTAGCCTTATAAAAGTTGTACTTAATTAAATTCCTGTATAATTATAAGGAGTAATTTGACGAAGTTCAAACTTTACTAATTCACTAATTTCCAAAGCATTAATAAAATTTTGGATACTTTCCTGCGTTACTTTTTCGTTGTTTCGTGTCAAAGCCTTTAAAGTTTCGTAAGGGTTTGGATAGTTTTCGCGCCTCAAAATGGTTTGCAAGGCTTCAGCAACCACCGCCCAATTATCTTCCAAATCTTGGCTAATTTTTGCCTCATTGATCAACAATTTGTCTAAACCTTTCAACAAAGATTTCACGGAAATTAAGGAATGAGCCAAAGGAACGCCAATATTTCGCAAAACTGTTGAGTCTGTCAAATCTCTTTGCAAGCGTGAAATGGGCAATTTTGCAGAAAAATGTTCGAAAATAGCGTTTGCAAAACCCAAATTTCCTTCTGCATTTTCAAAATCAATTGGATTAACTTTGTGTGGCATGGCAGACGAACCTACTTCGTTTTCATTGATTTTTTGTTTGAAATAGCCCATCGAAATGTACGCCCAAATATCTCTCGAAAAATCGATCAAAATGGTGTTTATTCTTTTGAAATTGTCGCAAAAAGCTGCCAAAAAGTCATAGTTTTCTATTTGAGTAGTGAGCTGTGAACGTTGCAATTTCAAAGTTTCGTTTACAAAATGGTTTCCAAACTCCTGCCAATTTATTGCAGGATAAGCTACTTTGTGCGCATTAAAATTCCCAACTGCTCCGCCAAATTTTGCAGCAAAAGGAACACCTGAAAGCGTAGTAAACTGATTAACAAGACGATACAAAAATACTTCCATTTCTTTTCCCAAACGAGTCGGCGAGGCTGGCTGCCCGTGAGTGTGTGCAAGCATCGGAATTTCTGCCCAAGTTTCTGCCAATTTTTCTAGTTTTTCTATAAATTGTTCAAAAACAGGCACAATGATTTTCTCAAAAGCATTTTTTAAAGAAAGCGGAATGGCTGTATTGTTAATATCCTGCGAAGTTAGTCCAAAATGGATAAATTCTTTATATTGTTCAATTTGCAAAGCATCAAATTTTTTTTTGATAAAATATTCTACTGCTTTTACGTCATGATTGGTTACTTTCTCAATTTCTTTGATTTGCAAAGCATCTGTAACAGCAAATTCTTGATAGATTTTTCGCAAAGAAGGGTATAATTTGCGATCAAAATTTTGCAAAGAAGGCAAAGGAAGCTCGCAAAGGGCAATAAAATATTCTATTTCAACCAAAACTCTATATTGGATCAAGCCAAATTCTGAAAAATGAACGGCTAAGGCTTCGGTAGTTTTTCTATATCGTCCATCAACTGGGCTGATGGCGGTGAGGGACATTAAATCCATGCAAAAATAATAAATTTAAAATTTTTGCAAGGTAACAATGAAATTCAAACAAACAAACAAAAACTACGCATTTCTCTAAGAAATGTGTAGTTCTGAAAGCAATTTTGTTTATCAAAACAGTTTTTTTGCAAATTCTAATTGTGCAAGTACAGCCTGAACCATGTCATTAACCAAAGAAATATTTTGCTGCCTCAATTCGCTTTTGTCTGAAGGGTCATTCATCAATACTTTTCCTTCTGCCAATGCTTTTGCCAAATCTTTGATTTTTAGCATTTCAAGCACAGGTCTAATGTTATGGCAATCCAACTGAACCAATGAATAATTGCATTTTTTCATTGCAAATTCATATTTTTTTTGTATCATTTCAAACAAGTAAATGGTTTCAGTCATCAAACTGTCATATACTTCCTGATCTCCATCAGCAATATTAAGATATTCTTCTAAATTTATTTTGTCGTAATTCATGTGTATATTGGTTTTGTCATTCTGTTTTAATTAACTAGGTCTTTGAGTGCATCATAAAATGCTTGTTGTACCTTTGTACGTAAATTGAGTTGATACAATTTCTCTTGTGTTCTTTTTGGGTAAACTCTGTTAGACAAAAAAATGTAAATAAATTCTTTTTCAGGATCAACCCAAATCATATTCCCAGTAAAACCAGTATGCCCAAAACTTGTTTTAGAGGCATTTAAAGCCGTATTTCCGTTGATGGTTTGCGGTTCTTGTGGTCTGTCAAAGCCCAAGGCACGCCTGTTTTCGGGACAAAATTGACAAGTAGTAAATTGTTCAAAAATTCCTTCTTTAATGTAAGTTTTTTTGCCATATTTGCCTTTTTTCAAATACATTTCTAAAAGTTTTGCCAAATCATTACTCGAACCAAATAAACCCGCATGACCAGAAATTCCTCCCATAAGTGCCGCGCCTTCGTCATGAACAAAACCATGAATAAGTTGTTTTCTGAACAAAGAATCATTTTCGGTGGGAATAATTTGCTTAAAATCAATATTTTTATTCTGCAAAGGATTAAAACCCAAAAAATTTGCGCCCAAAGGTCGATAAAATTCTGTTTGCAAATATTTTTCGAAAGATCGCTTTTCTAGTTTTTCAACCAAAAAAGGATACCAATAAAATGATAAATCACTATATACATATTTTTTTTCATTCAAAAGTTCTGAATCTTTGATTTGTTGTAATATTTTCTTGTAAAAATTAGTTTTTATAAACAAATGATTTGCAATCTGTTTTTTAAAACGCCATTTTTTCTCGGTTCTCAAAAAATCGTTTTTCCAGTTTCCCAAAGAATCTAGTGTTTGTTTCCAAAATGGAATCCAAGCCTTTAATTTTGCCTGATGAGTCAATAAATCTCGTATTTTTAGCAAATATTTGTTAGAATTTCGTAGAGATTTCAAATAAAAACCAATATTTTTGTCAATATCGAGTTTTTTGTCGCTACACAATTTCATCAAAGCGGGCAAAGCAGCAGTTACTTTTGTCAAAGAAGCCAAATCGTAAACATCATCAATAGTTGCAGGAATAAGGCTGTCGTAAGTCTGAAAACCAAAAGATTTTCGGTAAAAAACCTTGCCATTTTTGATCGCCATAATTTGACAACTCGGCGCAGCTTGAATATTTATGACCACATTTGCCAAAGAATCCACAATTTTTAGTTTTTCTGCTTTAATGTTCAACTCTTCAGGAACGGTATATTTTAACCTAATTGCAGGCTGATTTTGGTAGCCAAGACCGCCAAAAATCATTTGCGCCGCCAAATTTTGAGAATCAGAATCCGAATTTTTAACAGAAATGATACTTTTTATCCAAGATTGCGCAGGAATTGAGTTTGTAAATTTGACAAAAATAAGTTCTTTGTTTTGATTTAGTTTTTGTAACAATTTTGTATTTTTTTCAAAAAGATCGTTTTCCAAAATACAAATTATCAAGACATTACATTTTTTGATGCCCGAATTGTTTTCTAAATCCAAACGTTGAATCATTGCATAATCTTTGCAAGTCCGTTCAAATTCTGCCATATTTTGATTGGTCAAATTTATGAGTCCGATTTGTTTTTGATCAAGATCGAGCATTGGCACAAAAGGCTGATTTTGAGTTAAAACCAATGATTTTTCTATTTCTTGGCGTTTTTTCCAAATGTTTTCCTGCGAAAAACCTTTGAAAAACAAACATATACACGAAATTAATAGGAAATATTTGAACATTATTTTTTATTTAGAATAAATTAATTTCACAATATATTTACATTTCTGAAAAAATGTTTATCATTGTTTTATTTTAACTTAAATTTTTATTTCCATGTACAAATTACTCATGATGGGCTTGTTTTTTGGATTGCTTGCTTGCAATTCGAAAGAGCAAAAACAAGACGAAAAAACCAACACTACCAACAATGCTCCCTCTTTTGCCGAATTGCCTACTTATGACGGTTCGGATTTGGGCTTGACCTATACGCCTGCTCAATCTTCTTTTAGAATTTGGTCGCCTAGTGCGGAAGCGGTAACGCTAAAAATTTATGAAAAAGGAGACGGCGGCGAGGCAATTAAACAAGAAAGCCTTAAAAAAGCAGAAAATGGCACTTGGATCGCACAAATAAATGAAGATTTGAAAGGAAAATATTATACTTTTCAAGTAAAAATTGATGGAAAAACTTTGCCTGAAACACCTGGAATCTATGCAAAAGCAGTCGGTTTAGATGGAAAAAGAGCCATGATTCTTGATTTGAAAAGCACAGACCCTGAAGATTGGGCAAACGATAAGAAGCCTGCCTTAAAAAATGCAACAGACATTATATTGTATGAGTTGCACGTCAGAGATTTTAGTATTCATAAAAACTCTGGTGCTAAAAACAAAGGCAAATTTTTGGCATTTACCGAAAAAGGTACAAAAAACGCCACAGGACAAGCCACAGGAATTGATCATTTGAAAGAGTTAGGCGTTACTCACGTTCACTTGTTGCCTTCTTTTGACTTTTATTCTATTGAAGAATCTAAGCCTAATGAAAAATATAATTGGGGTTACGATCCACAAAACTACAACGTGCCAGAAGGTTCTTACAGCAGCAACCCAAATCAGGGAGAAGTGAGGATAAAAGAGTTTAAACAGATGGTAAAAGCCTTACACGATCAGGGTTTGCGTGTCATTATGGACGTGGTTTACAACCACACAGGCATTACGGAAGGCTCTAACTTCAATTCAGAGTTCCCACAATATTATTATAGACAAAACAAAGAAGGTAAATATTCAGACGCCTCTGCTTGTGGAAACGAAACTGCATCTGACCGTGCAATGATGCGCAAATATATGGTCGAATCCGTTAAATATTGGGCAACAGAATACCATGTTGATGGCTTTCGCTTCGATTTGATGGGCATTCATGACGTAGAAACTATGAACCAAATCACAGAAGAATTAGACAAAATCGATCCGACTTTGTATGTGTATGGAGAAGGTTGGTTGGCTTCAGGAACACCATTGCCAGAGGAGCAACAAGCTATCAAAAAGAATGTATTGAAACTCAAAAAAGTAGCTGCTTTTAGCGACGAAATGCGCGATGCTATCAAAGGTCATTGGTCAGAAGAAAAAGGGCAAGGTTTTGTTAGCGGAAAGACAGGTTTAGATGAAAGCGTTAAGTTTGGTATTGTCGCAGCTACCCAACACTCACAAATTGATTACACAAAAGTCAATTATTCTAAGTCTTTTTGGGCAAATCAACCTTCTCAAACCATCAATTATGTATCTTGTCATGACAATCATACACTTTTTGATAAGCTCAAAGTATCAAATCCAGAAGCCAGTGAAGCAGATATACTAAAAATGGATATGTTGGCAAATACTATGGTTTTAACTTCGCAAGGCGTTTCTTTTATTCACGCAGGAGAAGAAATGGCAAGAACCAAATATGGAGAACATAACTCTTATGTTTCACCAGATTCGATAAATCAATTGGATTGGACAAGAAAAAATCAATACAAAGATTTGTTTGCTTATTACAAAAACTTAATTGCTTTAAGAAAAAACCACCCCGCATTTCGTTTGCCTACTACCGATTTGATCCAAAAACATCTTAAATTTATAGAAACAAAGTTACCAAATGTTGTTGGATTTACTTTGGAAGACAATGCAGGTGGCGACTCTTGGAAAAAAATTCTAGTAATTTACAACGGAAATTTAAAAAGCCAAAAAATAAATATTCCCGCAGGAAATTGGACTGTCGTTTTAAACGAAAAAGGCATTAAGGAATCAAGCTTAGGTACAAATAAAGGCGGAGAATTTGAAATGGCAAGCATTTCTGCGCTTATTTTGGTTCAAAAGTAAAATCTAAAACTTTATTAAATAAGTTTTTTTATAAAAAAGTGTAATGCAGGTATATAGCCTGCATTTTTTATTTATAAATGTTAAGAAATGAAACTAAATTTTGTTCTTAATTTAACAAAAATTATTAATTGTTTAGTATTTTTTAATAATAAACAAGTAAAATTTAATATTAATTGAATATAATTTACTATTAAGAGAGTATAATTTGTTATTAAGGGAGTAAATTTTTATAGTAAGCAAGTAAATTTTACTATCAAACGAATACATTTTTATATTAATTAAGTAAATTTTACTATCAGATAGGTATAATTTAGAATTAAGAGAGTATATTTTACTATTCGTTGAGTATAATTTGGTATTAGGAGAGTAAATTTTGTTATTAAGTGAGTATAATTTGGTATTAAGATACTAACATTTAGTAGTTTGTTTTTTAATTATTTAAACAAACTGTTCGACCTAAGTCGAACAGCTTTAAATTTATTAAATATTTGACTAAATAAATTAGTGTGATTATGTTTTTTATATTAAAGAAAACAAAAAATCTAAGGCAATTCTTTTTCCATCATAAAATGTCTGGTAATGAAAAATACCAAAATAGCTGCAATCAAAAATCCGAGCAAAAATAACATTACTTGTTGCAAATCTAAATAATGAAACCAAAATAAAGTCATACAAATTAGTCCCAAAATAAGTAAAGCAAGCAAAATTTGTAATGAAAAAACAGTCATTCTGCTCCAAAAACAACCAAATCTTCGGATTAGAAACACAGCAAGTCCTCCCATGCCTACAGCTGCCAACAGCGTAGTCAAGATCATGCCTGGATTTCGTAAAAGTCCTTCAGGGTTTCTTAATAATCCCCATAAACGAGATTTTATTTTTTGCCAAAAAGACGTTAAAGGTGGTGGCGGTATTGCTTTTGGTGGTTCTGCAAATTTGATAGACAACAATCGCCAAAGCTCTTGATGTCCGTGATCGTATCCCAACGCCCAAATAGCAATTCCTCCCATTTTCTGTTTAATTATCCAGTCGTATTTTAGTGCAAGCGATAACGAGTCTTCAGCCCAAACTTGATGATTTCGAAAAGCATCGTCTTTAAACACAGAAAAATTGGTCATACTTTTTTCGTCAGTCTGAAAAACTAAATGACTAAATTGTTCTTGAATGGTGCTATACATTCGATGACTTACCATTCCCATCGATCTAGAAGGAAGTTTTAGGTCTAGAGTAAGCCATTCTGCTCCATAATAAGGAGTTCCCATCAATAATTTAGTAGAAGGCACTCCTATATTTACGTAATATTTCAAAGAATTTTCTAAACTTTGCGGAATAGTAATCGAGCTTGCTTGCACAGGTGCAATGGGACCTGCATATTCGCTATTTTCTCCATAGTATTCAAAACTATTGATAATCATAAAGTCCACGTGCCGACTTAGTTGCACCACGTCCCAAGCGCTATCCATATCTATTGCAGGAACAGCAATGGTTACAACATTTTTTTTATCAATTTTTCGCACTTCACCTGCCAAACTAATAATAAAACTAGTCAATTCTTCTTTGTAAGCACGCGGCACAAGTGTAAAATCCAGATGCACCCCATTTGCTTTATTAGGCAACAGTTTTTTAATTTCTGCAATAAGTGTTTGCTGTGCTTCAGGTTTACTCAAAAATAGTTTGTTTGCTGCCTCTCCAATATTGCTTACTCCTAATAATAACTTTTTGTCGTGTTTCCATAACGAATCTCTAATTCCTGTTTTTTCCCAATTTGTTGGGACAGTTCCTTCTCCTGTTGCAGGATCAACTTTGTATGAAAAATAGCTTACCAAAGATAGCAAATCGTAATTATAATCTTTATAAGCATCTTCCATCCAAGTGGGATGCCAAGCAAAAATGGTATTTTGTGGCAATAATTTATGCTTTGTTTTGTAGGCTTTGCTTTCGTCACCAGAACTAGCAATGGAACTCCATTTGGAAGCATCAAGTTTAAAACTATGTACTCGCCTTTTATATTGAGCAGTATCTAATGACAAAAACGGATTTACATCAGGTTCGCCAATATTTGGAATAACCTGCACCCGCGTTCCGTTGTCAAGCGTTACGACATCTCCGCCTTTGACATCCAAAAATTTTCCTTGATTGGGCGGTGGCGGTTCAGCCAATTTTCTTTTAAGCGTAATTGCCAAACTATCCGATTTTCTGCGCTCTGCCTCTGTGATTTGTTGCAAAGAATCTAGCTTTCGTTTTTGATCAACGGCAAGTTTTTGGGCTTTTTTTCGTCTATCCTGTTGAAGCAAATAATCGTTTATTTGCCGTTTTAAACTATCTTGCGCAAAACTATAGGATACAGAAAAAAATAAAAATATTATTAAAAAGCTAAACAAACGATTCATGAGTAAATGAGTTATATTTTTAAAATATTGGTTATCAATAAATTAGCTTATTGTTTGAAAATTTTTTGTTAAGATAAAAAAAAATTCAATAAAAAATATTTTTTCAAAAAAAAATTTAAATTAAATTTCTTATTTGTCAAACTCATTCCTAAAAACAATGTTTTAATGTCTATAAAATCTGTCATTTTGACATAATTTTTTAATTGGCAAATAAATTGCAAAAACAAGTATAAATTTTAAGGAATCATATAGGCATTTTTGGAAATTTTTTACAAAAAATGGCTAATTAATTTTAAATTTTAATGAAATTATGGAAAATCAGGAAACTGAAAACAAAGATATAAACCAAGAACAGCCTGCGGCAGAAACCCCAGAAACTCCAAAAGCAGAACAAAATACTGCCAATGAGTCCGAAGACAAAGCCAAATTAGAACAACAATTGGCAGAAGCAAAAGACAAATATATGCGTTTGTTTGCCGATTTCGAAAATTTTCGACGCCGTTCTGCCAAAGACAAATTGGAGTTTTTGAAAACCGCAAACGAAGGTTTAATAGTGTCTTTGTTGCCTGTTTTAGACGATTTTGAAAGAGCAAAAAGAACTTTTGAAAATCCAAATACGGACATAGAAGCAATAAAACAAGGTTTTGAACTCATTTTTAGCAAGTTTACCAAAGTTTTGGAAAACAAAGGCTTAAAATCTTTGACTTCCGATGGCGAACTTTTCAACGCAGATTTGCATGAGGCTATTACAAAAATTCCTGCTCCTTCCGAAGATTTGAAAGGAAAAGTAGTGGATACCATCGAAAAAGGTTATTCACTTGAAGATAAAGTTATTCGTTTTGCAAAAGTGGTTATTGGAAATTAATCGATATGGCAAAAAGAGATTATTACGAAGTGCTTGGCGTGAGCAAAAACGCAGGAGCAGACGAAATTAAAAAGGCTTACCGTCAAACTGCCATCAAATATCACCCTGACAAAAATCCAGGTGATTCAGAAGCAGAAGACAAATTTAAGGAAGCCGCAGAAGCCTACGAAGTATTGAGCAAACCCGACAAAAAAAGTCGTTATGACAAATACGGGCATCAAGGAGTTGATGGTGCTAGTGGCGGAGGCAGAGGAATGGATTTTGACGACATTTTTAGTCAATTTGGAGACATTTTTGGCGGTGGTGGCAGCCCTTTTGACAGCTTTTTTGGAAGAGGTGGCGGAGGTGGCGGAAGACGAATGGTCAAAGGCTCAAACCTAAGAATAAAACTCAAACTCAATTTGGAAGAAGTTGCCAGAGGCGTTGAGAAAAAAATTAAAGTCAAAAGATTTGTCGTTTGCGAGTCTTGTCATGGTTCAGGTGCAAAGGATAGCGGTTCTTACAAAACTTGCCACACTTGTAACGGATCGGGACAAGTCCGAAAAGTGGTGAACACCATGCTCGGACAAATGATGTCCACAAGTACTTGCCCAACTTGTAACGGTGCAGGAAAAATTGTTACAGAACGTTGCCAATCTTGTGGTGGAGACGGAATCAAACAATTAGAGGAAGTAATCAGTATCAAAATTCCCGCAGGAGTCGAAGACGGAATGCAGTTGGCAATGTCTGGAAAAGGAAATTATCCGCCAAAAACCAAAGATGGCATGGCAGGAGATTTGATCATTGCGATTGAGGAAGCTGAAGACCCCGTTTTGAAAAGAGATGGAAAAAACATCATTTACGAATTGCCTTTGAGTTTTCCAGATGCAGTTTTGGGTACAAATTTGGAAGTGCCAACCATTGACGGGAAGGTCAAAATTAACATCGAGGCAGGTACGCAAAGTGGTAAAATTTTGCGCCTGAAAGGCAAAGGAATCATTGATTTGAACGATCACAGCACAGGAGATCAGCTGGTAAGGGTTCACATTTGGACTCCGACTCAACTTACCAAAGAAGAACGGGCAAAAATCGAAAAATTGCGCGAATCTACCAATTTCAATCCTGACCCAAAAACGCAAAACAAGAGTTTTTTCGACAAAATGAAAGAATTTTTTGATTAAAAAAACAAGGTTTTAAAACTAACATTTTTCAGAAATGTTAGTTTTTTTATTGATTAAATTTATGATCATTGAAGCCAAACAAATTAGCAAAATTTTTAACAAAAACCAAAATAACGAAGTCAGAGCTTTCGAAAACCTCGATTTGAACATTCCAAAAGGCAGTTGCACCTTGATCAAAGGCAGTTCTGGTTCTGGAAAATCTACTTTGCTTGCCATTTTGTCTTGTTTGATGAAACCTACTTCGGGGCAATATTTTTGCTGTGGCGAACAAGTTTCGCGCTGGTCAGAAAAATTTTTGACTCAATTCAGACAAAAGCATATCGGAATTATTTTTCAACATTTTCATTTGATCAAAGGTTTAGACGTTTTTACAAACATTTCTCTGCCTTTATTGCCTATTTTTCCCAAAAAACAGATCGAAAAAGCCGTTTTAGAAGCCATAGACAAAGTAAATATTTCGCATAGACAAAATTTTAACATCGATTCGCTTTCTGGTGGAGAGTTGCAAAGAACCGCCATCGCGCGCGCCTTAGTTGCCGATCCTGATATTTTGTTTGCAGACGAACCTACCTCCCATTTGGATTCCGCAAATTCTTTGTTGATGCTCGATATTTTCCAAAAATTGAAAGCCGAAGGCAAAACCATTTTGATCACTAGCCACGATTCTTTGGTCGAAAATCACCCAATTATTGACTCGGTTTTGAGTCTTTCCAAATAAATTTTTCTGAAAATTTGTTTTTTTAGAAATGAAATAATAGATTCGTTTTTTTAAGCCACATGACCGAAAACGATTATTTTATTTTTTGCGAAAAACTCGAAGAATTTGGAAACAGATTTGAGTTTGCAAACGGCAATATTTACGAAAAAAATGCAGGAAAAATTATTCCCAAGCAGATCGTAGATTTGGTTTTGCACGCAAATTCTACAAATTTTTCAGATTTTTACCAACTCTCTATGGCAAGTTTCAGACACCGCGAAATTGTTTATAACATTCAACAATGGCTAATCAAGGTCATTAATACGGTTTTATTTAAAGTTTATGCCGAAAATTGTTCGGTTTTTATTTCGCTAAAAAACGGTTATCGAGTGCCTGATGTGGTGGTTGCAAATGCCAAAAAACAAGAACTTACCGCACAAGATCATCTCAAAAATCCTTTTATGGTTTTGGAAGTGCTTTCGCCACCGACCCAAGAAATTGATTTGGGCGCGAAAATTAATGAGTACAAAAGTATTCCAAATTTGAAAGATTACATCATTGTTTGGCAAGATCAAGCCAAAATTT
>RDXG01000115.1 GCA_004292785.1 Bacteroidota bacterium
CTTTATTTTCCCAAGAAACTTCATGTATGTTTTGCCAAAAATATCGAATTTTTGGGTCGATAAATTTTTCATAATTCATTTGTTTGATCAAATCCATTGAAACAGGATAAGGCTCAATGCTGGTCATGTCGATCTTTTTGTTGTGTTTTTCTGCAAAATCCAAACTTAAAATGGCGTTCATTCCTGTTCCAAAACCTAGTTCAAAAATTTTGATGCTGTCCAAATTACTTTCTGAAACCAAATATTCTAAGCCATTTTTAAGATACACATGAACCGATTCCTGCCATGCTCCGTGCAAAGAATGATAAGTTTCGTTGAGTTTTTCGGAATACAAAGTATGCGAACCATCTTCAGTAAGAACCAATTTAAGCATATTTTTTAATCTTTTGGCGGTGAACTAAAATTGTTAAAATAAACAACAAACCAACCTACAAAAAGTATTGGAATGAGCAAATATAACCAAGTAGTCGGATATTTTACAAAAGAATCGTTCAGGGTATAAATGCTTAAAAGACTGATAATCAAGAAGATATTAATAATAAATCCCAAGCCTTTGACCCAATAATTGAGGTTTTTGAACAACAAAATTTCGTTGTTTTTTTCTGCCAACCATTCGTTTTTTTGTGGAACAAGTATCAAATTTTTAGGCAAAAAAGGCAACATTTTTCCCAAAAAAATGATCGAAACATTGCTTACCAACAAAATAAGCAAATACGAATAAAAATAAATCTGCTTGTCTATTTTGCCCAATTCTGCCACAAACAAATTGACTTGTTCGGGCAAATACATATAAGTAACTAGCAAAATTACCAAAAAAATAAGCATCGAAGCCAACCAAAGAAATTTGATTAAAGGTAACATAAGTTTCTAATTTTTTAAATGAAAATCGAGTAAAATTAATGCAAAAACTGAATAATTAAGCATATCTTGATAATTTGCTTCTACGCCTTCGGATACCAAAGTGTTGCCCAAATTGTCTTCTATCTGCTTGACTCTCAACAGTTTCATGAGAATAATATCGGTGATGCTGCTCACGCGCATTTCTCGCCATGCTTCGTCATAATCATGATTTTTTTGTTGCAAGAGTTCCAAATTTTCATGAATGACTTTTTGGTAAATTGGCATGATTTCTTCAACCAACAAATTGATCGTTGAGTTGTTTGATAATTGGCACTGAATCAATGCAATGGCACAATAATTAATAATTCCAACAAATTCGGAAGCCATGCTGTCTTCAATTTTTTGCGTTTTCTTTTCCTGAATGGATCGGATTCTTTTTGCCTTAATAAAAATTTGGTCTGTAACCGAAGGCAAGCGCAAAATCCGCCAAGAAGTACCATAATCTTGATTTTTTTGCTCAAAAAGCTCTTTGCAAAACTCAATAATTTGCAAATATTGCTGATTAGTTAATGGATTCAATTTTGTTTAATTTGGATTAAAATTTTGGCAAAAGTAGTAAAAAGGCTTGTAAATAAAAATAATGATTTGGATATTCGATTGTTTTGTTTGATTAAATAAATTTTTCTTAATTAATTCAATTAATTTAATAAATCATTTACAATTTTCATATTTTTGCAAAAATCTCATGTAATTTTTGTTTTAGATATGAAATTAAAATATAGCTTTTTGTTTGTCTTTTTATTGGTTCAAAGTTTTGCTTTTGCACAACAAGATGCCCAATTTAGTCAATATATGTTCAATCAGTTGTACCTAAACCCCGCTTATGCAGGCACAGACACTACTTATATGAACATGAGCATTACCTACCGAAACCAATGGACAGGTTATTCCCCGACCTTTGATGATGGCGGCGCACCTTCTACTACTTTGGTAAGTTTTAATATGCCTCTCAAATTTTTGGGAACGCATCACGGCTTAGGTTTGCAATATTTTGATGACAAATTGGGACCGCTAAACAATCGTCAATTATTGCTGTCTTACGCCTATCATTTTCGTTTCAAAAACGGCTTTTTTTCAATAGGTGCGAGGGGTGGTTTTTTCAATCAATCCTTGAATTACAGCATTTTGAGACCCACCGATCCAAACGATCCTTTGTTGGCAGGAACAGGCGATCAAAACCAATACAAACCCGATTTTGCCGCAGGAATTTATTTGCGAGTAAAATATTATTATATTGGAATTGCGGTAAATCATTTGAGCAAATCTTCTTTTAATTATGGCATGGGTTTGACAGGAATTTCCTTAAATAACCATTATACTGTAAACGGCGGAGCAGATTTGCCAATTTCGGACAACGTAACTTTGTCGCCAACGGCAATTTTTAAGTCTGATCTGAACTCTATTTCTTACGAAGGAAGTTTGATCGGCACATTCAAAGGGCAATATTTTTTGGGGACATCTTTAAGAAATTCGAACAAAATAGACGATTTGGTAGCCATTGCAGGCATTAACTTACTCAAAGACAAATCTTTACGAATTTCTTACGCCTTCGATTATGTGTTGAGTGGCAAACAAGCAAAAGCAGGTTCTTCTCACGAAATGATGGTGGCTTACAGAATGTTAGCGCCCAAACCAAAATTGCGTTACATGGTGCGTACACCGCGATTCCGATTTTAGAATTTACAATTTTTAAAAAATTTATAAGGTAACACAGACTTTAGTCTGTGTTTTACTGATAATAAATGTCAGACATTTGTTGGACAGTTTAAAGCCACTAATTTTTTTGCACAAAAATTGCATAGTTTTATTTTTATTGAAAAAAAATGAAAGAAAGAATAAAAAATTTACAAGAAGAATTGGCACAGCCCGATTTGGATTTGCACCGAAAAGTAGATATTCTTAACGAATTGGCATGGTTTTTTAGAGCTTCTAACAATGTTTTGTGTATGGAATATACCGCACAAGCAAACGAAATTGCAAGCAAAATTAACTATGAAAGTGGTTTGTTATACGTAAAAATGATGAAAGCCTTTGAGGTTTATTTCAAAGGAAATCCCGCAGATTCTTTGATGGATTTGCAGGAAATCTTAAAAGAATTTGAACAAAGCGAAGATGACAAAGGCAGAGGAAGAACCATGATTTTTATGTCAGTAGCGCATTGGTCAATGGCAAATTACAAAGACGGCTTTAAATATGTAAACGAAGCCTTAGTTTTGGCAGAAGAAACAAAAGCAGAAGAACGAATTTCTTGGGCAAATTATATTTTAGGTACTTTTTACATGGACTTAAAAGATTATGAAAATAGCTTGGCTTGTTTGGAAAGAGCCATGTTTTTTTTCGAAAAAACCGAAGATTTGACAGGAAAAATAGCCTGTATGAGTAGCATTGGCGGAATTTTGCAAGCCACAGGAAAATACGAACAAGCCCTCAAACAACATCAAGAAAGTTATGATTTTGCAAAAAAAATAAGTCAAGAAGGACAGCTTGCGCGCGCCTTGCACGACATCGGAATTGTGTATGAAAGCCTCGAAGAGTTTGAAATTGCCTTAGATTATTTGAAACAAAGTTTAGAAATTAGGCTAAAAATACAAAATCAACAAGGAATTATTAGTTGCCACAACAACATTGGCAGAGTATTCATGAAATTAAATAAATTCGAGGAATCTCTTGAACATTTAAAAGAAGGCGAAAAAATGTGCAGAGAAATTAATGCAAAAAACAAACTCATTCCAATCGTCAAATTGCAAGCAGATGTTTACAAAAAAATGGGCACAGAAAGAGTCTGAAATTCAACGACTTAGAAATGTAGAACTCAAAAGTGCCTACGAACAGATCGAATCGCAAACCAAAAAAATTATCGACAGCATCAAATACGCCAAACGGATTCAGCAATCCATTCTCATTCCTATTGAGCAAATTCAAAAGCATTTCCGCGAGTCTTTTGTTTTTTATTTGCCCAAAGATATTGTTTCAGGTGATTTTTATTGGTTTTCAAACAAGGGAAACCAACTTGTTTTGGCGGCAGTAGATTGCACAGGGCATGGCGTTCCTGGTGCTTTTATGGTGGTTATGGCAAACGCTTTGCTAAACGAAATTATTAACGAAAAAAATGTTTTGTTTCCAACCGATATTTTGACCGATTTGGACAATAAATTAAGAAAATCTTTGCACAAAAGCGAAGGCGAAAACGGAAGCAGAGATGGCATGGATTTATCTTTAATTATTTTGGATACAGACAAAAACGAAATTCATTTTTCGGGAGCAAAAAACCCCTTGTATTGGATCAGAAATAACGAAATAGAACAAATTAGAGGATCAAAATTTCCGATTGGAGGGACATTTATGCAAGCCGAAAAATACAAAACACACAGTTTGAAAACCCAAAAAGACGACATTTTTTACATCTTTTCTGACGGTTTTGCCGATCAGTTTGGCGGAGAAATGAACCAAAAATATATGAGCAAAA
>RDXG01000116.1 GCA_004292785.1 Bacteroidota bacterium
TAACTGCTGTTGCGCATAGAGCCAAGCCACATACCCAAACCGCCCACCATCAACACCAAAATAACCAACAACTGAAAAGCATTCATGTGTTGTAGGCTAAAGCGCGTACTTACGATAACACCCAAAACCAATGCTACCAAAGAACCCATAGCCACCAACCAACCCAAAGAGCTTTTGCTATTGAAGAAAATCATACCCACACCCAGCATAAACGGAATAAGAATGTAGCCTGTAGTGAGTGAAGCTCGACCAAAACGATATACAGGATAATTGAAACCAAAATTTACCTGCACCGATTGTAAGAACAAATACACTCCCCCAAACATCATCAAAACACCCACCACGAAACGCATGGTTTTGTCTGCACCTTGTACCATATAGAATTTGTTTTAGATTGAATACACGCAAAAATAAGAAAAAAAAAGTCGTGCCTTTGCCTTCGAAGGACTCAAACCAAATTTTCCCTTCGTGTTTGTCTATGATTTTCTTCACAATGTCTAAGCCAAGCCCGCTTCCCTCACCTAATTTTTTGGTGGTAAAAAAGGCATTAAAAATTTTGTCTTGAATGTTGATAGGAATACCATGCCCTGTATCTGCGATACTGATTTGTACTCGATTATCTAACAATTTGCTCTCAATAGTAAGTGTCCCTGTACTTGAGATAGCATGAATAGCGTTGTGGATAAGATTTGTCCAAACTTGTACCAACTCATCAGGATAGCATAACACATCAGGCAAGTTTTCAAAATTTTTCACTACCTCGATGCCTTGCTTGATTTGATTTTGGTACAATGTCAAAACTGTTTCAATGCTTTCTTGGATATTCGCTAATTTTTTCTCGCCTATTTGGTCTTGGCGAGAGAAGTTTTTGAGAGCAAAAATAATTTTCGAAGCACGCTCTATAGCCACTTGGATATTCTGATTGCTTCGTTGAACGGTTATAATCTTGTTGAGCATTTGAATTATTTGGAGCAGATGTTCTGCCCGTAGCAAAGCATTTTTCTCTAAGTATTCATAGTTCATACCCAATTCCACCATAAAATCGGCTATGTCGTATGCGTTATTTATGCCTTCTTCTGTGAGTTTGTCGGTAAGCTGATTGCGCACTTGCCTTCTTTCTCGCGAAGACAAATCAACCGTAGGAGAAACCAAAACTTCGTGCATGATATTCATAAAAATATCCCTTTCATCTTCTTTGAGATTTGACAAGAAGGTGGGTAAGTTCTCTAAAATATCTTGCAAATATACGCTATTTGTTTCCACTGAAGAGCGAATAGCACCAAGAGGTGTATTGATTTCATGTGCTACACTTGCCACAAGTTGTCCCAACGAAGCCATTTTTTCGGAATGAATGAGTTGTGTTTGTGTATTTTTCAGCTCTGTGAGGGCGTTCTCAAGGCTTTTCTTTTGAAGTATGAGCGCGTCTTGTGTATTGTATAATTGCATCAATGTTTTCTCAAGTTCGTGTTGATTTTCTATGAGAATATCATTTTTGGCTTTCAATTTTGTTTCGGCTTGTTTGAGAGCCGTAACTTCTTGGATAATACCCGACCACAAAATACTGCCATCTTCCAGCTTTACAGGTTTCGAGTGACCGCGTACCCATATTTCTTTATCTTGTATTTTTACACGAATATCTGCTTGCCAAATATCAAGTGTTTGGGCGGATTTTTGTACGGTTTCTTGAAAAAGAGCTATATCGTCTTTATGAATAGCATTCATAACAGAAAAAGCATTTTTGGTAATAACATCAGGAGGCAAGCCATAAACAGAGCGAGAACCTTGACTAACCAACGGGAAAGACATTTGCCCATCAGGAGTCATTTTGAATTGGTAAATCATAGCAGGCACCCCATCAAAGATGCGTTGCATCAGTTCATTTTGGGTAGTGATATGCTGTTCATTTTCGCGTAATTTTTCTGTAAACTCTTTGCTTTCTGTGGTGTTTACAACCAGTTTAATGATTTTCCTAATTTTGTTTTCTTCGTCTAAAATGGGTATATAAGAACCAAACAGCCATTTTTTATCTCCTGTTTTTGAAATACGCATAAATTCATCGGAAAACATCTTGCCTGCCTCCAACTGCGCCCAAAAGTCTTTGTAAGCAGGTGAGTCTGCGTATTCTATGTCTAACAAAATGGGGTGTTGTTTGCCTATCAGCTCTGAAGGTTGGTAGCCGAGCCAATGCGCCAAATTTTCGTTTACTAAATCGATGGTGCGATGTGATGACAATTCCATGTAGCCTACCGTTTTGTCGATAGCCACCATTTTAGCCTCTAATTCTCGATTGGTAAAATGCAAGAGGTCTTGAGTTGTTTTTAGTTCTTCAAAATTTTGGCGCAGTTCTTCTTCAGATGCTTGGGCGATAGAGGTTTTTTCTTTAGCTAATAATTGGGCTTTGAACAATTCGATGCTATTTCTTTCTAAAATAATGGCATACAACCCACATACAAAACCCATCAATGCCACTAAACCAAAATGCAAGGATAATTGCAAAATAGAAACTTCTGTATAGGTGATAAAATACCTACTCAAATCTTGCATTCCAAATTGATACTGAAAAAAAGCTAAGATGCTATGATGGCTTACTGTAAGCACACAATAGGGTATCATCACACGCCAATCCAAGTATAACAACAGCAAAGAGATATTGGTAAAAAAGAAAAAATGGCTTTCCGCCATGCCATGCAACTGCCCAATGAATTGAAGGACAAAAATGGCATATACAGAACTGATAATTTGCCTTGCCACTCTTTTGTTTGTGATGCCAAAACGCGCCAGCGAGTACATAGCCACAGTCATTGAACCTGTAACAAGGCTAAAGAACCACGTTTGGTACACAGGCGCAAGTATCAAACCCACCGCAAAGAACAGCAGGATAAATTTATCCGAAATTTTATCCGCTTTGGCGCGAATACCATCTAAGTATGCCTCCAAAGCATTCTTTTCGGATATGTGAGCATCAATATTCATAAAAAAACAATGTCGGTAAACAGACTTTTAAGGTGCGGTTGGGGTATTCTCAGGCAATTCGCAACCATACGCCACAGTAGCCAATTCCCCAAAATTGGGCAAAGGCTTTCCTGCTAACAATGATTGCAATGCTATTTCAGCAAAGTTAGTATTTTTATCTGTACAATATCTACTTTTGTTGTAATTTCCTCTATAAAATAACATATTTTTATCAATAATAACAGCTTGTGGGGTAGCATATACTCCACAAGAGATGGCAATATCTATGCCTTTTTCTTTGATAATGGGTATATCTACGCTATATGTTTGTCGAAATTTTTGCGCCTCATACATTTCATCATCAGAAAAAAGCACTGCATAAAAATCTATTTGGTGGCGATAAGTTTCGACCAAATGTTTGAAATGCGCAACATTGTAGGCAGAGCAAGGGCAATCGGGGCTAAAAAAATGTAAGAAAACGGGCTTGGCGGTCTTCCTTGCCTGCAAAATACGCGCTATAGGCAACCCTCTAAAATCTAAAGTGCTGTTCAATGCTATAGCTTTGTAGTCTTTCGGCACAGGGGTAGGCAAGAGGTACTGCCATTCTTGCCTCCAAAATACGTAGAAAATGGACATGAACAACAACACTACCACCAAATATACAACAAGTTGATTTTTCATAATTTTTCGCCAGACTCCTAAATATACAATTTTTTTACAGAAAACTGTTTTTATAACGAGAACTTCGGATAAAAAGATTGTGGTCTTGCCTACAAAAAAACAACAAAAAACTTTGCACGCTCCAAAAATATCACTAACTTAGCCCCGACATTCCATTTATAAACACGAAAAGCCCCCGCTACGTCAAATTTGGGGGACTTTTCATTGAACCTCTTTCGAAGCGTATGCAAAAGAACGCAAAAAACAATGAAAGTCCAAAAATAATCGAAGTATTCGACTTTGATGGACGCTCTGTCTATGTAGAAT
>RDXG01000239.1 GCA_004292785.1 Bacteroidota bacterium
ATGAAAACCAAAATCGTTAAATTCAGCAAAGAAGTTGATAATTTGTTCGAAGTTCCTTGCGGAGATTGCGAGAAAAAATTGGCAGGCGAAACTTTGGCTTGTACGCCAAGCTATATGCCAACTTCTTACAAATTAGGCGAATTGTATGGAAAAGTTGTTGCAGATCGCAAAATTCCTGTCAATGCTGAAATTGTTGATGTAACACCACAACCTACAAAATTCCTTACTTTGGGCGGTTTAGGCGGCGAAGTGGCTATGGATTTTGGTAGTCCGATTGCTATTGTGGCAGGTTCGGCAGATTTGTTAATTGCAGAAGTTTCTTATGGCAAAACAGAAGCAGATTCGGCTTCTTATCCCGAAAAAGCAGAAGTTTGGGTTTCACAAGATGGAGCAAAATACGTGTATGGCGGTTTGGCAAGATTAGGCAAAACTTCTATTGATTTGGATTCTACCAAATTAAATTGGTTCAGATATGTAAAACTTAAAGACAAAACGCCTTCAAATTATGGTGGAGATGGTTTTGACTTAAATTACCTGTCTTGTTTGAACGGAGCTTATACAAATTGTTTTGTAACTGTTCCTTCAAATTTACATTCAACTGATGTAAAACCTTGTTGCGTGTATTTTGCATGGGACGAAGTAGCGGGTGCAATGGGCTATAAAATTGCGTTCAGAGATGCAGGTTCTAGCAAATGGCATTATGCAACCACCGACAGCACACATTTTAAAGTGCAAGGTCTTCCAGGCATGGATTACACAATCAAAGTAGCAGCTTTTTGCGAAAACGGTGAATCGGCTTATTCAGAACCAATTACTGTTCGTTCACTTGGCGAACCTGCTTGTGATATGCCAACAAATCCACGTACAAACAATGTAACTTTAAATTCGGCTAGAGTTTTAGCTGACGCTGCTCGCAATGCTTTGGGCGGTTATGAAGTAATGTATCGTGCTTTGAATACAGGAAATGACGAATGGACTGTTTTGAAAAATGCTAGCAAACCTGTTTTTGATTTGGTAGGTTTGGAAGAAGCCACCATTTACGAATATCAAGTAAAAACAGTTTGTACGCTTGATGGCAAATTGTACTCGGCTTGGACAGAACCTAAAACGTTCAAAACTTGCCCTGCGGATATTCCTGTTTGCGACGGTTGCCCAACTCCAACTTATATCAGCATCAAAAATGTTGAAAAAGAATCGGCTTTGGTTTCTTGGAATAAAGCGGCAAATATCGAAAATTACGAAGTTATGTACCGCACAGTAGGCGCAAGTCGTTGGACTACGCAAATTGTAAGTGCTGATTCCGCAGTTTTGACCAATTTGATTTCAGGAATGAAATACGAAACCGTAGTAAGAACGATTTGCGACAAATACAAACGTTCAGAATGGTTATGGGGTTATTTCGAAACACAAGGAACTCCAGGTTGCGGTTATCCTCAAAATATCCAAGTCATTGACAGAGTGCAAGATATCGAGGGAATTCCTGCGACTATTACTACGGTTAGTTGGAGCGGAGACAACACAGGCGTAACGCATTACGAGGTAATGTATCGTTTGAATGGAAATGATGCTACTAGAAAATATTTGACTGCATTTACCAATCAAGTAGAATTAGTTGGCTTATTACCAGCAACTTACGAATTTTGGATCAGAGCCATGTGTCCTTATGGAACAAGAGGCTGGAATTATTACAAATGGATCAAAGTTGGCGTAATTCCTTGTGCCACACCAGATTCTAAATTGTTTACTTTCGAAACGCTTGATCAAAATACAGTAAAAGCAAATTGGGTTTCTGCGATTGGCGCATTAGATTATCAAGCCATGTTCAGACCTTTGGGTTCAGACACTTGGAAACAATTAGATGCCGACACTACTACGGTAACGATGAGCAAACTTTATACAGGAACTGATTATCAATTCCAAGTAAGAAGTGTTTGCGAAACTCCGTTGGTTTCTAATTTTTCAGGAATTAGAATTTTCAGAACGGAAGGCGATCCTTATTGCCCTGCGGTAAAAAACATTCAATTTGTGAGTTTATTGCCGTTTTGTATGACAGCAACTTGGGAAGAAACCGCAGGCGGAGCTATCGAATATCAAGTTCAATATGCGGTGGCAGGCACAAATCAATGGCAAACGCGTTATGTAACTAAAAATTTGATTACCGTTACAGAACTCGAAGCAGGCAAAGTTTATGATTTCAGAGTTCGAGCCATTTGCGAAAAAACAGGCGCGCAAGTTGCGATTGCTTCTCCGTTCTTGAATGCTAAATTTACGGCTTTGGGAGTTACAGACGGCAATTTTGCAATTTCTAACGGCAGAGAAGAATCATTAGACGACTCTAATCCGTTTGTGGCATATCCAAATCCTTTTGAGTCAGAAATGAATTTCAAACTTTTGATTGACCGCGAATCGGAATTGTTTGTTTATGACGTAATGGGCAGAATGATGTCGCAACAAAAACTTTCAGAAGGCAGAAACAATATTTCTGTAGCAACAGAAGGTTGGAGTGCGGGTATGTATGTGGTCAAAATCGTTTCTAAAGACGGTGTGATCAACAGAACTGCAAAAATGATTAAACAGTAAAATTTTATGCGATTGGCAAGGTCTTCGACCATTGCCAACGCAAAAAATTAACGTTGGCAATGGTCAAAAACCTTGCCAATCGTTAAAAAAAATAATTATATTTTCTGCAACAAATCCAACAATTCCGAAGGCGTATCTATCATATAATCAGGCTTTTCCGAAATTAATCTTTCTTTTGTATTGAATCCCCAAGTTACGGCAATAATCGCAATTTTGCTACTTCGTGCTGCCTCAATATCTCTGGTTTCATCTCCAATATAAACCACTTGCTTTTTTTCGATGCCTGATGCTTTAATTGCTTCATTTACCAAACGACTTTTTCCAAAAATACTACTAGAAGCCCTTATAAAAGAAAAAAACTGTGCAAAATTATTTTTTTCTAAAAAAGCCTGTACACCTTTTTTGGAATTAGATGTTACAATTCCTAACTCAAAACCTGCCTGTTTTACTTCTTGAAGTGCCACAAAAATATCTTGTATTGGAGTCATGTTTGGCAAACGTTCTGCAAATAATTGTTTGAATCGAATGGCAATAAAAGGCAATTTTAACAAAGAAATGCCCGCTTTTTTGATTGCCCCTTGACTCGTTTCGCTGCGATATGCAAGTACTTCATCGGGACTAATTTGGTTATAACTAAACTCTGTTGCTAATTCGTTAGAAATTTGGCGTGCCAACTCAATGGTATCTGCAATAGTGCCGTCAAAATCAAATATAATTAGTTTTTTATTACTCATTTCTCCTAAAATTCAAAAAATAAAAAGATTATTTGGCAAAAAATAAAAAAAGATCGAAAAAAGCAATTTTTTTCGATCTTTTTTTTAATTAGAACAGATTTTAGTCCGTTTAGATATTTTCAAGAAATATTTTTTAAGCAGGTAATTGCGCTCTTTTCAATTTTGCTTTGAATTTTCCGTTTTTAATTTGCACCCCTTTCCCCGCAGAATTGGTTACTACGCCAGCAAAAGTGCCTTCAATAATATCATCTTTGAAAGCAGTAATGGTTAGTTCGAAGTTGTCTTTGGCAAGATAACTAATGTAAATCCCAGAAATTTTAACATCATATTGCAAGACTGCTTGTTTTCCTGCGGCAGGAAAAACTTTGTAAGGCAGAGTCATTTTTTCGGGATCGTAATTGATGATCAACAAACTAATTTTTTCTGTTAATTGTTCGGTGCTTCCTCTCTCCAAACGAATCATAGAATAAGAACCATCTTTTTTGATGTCCAAATGGCTCACACTCATACTCAAAGGATCGATGTATTTGCAATCAAAACTTGCGTCATTGGCAGTAAAACTAATGTTTCCTTCCATATCTTTGGGCATTGTTCCTTGTCCGCCAGAGGTTGTAACTTCTGCTTCGCCTTTAGCAACGCCTTTTTCGATAGTTTGCGCACCGCCTGTAGCGCTGCTATCTACTTTAATCGTTTTGTCGTTGTTAGACTCACTGTCTTTATTTCCTGTACAAGAAAACAAAAACAGACCAGATAAGAATAAAAAATTATACACAAAAAATTTGACTGTATTTTTCATAAACATTTGATTATTAAGACTTTTTGTAAAATCAGGTGCAAATTTAGGAATAAGTTTTGAGAAAATAAATAATTTTTTTTACTAAAAAATCATAAAAAAAATTAAAATAGCATTTATTTTATCTAAAAAATGCTAGTTTTGCAGTCTAAAAAAATTTAAAGAAATATCATGGGCGTTACAAGACTAAAACGAAAAGACAGAAGAAACTCTAATAATGCAAATAATAGAGTAACTACTATCAAAAGATTGACAGCCAAACCCGTTATCAAAAACGTTGATGTTGAGGCAATTAAAAAGTCTTTTGAAGTTAAATAAGTAAAAAATGCCCTTGTAGTTATGCTGTAAGGGTTTTTTTTTAATAGTAAAACTGTCCGACAAATGTCTGACTGAAGTAAGTTTTTTTAGATTTCATTTTTTTAGGGCGTGAATATCTCTGATCGTCTAACTCATAAACAATCATGAACAAACAAGAAATAATTTTAGGCAATAGTTTGGAAAAACTAAAAGAAATTGCCACAGAAAGTATGGATTTAATCATTGCAGACCCTCCTTATTGGAAAGTGGTCTGCGAAAAATGGGATTATCAATGGAGGACAGAACAAGATTATGTGGCATGGAGTATTCAATGGATTTCAGAGGCAAGCAGAATTTTGCGTAAAGGCGGTTCGTTCTATTTGTTTGGTTATTTCAGGACTTTGGCTTTGCTTGTACCTTATTTTGACAATTTAGATTTAGAACTTCGCCAACAAATTATGATTGACAAAGGTATGCGCGCTGTTTCAGGCAGGGCAACCAAAAACTATAAAATGTTTCCTAATGTTACAGAAAGTTGTTTATTTATTATTAAGGATAGCAAGCCTTTTATTAAAAAAATACTCAAAGAAAGGCAAAAGGAATTAAAATTAACTTCAAAAGAAATTAATGAAAAATTGGGAGTGGCAAGTTTTGGGGGAGGAATGTGGAGCATTTATGCAGGAAATAATATTTGTGAGCAAGTTCCTACCTTAGAATTATGGCAAAAATTACAAGAAGTTTTACAGTTTGACATACCCTATTCAAAAATAGCACAAACTTTTAATCCGCAAATGGGTGTTACAGATGTTTGGCGTGATATTGATTTTTATGAAGAAAAACGCTTTCATTCTACACAAAAGCCTCTGAAATTGATTAAAAGATTGATACAAGCAAGTAGCAATGAAAATGATCTTATTTTAGACCCTTTTGGTGGAAGTGGTGCAACGGCTTTGGCTTGTTTGGCAACAAAAAGGCAATTTATTACTATAGAACTTGATGAAAATTACCATCAAATCATTTTAGAAAGAGTAAAAGAAGTTTTAGAACGACAGGGATTGTTTAGCTCCGTTGATAAGGTTGTTTAGCTTCTGAAATTCTATCAGTATCACGCAAAGATAAAGATAATCTTTGTTTTTCAGAAAGAAAAGGCAATTTTGTGTTAATTTTATCTAAATCAATTTGAGTTTTTTGGGAAATAAGCAATAATTCTTCTTTGTTTAGAAAGGCTATAGGCATATTTTCGGAATTTATTTTACTTCTATCTGCTAGTGGAGAAACATAGTTTTTAATGATAATTTGAGGATTTAAATTTGCATTTTCAACTATACAGTCTAATATTTTGATTGGATTACACATATAAAATTGAAAAGAATAAGGCCAAAAATTTTTGGGAGCAGGTGTCTTTTTGGGATTTTTGATTTTATGACTTAAATAAATTTTTTCATAATAATTTGTCATCAGAGTTATAAAATGTTTATTTCTAGCTGATTTTGTCCAAATTTCGAAAACTTGAAAACGCAAATCTTCAAAATTGCCTTTATCAAAGTCAGGATAATCTGCAAGAGCTAAAACTATCCTGTCCACATCTTTTGTAAGAACTTTTAAATCATTTTCATTACGAATAGTGAAAAGCCATTTACTATCATTCATTCTTTCAATATTTTTTGATTTACAACTTGGACAAACTGTTTCTGTTCTTAATATTTTTTCATTGCAGTCTTTACAACTATCCAGTTGATCAACTCGACTGCAAGATTTTACCTCTGAACCATCAACAATATCATTTCCTCGTGCCCCTGTTTTTGCTCCTTCCATGCCCAAAACCAAAGATGCTAAATGTTGCCCAGGATAACCAACTTTCATATTTGGCGTTTGTTTGGTAATTTTTGACCATTCTAAAGCTTTAATACGTGGTTCTAAAACCAAATCAAGTAATAATTGCTTAATCTGATTTTCATTATCAAAAATAGTAACAAACTTTTTATTTGGTTTCATAATTTAGTTGATTTCCACGCCTTCATAAAAAAAATCTATTGAAACATTATAAATTTTCGAAAACTTGAATAAATCTATCACATTAACTTTTCTGTCACCTAATTCACATTTAGCAACAAAAGATTGCGGTTTTTGAAGTTGTTGAGCCACTCGTTCTTGTGTCAAACCAGATAATTCTCTTGCTAAATAAAGGCGTTTCAAAAATTGCTTGTATGCTTTCGAGTATATAATATTCATGAAGCAAATCAAATGATTAGTTTTTAATATCCCATTTTAGGATATTTATATTCCAAAATAAATCGTACAATAATATGTTCAAAAATGCACATTTGTTGTACTAATTAAACCTATAATGAACTGTAAATGAATTGTTTATGAATTTGGCATTACGATTGGCTAATAAGATAAAAATCACTTCTCAATAGTCTAAAAAATCCTAAACCAAATGAAAAAGTTATTCTTATTTACTTTTATGGTATTGTTTTCTTGCGCAAACACTTGGGCGCAAGACAAAATCGGCAGCATTACAGGCAAAGTCCTCGACGAAAATGCTGAAAGTGTAGTTTCTGCAAATATTTTGCTTCTTAAAGTCAAAGATTCTTCTTTGGTGCGTGGGGCAGTTAGTAATTTGGAAGGAATTTTTGAGATAAACGGAATAGACAACGGAAATTATTTGCTTTCGGTCAGAATGGTCGGTTACGACAATTATTTTGTTGCGCTTACCGTTAGTTCAGAAAAAAGTAAAATTGAATTGGGCGAAATCAAAATTAATCCTAGTTCGATGATGCTCAAAGAAGTTGGCGTAACGGCTGCTCGCCCAATGATGGAAATTAAAAACAATGCGATTGTATTGAATGTGGCTACAAGCCCGATTTTGTCTAGCGGAAACACGCTTGATGTACTTTCTAAGGCTCCTGGCGTAACGATTGATCAAGACGGAAAAATTAGTTTTAAAGGCAAACCAAATGTCGTGATTATGATTGATGGAAAATTGACTTATTTGTCTGCTGATGATGTAAGCCGTTTTTTGCAAAACACTCCCGCCGAAAATATTGAATCCGTAGAAATGATCGAAAATCCGTCTGCCAAATATGATGCCGCAGGAAATACAGGAATCATTAACATCAAATTCAAAAAAGATAAAAATTTAGGTTTAAACGGAAGTACAAATTTGGCTTTGGGTTACGGTCGTTATGGAAAATTGTCTGGTGGTTTTAGTTTGAATTATCGCCAAAAGAAATTCAATCTTTTTGGAAATTATAACGCCAACTACAACAAACGTTACAATAATATCAATTTGTTCAGAACCATGCCCAACGAAAACACCACCGAAAAATCAGTTTTTGATCAAGCAAACGAAATTACAGCAGAAACAATGAGCCACAACGCAAAAGCAGGTTTAGATTTTTTTATTAATGACAAAACCACCATTGGCGTATTATTTACAGGCAATATTGGCAATATGAACGGCAATAATATTGGAGGAACGCAAATTTCTGGGTTAAATACAAATCCTTACAACCAACTAAATTCTACAAATGCAATGAAGGATAATTGGAACAACGGAACGGCAAATATTAATTTCAAAAAAGTTTTTAAAGCAGGCGAATTGACCATTGATGGCGATTATTCTTATTGGGAACGTTTTGGAAAACAAAATAACATCAATCGTTTTGACAAAGGAAGCGAAATTGCTGTAAGTCCGTCTTTTGATGCACGCACCAATACTGATGCAAAAATTCAGATCAGAGCCTTCAAAGCTGATTATACTTTACCTTTGAAAAACGGTTTGAACATAGAAACAGGCGTAAAAAGTAGCTGGGTTACCACCAATAACGAAATTTTGTTTCAAGTAAACAAAGATAATGTTTTGGTTAAAGACAACAACCTTAGCAACACTTTTGAATATGACGAAAAAATTAATGCTGCTTATTTGAACGCAAACAAACAATTTGGCAAAAAATTCTCTGTTCAAGCAGGTTTGCGCATGGAACATACTGCCTCTGATGGATATTCTGAAACGCTTAACCAAAGAAACAAACGCGATTATTTAAACTTTTTTCCTAGTCTGAGTTTGTCTTATTCGATGAACGAAAAACATAAAATTGGTTTGTCTTACAGCCGAAGAATTGATCGCCCAAATTATCAAGACTTAAATCCTTTTGTATTTTTCTTGGATAAATACACTTATCAAAGAGGAAATCCGTTTTTGAATCCGCAATTAAGTCATTCTGCGGGTGTGAATTATAGTTTTGGCAGTTCGTTTTTTGCAACTTTGAATTATACGCAAACCAATTCTTTTATTGGGCAAATTATCCAACAAGATTTGGAAACGCAGGCAAATTACATCATGAACAGCAATCTGGACAAAATCAATTCCGTAAATTTGAATTTGACAGCTCCTTTGACTTTGGCAAAATGGTGGTCTTTGAACGCAAGCGTAACAGGTTTGTATAACCAAGTCGGAACTTTGTTTCAGGGCGAAAATATCAAACGCGAAAAATTTAGCTTCATGACCAATTTGAACAATACGATTAGTTTGCCAAAAGGCATCAAATTGGAAATTATGTTCAGATACCAATCTCCGCAAATTTATGCACTTTTTGAGAGTGCAAACCAATATCAAACCGATTTGGGCGTTTCTAAAAGTTTTATGGATGACCGTTTGAAGTTCAGAGCAAGTCTTTCGGATGTGTTCAAAACGCTTTTTTGGCAAGGAAATACACAAGCAGGAACAGTTAGCAATTTGGCACGCGGCACTTGGGAAAGCAGGGTTTTCCGAATCAATTTGACCTATAATTTTGGTAGAAACGAAATCAAAGGCGCACGTCGCAGAAGCACCGCCAGCGATGACATCCAACAACGTACAGGCGGAGGAAATAACTAAAAATATGTTATTGAAAAAAAGACAATTGGAAGGTTGTCTTTTTTTTGTTGGGATTTTATTTTTTTAGAATTTCTTTAAAAAAACCTAATAAAAATTAACAAATCATTAAATTGCAACAAAAATAATATCAAAAATATCATGAAAACAAAAATTATTATTCCAATTATTGCCTTTGCTATCATTTTGACGGCAATAGGATATTCTTTCTTTTCGACTTCAAATAAGGCTGAAAAATTTCCTAGAAGACACCTTAAAGAAAGAGGAAAAGAACAGGCAGATAAACCTTCCGAATTTTTTAAATATCAGCAAGAAATCAGGACAGGTGATGGGCAAACAAAACCAAATTATCCCAACAATTACAAAATTATTGAGTATAACAAAGCCTACAAGCATTTACAAAACCTTCGCTTAGAAGATGTCCCTTTTATTTGGACAGAACGCGGTCCCGCTAACGTGCCAGGTCGCACCCGTGCCATTGTGGTTGATCCTGCTGACGCAAGCGGGAAAACATGGTATGCTGCTTCGGTAAGCGGTGGACTTTGGCGAACCGAAAATGAAGGTTTGGCATGGTCAAACTTAACGCCTACTTTGCCTAATTTGGCAATTTGTGCGATGGCAATTTCGCCTATAAACCCAAAAACCATTTATGTAGGCACAGGAGAAGGATTTGGAAGCATAGATGTCGTGCAAGGAAATGGTATTTTTAAAAGCATAGACAGAGGTTTAACTTGGCAACAATTAGCCAATACTGCGAACGAAAACTTCCATTTTGTAAACCGTTTGATTATTGATCCAAAAAATGAAAATATAGTAGTTGCTGCTACTAACAAAGGCATTTTTAGATCAGAAGATGGTGGAAATTCATGGAAACAGAACTATGTCGGCAATGCTATGCAGCAAATTATTTCCCAAACAGACAATTTTAATGTTCAGTACGCTACCCAAAATGGCATAGGAGTTGTCAAGTCGGAAGACGGTGGAAAGACGTGGTTTTTGCAGTCAAAAGGAATTACCAATGGAGCAAGGTTCGAAATTGCCATTTCTCCAACTGATCCTAACCGTTTGTTTGTTTCAGCAGAAATAAGTGATGAGGCTTCTACGGTTTATGTAACCAGTGATGGCGGTAAAAATTGGTTAATTTTGAAAGAAGATACAGGAATCAATACTAATTTTATGGGCGGTCAGGGAAGTTACGATAATTGTCTTATTGTTCATCCAAACGACAAAAATACTGTTTTTATTGGAGGCGTTAATCTTTGGAAAACTACACTTTCGGCAAAAGTTACAGTCGGTACTTTGCAATTTTCCAACACACAAGAAATGGGTACACAACCATTTTTAGATTTTGTGAGAGCCACAGGTTTTAGTATTTGGGGAGGCAGATTGGAAGTTAGTTCAGACACAACTTTAATTCGTTCCATCGAAATTCGTTTTGGCAAAGGAAAAACCCAAAAAGCACATCGTTTTACTATTCCCGCAGGAGCTACTTCTGGCGTTCCTGCTAATAGATATACTTATAAGGATTATGTGAATGTACCTTTTGAGGTTTGGGATACCAAAAATAACCAACAATTAATGGTTTCTTTCAGAGATCAGGCAGATGACGGAAAATTTGATTTGATTTTAAGAGATGATGCAAAAAATATTTTGGGGCGTGAATATGTTTATATCAACTCAATTCCTTACGATCCTGTTGCGCCAAACGCCAATATTATGGTCAATGGAGGACATACTCACAAATCTATGCTTAATTTTTGGCCCACACTCAAAGAAGGCACTTGGAATCCCGACAATTTGCCTGAATCCATGTTAAAAATTAATTTCGAAAATCCTGTGTTCCGAGATACCAGAACCAATAATGTTGCTGATGCCTACAATCAATTTGGTGGAGCAAATCCAACCCTTCATCCCGATCATCATGCTTTGACTTTACTAAAAAATGAAAACGGAAATTTTAGTATTTTGAACGGAAATGATGGTGGAATTGCCATTAGCAAAGACAACGGAAACATTTTTGAGCATCGTGGAAATAGCTATAACACCACACAATTTTATAGCGTTGATAAAAAACCACGCGAAAACGTCTATATTGGAGGCACACAAGACAATGGAACTGTGCGTTCGCCAAATGGAGTTGATGCTTCTGCAAGTTCTTTTTATGCCAGACCTATTGGCGGAGACGGTTTTGCGGTGGTTTGGAATGCCAAAGACCCAACTAAAGTTTTGGGTACAATTTACAGAAATAGAGTTTATAGAAGCACAGACGGAGGAATCAACTTCAGAATTTCTACTTCTGGACTCAGAGATTATAGCAGTGATACTTCGGTAGATACTTTGGGCGGTTTTATTACAAGGCTTGCTAATTCTCGCCAAGACCCTGATGTGGTTTTTATGGTTGGAAAATCTGGAGTTTGGAAGTCAAACGATTTTGGAAGTACATGGCGGTTGTCGGCTGGAATGTCAAGAAATTGGGCTTATAGCGGTTCACTTACGCCTATCAGAATCGAGGTTTCTTTGGCAAATCCAAATGTAGTTTGGGCAGGAAGTGGCATGAGTAGTGTTGCAAATTTGTTTTATTCCAACGATCAAGGCGAAAGTTTTAAGGCAGTTCAAAATTATTCTAAGCCAATCGGCAGACTTTCAGGTTTTGCTACGCATCCAAAAGAGCCTAATACGGCTTATGCTTTGTTTTCTGTTGCAAAAAATCCTAAAATTTTAAGAACTAAAAACGCAGGACAAACTTGGGAAGATATTTCAGGTTTTGACAACGGAGAAACTAGCACTAGAGGTTTCCCTGATGTTGCCGTTTATTCCTTAATTGTTTTCCCAGCACCAGATTCCAGAATTTGGGTAGGTACAGAAATTGGAATGTTTGAGTCCAAAGATGACGGAAAATCTTGGAATTTATTGCAAGGAAATTTGCCTTCGGTATCTATTTGGGAAATGAAAATCCTTGATAATCAGGCAGTTTTGGCAACGCATGGCAGAGGAATTTGGACAGCAGACGTTTCTTCGATTACCGCCTTAGAAAACGAAAAATTGGAAGTTGCCAAATTAAATATTTACCCAAATCCAAGTTCTAACGGCAAAATAACCATTGATCTGCCCGCAGAAAATCAAAGTGCCAACGTATTAATTTATGATATGTTAGGGCAGCAAGTTTACCAAAAACAAATCCAAAACAAACAACAAATCGAGGTCGGATTTTTGCCCGCAGGTGCGTATATTGTGCATGGAAATGTAGGAAATAAGCGTTTTGTAGGGAAATTTGTGAAGGAATAAAAAAATAAATTTAAAAATAAAAACCGCTGTTCAGAAATTCTAAACAGCGGTTTTTTTATTTAATCCATAGTAATTTCCAAAGCCAAACCTCTCAATTCGTGAATCAAGACGTTAAACGATTCTGGGATATTCGGTTTAGGCATATTTTCGCCTTTTACAATGGCTTCATAAGCCTTTGCCCTACCTACCACATCATCAGATTTTACTGTTAAAATTTCTTGCAAAATATGAGAAGCTCCAAAAGCCTCCAAAGCCCAAACTTCCATCTCTCCAAAACGCTGACCCCCAAATTGTGCTTTACCACCCAAAGGCTGTTGCGTAATCAAAGAATACGGTCCGATAGAACGGGCGTGCATTTTATCATCAACCAAGTGACCAAGTTTAAGCATATAAATTACGCCAACCGTAACTTTTTGATCAAATTTTTCACCTGTCAAACCGTCTTGCAAATAGGTTCTGCCCCAAGCGGGAATGTTTGCCTCATTCAATTCGTGTTCTACTTCTTCTTCGGTTGCTCCGTCAAAAATTGGTGTTGCATATTTTCTGCCGAGTCTAAGTCCTGCCCAACCCAAAACAGTTTCATAAATTTGCCCCAAGTTCATACGTGAAGGTACGCCAAGCGGGTTCAACACAATGTCCATTGGCGTTCCGTCTGGAAGGAAAGGCATATCTTCTGCTCTTACAATTCTAGCGACAACCCCTTTATTTCCGTGTCTTCCAGCCATTTTATCCCCAACTTTGAGCTTACGTTTTTTGGCAACATATACTTTTGCCAATTTCACAATTCCTGCAGCCAACTCATCACCAACTTCCAAAGTAAAACGATCTCTTTTGAATCTTCCGCTTACTTCGTTGCGTTTTTTATTGTAATTTTTGACCATTTCAACAATCATTCTGTTGATTTCTTGATCATCAGTCCAATTTTCAAGAATGATGTCGTTGATCAAATTTACTTCTTCTGGCACGTTGTAAGTGCTTTCATCGCGATATACGTTTTTGTCGGGAAACATACATTCTTCGATATTTTGACGATTAAATTTTACGCCTTTCAACAAAATATCATCTCCAAATTTATGTTTAACTCCCTTCGAAGTTTTGTTTTCCAAACATTTTGCAAGTTTATCGATCATGATCGATCTGATCTCTGAAAGTTCTCTGCTGTATTTATTTTTGAGTGCGCCGACTTCTTTTTTCGATTTTACTCTTAAATCTTTGTCTTTTTTAGGACGTGCAAAAAGTTTGGTTTCAATAACCACTCCACGCAAAGAAGGTGATGCTTTCATAGAGGCATCTTTTACGTCTCCTGCTTTGTCTCCAAAGATGGCACGCAATAATTTTTCTTCTGGTGTTGGATCGGTTTCTCCTTTTGGAGTAATTTTACCAATCAAAATGTCGCCTTCTTTTACGTCAGCTCCGACTCTGATGATTCCGTTTTCATCAAGATTTTTTACTGCTTCTTCGCTTACATTTGGAATTTCAGAAGTTAATTCTTCTTCTCCTCTTTTGGTATCACGAACTTCCAACTCAAATTCTTCGATGTGAATGGAAGTAAAAATATCTTCACGAACTACTTTTTCGCAAATTACAATCGCATCCTCAAAATTATAACCCTGCCAAGGCATAAATGCAACTTGCAAATTTCTACCCAAAGCCAACTCACCATTGTTTGTGGCATAACCTTCGCAAAGTACCTCCCCTTTTTTAATTTTTTGTCCTTTTAATACCAAAGGCTTGATATTCAAGCAAGTATCTTGGTTGGTTCTTCTGAATTTGATCAAATCATAAGTAATATAATCTGTATCAAAACTTACCAAAAACTGATTTGGAGTCAAATAGTAACGCATAACGATTTTCGTTGCGTCCACAAAATGAACTTCGCCATCGTGTTCTGCCAAAATCAAAGTACGAGAATCTTCTGCCACCCTTTTTTCTAAACCTGTTCCCACAATCGGGGCTTGCGGTCTTAACAAAGGCACAGCTTGGCGTTGCATATTCGAACCCATCAAAGCACGGTTGGCATCATCATGTTCCAAAAACGGAATTAAAGAAGCCGCCACAGATACAATTTGGTTTGGAGCAACGTCCATGTAAGTAATTTTGTCTGGTTCTAAAACAGGAAAATCACCTTCATAACGAGCTTTTACTTTATCAGTCAAAAATGCGCCCTTTTCATCAAGTCGTGTATTAGATTGGGCAATATTGTGTCCGTCTTCCTCTTCTGCTGTCAAATAAACAAAGTTTTCAGAAACTTTGCCATCTTGAATTTTAAGGTAAGGAGTTTCGATGAAACCCATGCCGTTTACTTTTGCGTGAACGCAAAGCGAAGAAATCAAACCAATATTAGGACCTTCTGGAGTTTCGATGGTACACAAACGACCATAGTGCGTATAGTGAACATCTCGAACCTCAAAACCAGCTCTTTCTCTCGACAAACCACCAGGTCCGAGTGCAGACATACGGCGTTTGTGCGTAATTTCTGCCAAAGGATTGGTTTGATCCATAAATTGAGACAACTGATTTGTTCCAAAAAACGAGTTGATAACCGAAGACAAAGTACGCGCATTGATCAAATCAACAGGCTTAAAGTCCTCATTATCACGCACATTCATTCTTTCTTTGATCGTTCTAGCCATACGAGCCAAACCTACGCCAAACTGTCCGTACAACTGTTCGCCAACGGTTCTTACACGTCTGTTGCTCAAATGGTCAATATCATCAACCACCGCTTTTGAGTTGATCAAAGTGATCAAAAACTTAATGATTTGGATAATATCAGGTTTTGTTAAAACCCTTGTATCCATACTAAAATCTAATGCTAATTTCTTGTTGATTCTATATCGCCCAACATCTCCCAAATCGTAGCGTTTATCACTGAAAAACAAGCTGTGGATAATGTCCCTAGCGGTTTGTTCATCAGGAGCTTCGGTGTTTCGCAACTGTCTGTAAATCTGCTCAACGGCTTCTTTTTCAGAGTTGGAATTATCTTTTTGTAAAGTGTTGTAAATGATGGCGTAATCAGCAATATTAATGTCTTCTCTGTGCAAAATGACTGTTCTTGTACCAGATTCGATGATGGTGTCGATGTCATCTTCAGAAATTGGGGAATCTCTTTCGAGCATAACTTCATTTCTGTCAATAGAAACCACTTCCCCTGTATCTTCATCTACAAAATCTTCAGTCCAAGTGCGCAAAACCCTAGCTGCCAAACGTCTGCCAATGTATTTAGACAAAGTTCCTTTGCTTGCTTCTACTTCTTCGGAAAGTTCGAACAAATCCAAAATTTCTTTATCAGAACTATAACCAATGGCTCTCAACAAAGTCGTTACAGGGAATTTCTTTTTTCGGTCAATGTAAGCATACATGACGTTGTTTACGTCTGTTGCGAACTCAATCCATGAACCTTTGAAAGGAATAATTCGGGCAGAATACAATTTTGTGCCGTTGGTGTGCTTGCTTTGGGCAAAAAACACTCCAGGTGAACGGTGCAACTGCGAAACGATCACACGTTCTGCTCCATTGATCACAAACGATCCTCTTTCGGTCATATATGGGATATTTCCCAAAAAAACTTCTTGTTCGATGGTTTCAAAATCTTCATTATCGTCATCATTACAAGACAAACGAAGTTTTGCTTTCAAGGGAACGGAATAAGTTAGCCCTCTTTCTACACACTCATCTACCGAATATTTTGGCGGATCAACCATATAATCAACAAATTCCAACACAAAATTTTCTCTTGAGTCTGTGATAGGGAAATTTTCTGAAAATACCTTATACAAGCCTTCCTGCGCACGTTTTTCGGCAGCTGTTTCTAGCTGGAAAAAGTCCTTAAAGGATTGTAATTGCACATCTAAGAAATCTGGATACTCGATGACCGTTTTGACGCGAGAAAAATTAATTCTGCCGTCCTTGATTTTGCTTGCCAAAGTCGTAAGGGTTTTAAAGATTTAGTAATCAGGCACTTAGCCCAAAATTCACAATTCTAATCTGCAAAGATAGGAAAATATTTGACTTATTCAAAAGAATTTGAAATAATTTATTAAAAATCATGCAATGCAATTAAATTTTTTAATAAATAAAAAATGTATGTGAAATTTTGAAACATTTTTGTAGTTTTACTAGATTAAAATTGATAAAAAAAATTAACAAATTTATTTTTTGTGAAGTGAATTGATTTTTTGTTTTATTTGTTAAATTTTGAATGAAAAAAGCAATGGCAATGTTTTTGCATAATACAAAATGTTAAATATGAATGCCATAAAATCCAAACATCAAAACGTCTTTCACAATGACATCTAACGCTATTTCGAATAACACAAACACAATCAAACCAGTATGGTTGAATATCGCAGTGATTGTGGCAGCACTCGGCAACTTTGTAGATACCTATGATTTGGTATTGTTCAGTGTAGTCAGGATAAAAAGTTTAAAAGAATTAGGACTTTCAGGACAAGCCTTGACAGATGACGGAATTATTTTATTGAATATGCAAATGTTCGGAATGTTAGTTGGTGGCATTTTGTGGGGCATTTTGGGCGATAAAAGAGGACGACTCTCGGTTTTGTTTGGTTCTATTTTTATGTATTCGGCAGCCAATGTTGCCAACGCTTTTGTCTATTCTGTAGAAACTTATGCCCTTTGGCGATTCATTGCTGGAGTAGGTTTGGCAGGCGAATTGGGAGCAGGAATTACGCTTGTTACAGAAATTTTGCCCAAAGAAAAAAGAGGCTACGGAGCAATGATTGTGGCAGCAGTTGGTTTGTTGGGAGCTGTGGCTGCGGTTTTTATTTCCAAAATATTTGATTGGCGAACTTCTTATATTATTGGAGGCGTGCTGGGTTTTCTGCTACTTTTTTTGAGAGTAAGCGTCAGAGAATCTCAAATGTTTTCACATTCGCAAGAAAAAACCAACGAACATGGCAATTTTTTTATGTTGTTCAAAAACAAAAAAAGATTATTGAGGTATTTGAGTTGTATTTTGGCAGGACTTCCTACTTGGTACGTAATCGGAATTTTGGTTACTTTTTCGCCCGAATTTGGTAAGGTTTTGAAAATAAACGGAGAGGTAGAAGCACCAATCGCGGTTTTACTGATTTATGGAGGCGGAGCAATTGGGGATTTATTAAGTGGTTATATTTCTCAAATTCTGAAAAGTAGGCTCAAAGTTCTGGTGCTTTTTGTGCTGATGGATTTGGTTTTTGTGGTAATTTATCATTGTTTGCAAGGAATTGACGTGAATTATTTTTATATTATCTTCTTCTTTTTTGGCATTGGTTCGGGTTTTTGGGTCATGTTGATTACCATTGCAGCCGAACAATTTGGTACAAATATCCGAGCAACCGTAACGACTACAGTTCCAAATTTTGTGCGAGCAATGATCATCCCAATTACGGCTTTGTTCAATTTGTTCAGAGGACAAGTAGATTTTTTCTATGCAAGTATTTTGGTGGGAATCATTTGTTTTGGTTTGTCTTTGCTTGCTTCAAGGCTTTTAAATGAAACTTTTAGCGAAGATTTGGATTATATTGAAGGAGCAAAATAATTTTTTTTGGAAACCTATAAAAAATTTAGGTTTCCAAAATTCATCCCCAAAAAAAGCATTTTCCTAATAATTTGAAAAATTCCATTCCATTTGCTAAATTTGCCTTTTCAAAAACCAATCGTTTATTTCCTTGAAAGTCCAAGATTTTATCAAAATTTACAGCAAAGATAGCCTGCTACAAACCGCAGCCGACTTTGTGAAAAACCATAGCACAGGCAATTTGCAAATCAAAGGCTTGGCAGGAAGTGCCGATGCGGTGGTTGCGGCGGCTTTTTTCGATTTAATGCCACAGCATCATTTGTTTGT
>RDXG01000158.1 GCA_004292785.1 Bacteroidota bacterium
TTGATAATCAAGAACTACGCAGTTTTTAAAAAACTGCGTAGTTCTAAAAAGGTGTGCTATTTATGCAATTCTGATCGGTCAGTAATGATGTCCCAATTATTTAGGTCAAACATACTTCCTTGTACCAAAAAGCTAATTCTTACATTATTCGTAACGATAAATTCATTCTGTTTGATGAGGTGGTAATTGGTAAAATTCATATCGGTAGTATTGATTAGCACCAATGCACCAGCTCCGATCACTTCGAGTTTATGATTGGGATAAATAAATGCTGCGGTATCTTCGGAAACTCCCATTCCTTTATGACTGATTCCGCTTGCGAGGGCTTGCAAAAGTCTAGGGATTCGGTTTCGTTCCATAAAATGTGTATCTACTGTAATGTCGGGCAATAAGCCAAAACCTTCTCCCTGTTTTACTGCTCCTTTGTGAAAACCAAAGTCGTCACCGTCATAAATAAGCGGATTACTAGCGGCAGCAGAGCCAGCGCTGGTGCCTGCAATAGTTGCTCCTGCATTTTTGTAACGGTGTTTAATGATGTTCATCAAAACGGAATAATTAAGGACTTCCACGAGTTTAACCTGATCACCTCCCGTAAAAAAGATCAAATCGGCTTGCGAAGCCAAATCGATGTGTTCAGGTTTGTCCACATCTCCACGAACATTGATGTCCAACACGTGCGGGTTTGGGCAGCCAAAAGCGTGAAAAATCTTTTTATATTCGTTTCCAAGCTCAACGCCATAACGCGAAGCAGTAGGAATAATGACGATGTGTTGAGCATGGTTAAGTTCCCAGACTTTTTTTAAGACTATTTTGGCATTTTGCTTGTCTTCCGCCCCGCCGATCAATACCAATGTGCCTTTTTTTTCTGTGGTTTGCATAAATTTTTAACAAAAAATCCAATAATTTTTCAATAATAGTTCTCAAAATTGATTAAAGCAAATTATAGACAAAAAATTTATATTAAATCCATTTATTCAAAAAAAAGTCATTTTTTTCTATTATTTTTGCAAATTTTTAGTAAAAGAGATATTTTTTAGGGCTAATCTCTGATTTTGAGTGTAAAATACAAGGCTTTTCAGGATTTTCAACAAATTTCTTCAAAATAAATTTGACTCATTTTTAGAAAAAACAGCAGCGGTCAGAAAAGCTTTTTTATGCAAAATACAAATTTATTAAAAATATTTCTCCAAATTTTCGATGGCGGCGGCTAAATAAAATTTCAATTTTTTGTTTCTTTCGCTAATTCCGTTGATTTTGTTGGCGCAATTTCCTTGTTTTTGATGATGTTCGATCAGTTGTTGTTCTCTGCCTCTGATGGCAGGATAGTTTTCTGAAACTTTATCGGGGGCAGCGGGGTCAAAACCGCTTTTTTTAAGTTCTTCATGGCTACTATCTCGTTTTCGCAAAATTTTATTTACTTCCGAAATCGAAGCCTCTTTTACTTTCCCGCTAGTTCTGCCAACATAAATTTTGCCTGTTTGCAAATTTTTTTTGACATAAGAAACAAAAATTGTGATTAATGCCATTTTTATTCAAAATACAATTTAGGATTTTTTTTGACCAAATTATGAAAATTTTGTCTGTTTGCATAAAAATCGTTCAATCTTTTTTCCACACCTTCGGGCAACCAAACCTGCCAACGTTCCAAACCAATACATTGCTCAAAATTCGCTTTTTCGCCAATGTTTGCTCCTAAAATATTAGAATTTGGATAAACAAGCCTATATTCGTCTTTTCGAAAAACATCAACATAAACCACAGGTGGCAAATTTTGCGAAAGCAAATGATTTTCCAACGGAATTGCTTTGCCTATTTTTTGCCAATAACCTTTTGTAATTGCCTGATCATTGACGCACAAAATAAATAAAATTGGCTTTTGGATAATTTCCTGCGGGTTTAATTCTTCTGTTGTGCGAAAATCGTAAAAAGCAATGTCGTTTTCCAAAATTCTGCCGTAGCCATGAAAACCGTTTTCCAAAGGAATTTTAACTACCGAACCGATGGTTCTTTGTTGTTTTTTAAATGTTCTTTCCATGATTTTTTGTTTTTGAGAAAATAAAAATGGCTTTTCTGACCAACAAAAATGACAAAATTATTTCAAAAAAACAATTAAAAATTTGTAGTTTTTTGGAATTGATATATTTTATTTCAAATTTTGCAGATTAATTGAAACTTAATATTGTTTCCATGAAAGTAATTAATGATCAAGCCATCGACTTGGCTTTAGACAAAATGAATGATTTTTCTGAACAAGAATACGAATCACTCATTGAACAATTTACCGAAAAACAAGGAGATTTGCTTGATTTTTTGCTCACAGACGAAGAAGAGTTTGATCAAAACGAAAAGGAAATTATCTTGTTTATTGGAATGCAATTATGGTATATTTTTCAACAAGAAGACCCTAATTTGCCAAGCGTAGAATATGAAACTGTGGACAGAATCATGGAGCAAAACGAAAAAATGCTCGAATATTTTTCCGAAGAATCAGAAGAAGATTTTATGGCAGCCCTCAACGGAGTAGTGGATCAGCACGCACAATCCGATTTGCTTAAATTTATTATCATGGCAATCATTGACAACGAAGACGTGAGAGAGGAAAATTCAAGCGTTGCTTTTATTTACCTCAAAACTTTTGTTGAATGTTTTTTGGAAGAACCTAAAAAAGCATAATATGACCAATATCTTAGAACTTTTGCAAAAAAATATCGGCAAAAAAATGAGTGAATCGCCTTCCCCTTTTGCAGTTTGGTTAGATGGAACTTTGCTAGACGCACAAATTGGCGAATTAACGGTGAGTTTTGAGGTCAGACCTGAAATGACCAACCCGATGGGACTTTTGCACGGCGGAGCTATTGCCGCAATTTGCGACGAAATGATTGGTTCTACGGTTTATACCATGCAATCCGAAAGTTTTTTTACTTCAATAAACCTAAACATTGATTTTTTGCGAGGAGCTAAAAAAGGTGATACGGTGGTTGCCAAATCAAAAATTGTTCGCAAAGGCAAGCGAATTATCAATGGCGAATGTTTGGTTTATAACACCAAAAACGAAATTGTTGCTAAGGCAAGCTCGAATTTGATTGCACTTTGATTTTTTATAAAAAAACAAAAATCAATCTTTTAGAAAGTTTAAAACTTTCCAAAAGATTGGTTTTTGTCAGACATTTGTTGGACAGTTAAAGCATCTATTGTCGGACAGTTTTATTGAAATTTTTTGACAAATCAAATGGACATTATTCATCTTTTAGATATTTTTGGAACATTTTTTTTTGCGATTAGTGGGTCTTTGGCAGCCAATGACAAAAAATTAGATGCCTTTGGCGTTACTTTTATTGCTTTTATTACCGCCGTTGGCGGAGGCACTACGCGTGATCTGGTTTTGGATTTGCACCCTTTGGTTTGGATCAAAGATGCTACAATTTTGGTCGTGATTGCTTCAGGGGTTTTGGTGGCAATGGTTTTCAAAAAATATATCATTCATTTGCGTAGAACTTTGTTTTTGTTCGATTCCATTGGCATTGGTTTTTTTACGATCATGGGCATGAAAAAAGCCTTGTTACTTTCTCATGTGTCGCCTTTGGTTGCCATTTTGATGGGCATGGTTTCGGCTACTTTTGGCGG
>RDXG01000159.1 GCA_004292785.1 Bacteroidota bacterium
GAAGATTTGGAAAATTGGGCAGAAATTCAAGCCCAAAAACAAGAGCAATGGCAAAAACTTAAATTTGGTACTTGCTAAATCAAATCTATACATTGCCAAAAACGTTATAAGATTCAGACACAAATTTTGTGTTTTTCTGTATATTTACATTTTTCAAATTAACAATTTTTGGCAATGATACGAAAAATTTGGCTTTTGGCTATGTTCTGCCTTTGTTTTTTGGGCGCGCAGGCACAAATCGGAAAGTTTTTGAAACTAGAAACCTTCGAGCAAGATGTAGATTTTTGGCTACAAAAAAGTTCTGATACCATCACCACCGAAATCGCCCCAGATTTCAAAAGCACTTATCAAAATTTTAACGAAAAACAGCGTGAACGGATTTTTAAACTAAGTTCTGAAATGTTTAAGCGCGGTTTAAGCCCTGTTCCGCACATTTCGAGTTTTTGGGCTTGCGTGGTTTATGGCGTAAAAAAGAAAAATTTTTCTGCCGATCAAACGGACAATTTTTTGGATGTTGCCGAAAAAACAGCCGAAGGTTGCAAATTTCGACTCGATTTGCTGACCAAATTTTTATATACTTCTCGCCTTTTTTTGAGAGATGGCTACATTTATCGTTCTCGTTTTAACCAACTTGTTCCTGACCAAAATGTTAAATTTAAGTTTGGACACGTCTTTTTTGACGAAATTGCTCCCGCACCTTTGCCTTCGCAACAAGAAGCACAAGCAGCACCAGAGCCGATTCAGGAAGTGAGTCCTGTGCCAGACGATTATAATTGGGATAGTGGTGAAGGTTGGGATCACGAGCATTGGGCTTCTGCACCAAACAATGGCAGAGAAGTAGTTACTCCTGTGGTTTCTGCGGAGGATAGTTTGGCAATTTTGAAAGCAAAAGAAGAACAACCCATTTTTGTCAAATTGCCAAAAGCAAGCGGACCTTACATTGTTTTTGAAAAAACCGATTTGATTATGGCTTCCATTTATGACACGATGATCATCAAAAATACGGAAGGAACTTTGTTGCTTTTTGAAGATGAATGGCTTGGAAAAGGCGGTCAGGTAAATTGGCAAAATCTCAAACTTTCGCCACAAGACGTGTTTGCTGATTTTTTGGAATATTCTTTTGATGTGCGTTCAGCCAGAATTGTGGCGCAAAATGCCAAATTGACTTATGCCTCGAAAATAAAAAAACCTGTTTTGGGCGTTTATGAATACCAATCGAATCGGGGAAATCGTTTGAAAAATGCAAATTTTCCTAGATTTATGTCTTACGACAGCAAAGCCAAAATAGACAACGTGTTGCCTGATGTCAATTTTATTGGTGGTTTTTCTTTGGTTGGCAAAAATATTTCTAGCAAAAACATTAGCGGAAATCCGTCTATCATCGAAGTTCATAAACAAGGAGTTCTTAAATTTAGGGCAACTACTTTTAAGGATTATATTTTCAACGATTCGAGTGTGATCGGCAAACAGGCTTCGGTAAGTGTGTTTTTTAATCAAGGAAAAGATTCGATTTATCATTTGGGATCGCAGTTGTTGTACGATTCCAAAAAAAGTATTTTGAATGCCCGCAAAGATATTAAAGAGTATAACCGCAGTCCGTTTACCGATTCTTATCACAAAGTCGACATCACAGCCGATCATTTAAAATGGGAATTGTCCAAAAATGTGATCGATATTTCGATCAAAAGTGCTTATTTGCAAGTTCCTGCGATTGTAGAATCTTTGGATTATTTTGACAAGGATCGTTTTAGTAATTTGCAAGGAATGAGCCGTTATCACCCTTTGATGGCAGCCGTAAATTATGCAAAAGTGCAAAGAGTCAATAGTTTTTTGGCAATAGATTTGGCAAAAAGTTTGCAAAGTCAAGAAAAATCGAGGTCGTTGGTGGTTTGGCATACTTCTATTAGGCAATTTATGGCAGAAATGCACCGCTACGGCTATCTCAAATTTAATCCAAAAACAGACGAAATTACTTTGTTAGACAAAGGCGTTTTGTATGCCAGAGCAGTCAATAACAAAGCCGATTTTGACAAAATACAAATTAGTTCGCAAGTAGAATTGGACAGTGCAAAACCTGAAAAAGCAAAAACCGATTCTAGCGGAAATAGCCAAACCGACAGCCTTTTGGCAAAAAAACAAATCCTTAAATTTGCTGAAAGAAACATTATTTTAGACCTTACAAACAACGATTTGATCATTAACGGAGTCAATTTTTTTCCTGTGAGATTGAGAGACGAGGAGATTCAACGCAACACAAAATATGTGTTAAGCAAACGATCTTTAGACGAACTCAAAGACGAATTAAGTCCTGATCAGCTTAGAAAATTGAATGGTTTTGTCAAAAATAAAAATCAATTCCAAAAAGACAAAGATTTTTATAAAGTTTTGGTCGACAGTTTGGGAGAAGAAACGGTTTTGGCTCATAAAGATGCCATTTTCTATGCAGCTCGCCCCGATGTTTTGGATATTTTTGTAATTCCAACCGACAAAAAAATTGTCATGAAAAAAAACCGAGATTTTTCTTATGATGGAGTGCTTTATGCCAACGGTTTTGCCCATTTTTATGGCAAAGAGTTTATGTTCAAATACGATAGTTTTAAGGTAGATATGCCCACGATTGACTCTTTGGCGTACATTGTCAAAAACGATACGACAGGCAAATTAGAACCAATGAGCAACAAAATTTTGGGAGCAAGCGGTACTTTATTGATTGCAAATCCCAAAAATAAATCAGGTTTAAGAGATGAAATGAATGGAAGCAAAAAATATCCGATCATGAATTTTACCAAAGGAGGAGATATTGCTTTTTCAGATACCAAAATTTTGGGAGGCGAAAACGTTTATGCCGACACCAGCAAATTTAAGTTTAATGCCAAACCCTACCGCATGGACGACATTGCAAGGCATGATCCTAAGAATTTGAAGTTAGAAGGAGAATTAAAAACAAGTATTTTCCCCACCTTAGACGAACCCATGCAAGTGCGCGCCGATGGTTCTTTTGGTTTTGTGCATCAAATTTTGCCCGATCATAAATATCCTGATGGCAGAACTTTCCCAAAAGGTTTGCCGATGTACGAAGATTCGAGCAAAACCGAAGCTAGAACCGCTTTTTATAACGGCGAAATCAAAATGGATAACAAAGGTATGCGAGGAACAGGCGAAATTAAGTATTTAAACGCCACTTTGGAATCTAACGATTTTATTTTTTATCCCGATTCTGTAACCGCTTTGAGCAAACACGTTGCGGACACACTCAAATCTAAATCGAAGGGAACGATTGCAAGTGGAATGGTGGACGGCGTTTCATTTCCTGATGTAGCAATGGAAAATTTGAAATTGCAATGGATGGTAAAAAAGGACAGCATGGTGTTTACGACCACCAAAAAAGCATTTGATATGTATCATATTCCTTCGGCAGTCATCCAAAAAGATCAAAAATCTACTTTTACAGGTGCTTTAATTTTGGCACCGCAGTTGGTTGGGCGTGGTGTTTTTGAAAATGCAGGATCAAAAGTAAGTTCCAAGCGTTTTGCATTCGAACAAAATATTTTTAAAGCAAAAGAGGCAGACATGGAAATTAAAAGTGAAGGCGGCGAACCCGCAGTGCTTGCCAAAAATAT
>RDXG01000240.1 GCA_004292785.1 Bacteroidota bacterium
CGACATTTCCTTAGCCAAAGGCAATTTTTCTTTTCTGACGGACAAATAATAGCTATAATTATTCAAAATATGGCTATCGTTTGGTCTGATTTCTAAGGCATTTTCGTAGGCTTTATCCGACAAATGATATTCCTTCATTCCGTTGTATGCGTCGCCCAAATGTGCATATACCAAAAATTGCATTTCCGTATTTTCTTGTGAAAGCAAACGACATTGTTCCAAAGATTGCACAGATTCTGTATAATTTTTGTTGCTAAAATGCGCCCTGCCATTATAAAACCAAAAAACAGCTTGATTTGGGAAATATTCGATGGCTCTGTCTGTATTTTTTATCAAACTATCGGCTTCGTTCAGATCGGAATCTATTTGCACAATTCCTTCCCAAAGTCTATAATTATTTGGGTCTAGTGAAACTGCTTTTTGATAAGCTGCTCTTGCCAAACGCGGTTTTTCCAAAATTAATTGAAAGTTTCCATAAATTCCAAACAATTTGCTATCGTTTGGGTGCGTTTTTACGGCAATTTCTGCCAATTTTAAACCTTTTTCTGCCAAATTTTTATTTTCCTGATCACTCATATAAGTGAGCAAAACATTGAGTTTGGATTCAGAATCTAGGGCAGGACTTTCAAAAGCCAATTCCAAAGATTTAATTTGCAAATCTTTTTCGCCTGTTGCTTCATAATAATCAGCCAAAACCAAATAGGTTTGCGGATAATCGGATTGAATGTGCAAAGCATCATCTAAGATTTTTTTTGCCTCTTCTCCACGTTTGTTATTGAGCAATAATTCGGCTTGTGCCACCCTATATTCCACACTCAAAGGAAATTGCTGAATCAGTTTTTCGCCTTCTTTTAAAGCTCCGTCCAAATCATTAAGGGAAATATAAATTTTTTGTTTATGACTAACCACAATTTCGTTTAGCCCAAATTTTTGTTCTGCTTGATTGTAAACCTCAATGGCTTCTAAATATTTGTTTTGGTACAAATAAGAAATTGCCAAATCGAAATAATACATTTCTCCAACATCTAATCTTTTGACGAGTTTGGTCAAAATTTCAGAAACGTATTCGTATTGTTCCAAACTTTCATAAACATCAGCCAAAAGCGCATAATAGTATGGGTTTTCTTTATGCAACTTGATTGCTTTTTGCGCATAATCCAGAGCATTATCAAAATCGTTTTGTTTGTAATAAGTCAAAGCAATTTGGTAGCTAATTGCTGAATTTTGAGGCATTTTTTGGTAACATTCCAAAAAAATGTCGATTGCTTTTTCGTATTCATCGGTGATAAAAAATTTCATACCCTCGACAAATTTATTTTCCAATTCGCTTGCTTCTGCATCAGTCAAAGAAGATCGAGTAAACAAGCGATCTAGCTCTTCAAACAAGGATTCAATGCCATCCTTTTCTTTATTTTTTTTATTATCTTGTGCTTGTAAGTTGAAAGAAAAGCAAACTACCAACAATATCAGCCAAGTTTGATGTATCGATTTCATAGTACAGAATCGGAAAAATGAATGCATGGATTTTGAAATAACTATTTAAGTTATAATTTATTTATGTTTTTGCAAAGATAATGCAATAAAAATTTATTTCTTAGTCTATTTTAACAATTAAAACGTGAAGTTACAAATGAAGTTATAAAAATGATAAAATATAAATGACAAAATTTTATTTTTGGATAAAAATTGGCAAACGAATAAAATTTTGCACAGGTTTTTAAAACTCTTGTCAGACATTTGTCGGACAGTTTTATTTTCTTTATTTTTCTTGTATCTTTGAAAAACAAAAATCTACAAAAATGGCATATAACAAATTCAAAAAACTGGCACAATTAAGCGCAGAATTAGGAATCAATGACATTACTAGAGCTTGGTTATCTAAAAAATTTGAAAATAAAATCGTAAGCGAATTTCTTTTGATGATGTTGGCAGAGGCAGAATCAGAGTCTTTGATGACCGAAAAAGCAAAATCAGAATTTGTTGTAGTGCCGATCTTAAAAGAACTTCGAAGACAAAATCAAGGTAAATTTAAAATCTTTTCGGGTTATGAATTTAATGTGGATAAAAAACAAAAACTCACAGGTTTCTGCGATTTTATGTTGTCTGCAAATGTGGATAAATTGGAAGTTACAGCTCCTGTTTTTTGCTTGCTTGAAGCCAAAAACGCAGAAATTGACAGAGGATTGGCACAATGTGGAGCAGAAATGTACGCCGCACAAATTTTTAATGAACGACAAGGAAAACCTCGAAAAGTTATTTATGGTTGCGTTACAAATGCTTTTTCTTGGTGTTTTCTCAAATTGGAAGGCAAAGAATTATGGATTGATCCAAATTATGTTCCGCTTACTTTTACCGAACCGCACAAAGTTTTGGCTGTTTTGCAATGGATTTTGGACAAAAGTTTGGCAAACGAATAAAATTTTGCACAGGTTTTTAAAACATTTGTCGGACAGTTTTATTGACAAAAATGAAACTAAAAAATATTTTTTCGAAATAAAAAATGTAAAATCAAATTTAATTTTTATGTTTGTTTAATATATTTTCTAAATGAACAAAAACATGAAAAGAGAAATTCGTTGGTGGTACAGTCCAAGCCTTCAAAAAGACATGGAGGTTGCCGTTTATGGGCATTATGGTTTTGCTTTGTTGCTTTTTCCAACCGCAGGAGCAGATTATTTGGAATATGAACGCTTTAATTTGATCGAAATGATCAGACCTTATATTGAAGCAGGAAAAGTAAAAGTATATTCGATCAACAGCATTAATAAAGAAAGTTGGTTGAACCGAAATATGTCTGGCTATTCTAAGGCAATTCGACATCAACAATTCAACAATTACATTACCGAAGAAATTGTGCCTTTCATTCACATGGATTGTCAGGGACTCGTGCCGATTGTAACCGCAGGAGCATCTTTGGGAGCATTTCATGCAGCAAATTCTTTGTTTCGCAGACCTGATATTTTTTCTGGAACGATTGCCATGAGTGGTTCTTACGACCTTAAAGACTACACCAGTGGCTATTTTGATGAAAATGTGTTTTTTAACTCGCCTGTCGATTATTTGTATCATATGCACTATGACGATTATAGCGCAAGACTGTTAAGAAGGCACAACAACCGAATTATCATTGCCACAGGACAAGGAAATTATGAAAAACCAAGTGCCACAGGTGATATTTCTAACTTGCTTTCTGCCAAAAACATTCCGCATTGGGCAGATTGGTGGGGCTACGATATGCCACACGATTGGGATACTTGGCGAAAAATGTTGCCTTATTTTTTGGGAACATTGGTACAAAATCCGCCTTATTAACCCAAAAATTCCAATATAAAACTAACAGTTTTTCAAAAACTGTTAGTTTTGGGCTTAAAATAATGACGAATTTCTGGATTTATAATCGTCATAAGCCTTCATGAGTGCATTATAGAGCATTTCGCCTACCAAACTTGCCCCTTTTGCCGAAAAATGTGTGTAATCTTTGTTTGCCAAAGCAGGTTTTGAATTGACCCAACTCACCATCGAATTTTGCCCGCCCATTGCCGAATACAAATCCCAAAAAGCACAATCTGCCCGAAAAGCTGCCCTTTTTTGTGCTTCCCGAATTGTCAAAATATTTGGATAAGACGCATAACCAGTCCCTGATTTGCGAGCCATATCCGACACGCCAACCACCAAAACATTTACGGAAGGCGCAACCGTTTTTAAATATTTGAGTTGTTTATAGATCATTTGTTCGTAAAAACCGTAGTTTTTTTGCGGATTAGGCACAACATTTACCCCAAATTGCAAAATAATTAGTTTCACATTCAATTTTTCTATTTGTTGGCGCAAAAGTTCTTCGTTGCTTTGTGTAAAATCCATGATCGAACTTCCTCGCAAGGGAACATTATCCAAAGCAATGCCTTGTTCGCAATCCAAAGCAATTCCATAAAAATCCGCACCCGAATTGCTTTCCAAATTGATGGTCATTTTTTTGAAATCTGTTTTCAAATTTTCTTCAAAAACGCCTAAAACTGTATTTTTAGGCAAATTGTATTTGAAAGTGCTATCATTTACCGAAATTTTCGCGCTTAGTTTTTGGTTGCTTTTGTATAGAATTTTGATATTTTCGATGTTTGTAAATTTGTCATTTTTACCTTCGTATTCGGTTTTTGTAAATTTTACCCAAGATTCATAATTTTCATCAGTTTGCAAACTATCAAAATTGAGAGGCGTAAACCTAAAAAAAGCTCCCAAAATTCCGTAACATCTTTGTCTGACTTTCAAAGGTTGATCGTTTACGGCAAATTTTGACATATTTGGCGCAGAAAAAGTGGAAATGGTGGCACGCAAAGCCTGTTTTTCTAGCAAAGGCACGATTCCAACTCCGCAACCACCAAATCGGGCTTGCATACGAGAACGCAAATAACTGCTGACCCGATCTCCTTCAATTTGCGAATCGCCATAATGTACCATTCGGATCAGTTCTTTGTCGGAAGGAATATTTTTTAGGGATTCAAAAAAGTTATCTAGCGGAAAATGTTGATCGTCAAATTCAATCGGATATTTGGGATCGACCACAGGTTCTATTCTTTCGGTCAAAGTAGAATCGGGCAAAACTTTGTTTTCTTTTTTGGGATTTTGTTCAGTTATTTTGTTCAAACTGTCTAGTCGGTTTTGTAAACGCATAATTTCGGAAATATCTGCGCCTTGTTTTTCTTCATTTTGGAAACCTAAATCTTTAAAAGTAAACACATTTAGGCTTAAATCTTCTGTAATTTTCATTTCTCCTTGCGAAAAAATCATAATTACGCTAGTCAAACAAGCAATATAAAAAAGTAACAATAAAGTTCTATACGGTTTTACCATTTCTATAAAATAAGAATTTTGGCAAAATTAACAAAAAACGTTGATACACAAAAAAAACCTAATCGTTTTCAAACAATTAGGTTTTTAAAATACTTTTGGAACGAAAAATTATTGTTGAGAAGTTGCTCCTACTTCGCCTTTGATGTTCAAAATAGAGTTTACTTCTTCTGTATTTGCCGTAACTGTAACTGTTTTGTGAAACGCACCTGGACTTGCAGCGTTGAAAGTAGCCGTAATTGTGGCTTTTTTACCTGGTGCAATTGGCTCTTTTGGGAAAGTTGTGCCTGTGCAACCACATGATCCTTTGGCATTAGAAATGATCAAATCGGATTTGCCTGTGTTGGTAAACTCAAATGTTGCAGTTACAGGAGTTCCTTGCGTGATTTTACCAAATTCATGAGTAGTTTTTGACCATCCAAAAGCACCTAAATTACTTTGTGCGTTGGCAAAAAATGCCATCAAGCAGAAAATTGCAGATAAAAATAATACTTTTTTCATTTTGTGTAAATGTTTTGTTTTCAATTTAATGATACAAATGTAACGCAAGATTTTCAAATTTGATGTTAATAAAATCTTATGCTTTGTTAATGAAAAGTTAAATCTTTTTTACAAGTCATTTTCTATATTTTTGGGCGGAAGTTGCACCGAAAAACGACATTCTGAACACAGCAAAACAGAATGTGGAACTTGCATTTGTTCTTTGCTTAACAATTTTAAATCCTCAAAAACCTGAAAATACAAATTAGAGGCTTTGCCAACATTCAAATCAAGTTCGTCATGCCAAATCTGATAATTTCCCAATTTTCCATTGGTTTTGAAATAATAACCTGCGATTGGGTGGGTCAAAATCAATTTCATTTGATCCAAATCCTTGAAACCTTCGGTTATTTGCATTTTTTGGGCGGTGCTGGTCAATTCAATTTCTGTTTTTGCCCATTCCGACTCTACTTTTATTTGATATTTTTTGTAAATATTGCCTTCAAAATCAAAATTTCCTGCAAATTTTCCGTAATGCCAAGGCATTTTCCAAAGTTTTCGAGGAATTACATAAAAAAGCGAAGCCAACATTGTCCCAAAAAACCAAACACAATGTTCGCCATTTTTGTCAATAACGTAGGCTCTGTAATTGGTTTGCCCAAATTTATATTTTGCAAAAGGCATTTTAGGAAAATGAAAATCACGATCAATAAACGGCACAGCACTAATTAAAGCCTGTTTTTTGCCATCAATCTCAAATTCTGCAAGTTCAAAATCCTTGTGAACCAAAGGACGCAATTTTTCCAAAGGCACAGCGTAAGAAATGATCGCAAAATGATCCAACATGGTATCGGCATTAAAAAAACTTGCGTCAATACCGTTTTTGATTCGAGTTTGTAGTTTTTCAGAAAAATTTGTCATATTATTAAGGGCTAAATTTTTTTTTAACTATGCCGTTGTTTGTGTCCGCACAAATAACGGCATCAGCAAAAAATAGTCCACATACATAGTTGTTTGCTTGGACAGCGGCATAAGGAAGTTTTTGCAAATTTGTTGAAAGGAACAGTTTTGGAAAACGTGTTGAGAGCCAAATCTTTGGGGAATAAACTGAAAACAAATGTAACATAGCCTTCAGGCTGTGGCAAATACAACAAAAATAATCGAAACTTTTATAAGGCTTTTGGGGCTTTATGAAAGTTCCTTCAGGCTGTGGCAAATACAACAAAAATAATCGAAACTTTTATAAGGCTTTTGGGGCTTTATGAAAGTTTTTGTTTGTTTGATGCAACCTTTATTGTATTTTTGGGTCTTGTATCTAGACGTATTGACATCAGGTTCTAAATCATTTTTTATGATTGAAGAACAAATGTTATTTTTTATTTATTCAGCATTTTTAGAAGACGTACTAGAAGATAGTACCGAGCAGCAAAATAACCCAGATACGGATCGTCGTACAGTGGTGATAGTCGCAGTTTTAGACGGTGGATGGCTTTTATGCTTGACCTGTGCTAAATATGAAGGAGAAAAAGGGAACTTTGACATAATTGCTTGGAAAAAGGTATTTAAAAAAAATACAAAGATACAAGTGGATCAACTCAGAGTAATACATAGAAATTGTTTGCGTAAAAAATTTGGAATATTGGAAAAATACTGTGCTAACCAGTGTTTAGACGTGTTGAAAAAAATGTTTACATCTCCTCTCTCTAGCAAAGAAGTAGGAGTAAAAACAAGGTTGAAAGGAAAAAAAGGGTGTTGGTTATCTCTTTCTAAATGGTATATGGAGAGAAATCAGTTTATAGAGTTAAGGGGAGATCGAATTAATATAAGAACATTTAGTTGTAAGCGAGTCGAAAACGAAAACAAGGAAAAAATGAATATTTCCGAAGTTATAGAAATTCAATTATTGATAGTAAAAATGATAGAAATATCTATCCAAAAAATATATTTAAATTAATAAAAACTTGGTGTCAAACGTCTAAAAAACTATCAGGAATGATAGTTTTTTTTTTGTCAATAATTTTTATAAGTTTGCAAAAAAAGAACTTGATAGTACGTTGTGTTTTGCAGTCATTTTTCGTATAATTTGCATCGGTATCTTGGGTAATTTTTAAACAATAATACCAATAATTTTTTCTCATTTTGTCAAATATTTGTCGGACAGTTTTACTTCAATAATTTTTTAAATGTATAAATTTATGTTCATAATTTCAAATAATTAGATTTTGTTTTATTTTCGTAGAAAAAATGTTTTATACAAAACATTGATTATCAGTTGTTTACTAATGCTTTAAAAAATAAATGATTTTTTTTTAGAAAATATTTGGAATATCAAATTAAACATTCTACTTTTGCAAACCAATTCAACGAAAAGATACTACGTTTATCTGACATAAACGAAAGTCTTTGCTAAAATAAAAATGTTTTAGTGCATCATTTTGGAATTTTCAAAAACTGTTGTTCGCAGTTGAAGGGTTATGTTGCTGAGGGTCAGAAAACATAAATCTAAATTTATATGTTTTCGATAGCTCTGTTCACAGAGAAAAATGTTTAAATTCTATGTTACAGCCAAAAAGAACTAGGTTTAGGAAACAACAAAAAGGTAGAGTAAAAGGTTTAGCGACCAGAGGACATCTACTAGCTTTTGGAGATTTTGGAGTGAAATCTTTAGAACCAGCTCGTATTACATCACGTCAAATTGAAGCAGCACGTATTGCTATTTCAAGAGAAATGAAAAGAGAAGGTCAAATTTGGATTAAAATTTTTCCAGATAAACCAATAACCAAAAAACCTGCAGAGGTTCGTATGGGTAAAGGTAAAGGAGCTCCAGAATATTGGGTTGCACCTATCAAACCAGGCACAATTTTATTTGAAATTGCGGGCGTGAGTAGGGAAACAGCACAAGAGGCGTTAAGACTAGCAGCTCAAAAGTTGCCTGTAATTACGAAATTTGTTGTTAGACCAGACTACGCAGAGTAGGTTTAATTTATTTGAGAAAGACTATGAAAAATTCAGAAATCAAGGCATTATCATTAGATAGTATCATCTTGAAAATTAGCGAAGAAGTCCGAGCTTTGCGTAGTTTGAGATTTGCTCATGCTGTTAGTCCGATTGAAAATCCAATGTTAATACGCAAAAAACGTAGATTGATTGCACAATTGGAAACAGAATTGACTATCAAAAATAAAGCTGAAAAACGCTAAAATTTCATCGCTAAACGATGGTTAAATTTTAAATCCAAAATGGAAAGAAATTCACGAAAAGAAAAAATAGGAGTGGTAATTAGCAATAAAATGACAAAATCTATTGTCGTTGGCGTTGAACGCCGAGTTAAGCACCCTATGTACGGTAAATTTACCAAAAAGACATCAACTTTTATGGCGCATGACGAGAAAAACGAATGCACCCCAGGAGATAAGGTTCTGATTGTGGAAACCCGACCTTTAAGTAAAAGAAAGTGTTGGAGATTGGTGCAGGTTTTAGAAAAAGCAAAATAGTTTGGCTTTTTAAATTTTTTAGTTTGACATTTGTAAGAATGCGTTTTTAATACTAAGACAATGATACAGCAAGAATCAAGATTGGTTGTAGCAGATAATAGCGGAGCAAAAGAAGTTTTGTGTATCCGTATTTTAGGAGGTTCTAAAAGGAAGTTTGCATCGGTTGGTGACAAAATTGTTGTTACAATAAAATCCGCTTTGTCTTCTAGTTCCTTGAAAAAAGGTACAGTACATAGAGCAGTTATTGTAAGAACTAAAACTGCTATTCGTCGTAAGGATGGGTCTTATATACGTTTTGATGATAATGCAGCGGTTTTGTTACAACCAAATGATGAACCAAAAGCTACTCGCATTTTCGGTCCAGTTGCTCGTGAACTCCGTGAAAAACAATTTATGAAAATTGTTTCACTTGCTCCCGAAGTCTTATAATTTAAAATTATTCTACTTTGACTTTAAATAATATGAAAAAAGTAACAAAGAAGCATAAATTTCACATCAAAACAGGTGATAAAGTCGTAGTTATTGCAGGCAATAACAAAGGTAAAACTGGACTTGTTACAGAGGTTTTGAGAGAGGTGGACAGAGCAGTTGTGGGTGGTTTAAATATGATTAAAAAACATATAAAACCCTCAAATACTAACCCAAAGGGAGGTATTGTGGAAAAAGAAGCACCAATACATATCAGTAACTTGTTGGTTGCTGATCCTAAAACTGGCGAAGCTACTAGAATTGGTAGAAGAGTCAATAAGGCAACAGGCAAATTAGAAAGATTTTCCAAAAAAACAGGTGAAGCAATAAAGAACAATGGCTAGTGCTAGATTAAAAACCAAATATACTGCTGAACTTGTAACAGCTTTGAAAGAAAAGTTTAGTTACAAGTCTGTTATGCAAGTACCAAGATTGACTAAAATTTGTATTAACAAAGGTATAGGTCAAGCGGTTGCTGACAAAAAGTTAGTAGATGTAGGTGTGGCTGAATTAACTACGATTTCTGGTCAAAAAGCAACTCCTACTATATCCAAAAAAGCAATTTCAAACTTTAAGTTGCGCGAAAATTTGCCAATTGGTGCTAAAGTTACTTTAAGAGGTAATATTATGTATGAGTTTTTAGATAGACTTGTATCTGTGGCTCTGCCTCGAGTTCGTGATTTTAAAGGAGTGAATGACAAAGGTTTTGATGGAAAAGGTAATTATACCTTAGGCGTTAAAGAACAGATTATTTTTCCTGAGATTAGTATTGACAAAGTTCAAAAGATATCAGGAATGGACATCAGTTTTGTAACGACTGCCTCAACTGACGAAGAATGCAAAGAATTACTTACCTTGTTGGGTGTGCCTTTTAAAAATTTAAGAGCTGCTGAACAAGTTTAAGTTAAACTCAAAAATATAAAAATCATGGCAAAAGAATCAGTCAAAGCTCGTGAGCGCAAAAGACAAGCATTAGTTATTCGTTATGCTCAAAAGCGAAAAGATTTGAAAGAAGCGGGAGATTACAAAGGCTTGGATAAATTACCAAGAAATTCCTCTAAAGTCAGATTGCATAATCGTTGTAAATTGACTGGCAGACCAAGAGGATATATTGGAAAGTTCGGTATATCTAGGGTTCTTCTTAGAAAAATGGCGTTAGATGGCAAAATACCTGGTTTGACTAAATCTAGCTGGTAATTTCTCTACGTTACTATTTAGTTTGATTTCTTTTATGATTTCGAACTCTAAAAAAAAATTAAGATATTTAAAATATTTGCGGAAATGACAGATCCAATAGCTGATTATCTCACTAGAATCAGAAATGCTATAAAAGCAAATCATCGTATTGTTGAAATACCTGCTTCTAGTATAAAAAAAGAGATGACTAAGGTTTTGTACGAAAAAGGTTATATTCAGAGTTATAAATTTGATACCGAGGCTAACGTGCAAGGTGTTATTAAAATAGCTTTAAAATATCATCCTGTTACCAAGCAACCAGCCATTGTTTCTTTGGAACGTATTAGTTCGCCTGGTTTGAGGAAATATGTAAAGTCTACAGATATGCCTCGCGTGCTAAATGGTTTAGGTATTGCGGTGGTTTCTACTTCTAAAGGTGTAATAACTGATAAAGAGGCAAAGAAATTGAACATTGGTGGAGAGGTACTTTGTTACATCTACTAAATTTTCAATTTAATTAAAAAAATTAATCAGAACAACAAATCGTTTTTCTGTAACCATATATAAGTTGATATTAAAATGTCACGTATTGGGAAAAAAGTAATTGACGTACCTAACGGTGTAAGTATTAGTGTAGCGTCTGATAATCTTGTTACTGTTAAAGGTCCTAAGGGCGTTTTGACACAACAGGTTGATATTGATATTGCCGTAACTCTTGAAGACTCTTCTTTGACACTCAAAAGACCTACTGAGCAAAAAAGGCATAAGGCTATGCATGGTCTGTATCGTGCTTTGATCAATAATATGGTCGTTGGCGTTACTGAAGGCTATAAAGCTCAACTTGAATTAGTTGGTGTAGGGTTTAAAGCTGTTGCAGTTGAGCAAATATTAGAATTAAACTTAGGGTATTCTCATAGTATATTTATGTCAATTCCTAAAGAAATTAAGGTATCTGCTGAAATGCCTAAAGGTAAGCCGCCCATTATTACTATGGAAAGCGTTGATAAACAATTGCTTGGTCAGGTGGCTGCTAAGATAAGATCACTTAGAAAAGTAGAGCCTTACAAAGGTAAAGGTGTAAGATTTGTTGGTGAGACTGTAAGAAGGAAAGCAGGTAAAACAGCTTCCAAATAATCATTTTGTAGGCACATTTTTTAGTTACGTTTTTATAAATTTACAAAAATGTCTAGCATCAGAGAAAATAGACGACTGAAAATTAAAAAAAGAGTAAGACGTAAAGTAACAGGCACTTCTGCCTTACCACGTCTCTCTGTTTTCAGAAGTAATAGTGCAATTTATGCACAACTTATAGATGATGAAAAAGGAGTTACTTTGGTTAGCTCCTGTTCCAAAGAAGTTGCATCAGACAAAAAAAGTGCAAACTTGGAGGTCTCTAAAGCGGTAGGCAAAAAAGTTGCTGAAAAAGCCCTTGAAAAAGGTATAAAAAAAGTAGTTTTTGATAGAAACGGTTACCTTTATCACGGCAAAGTGAAAGCTTTGGCAGAAGGTGGTAGAGAAGGCGGTTTGCTTTTCTAGGTTTTAATATTTTTTTTGATAAAAATTAAAATAAATATATGTCCAAGGGCAATGTAAAAGTTGTAAAGGCAAGTGAAATTGCATTACAAGACAGAGTGGTGGCTATAAAAAGAGTTGCAAAAGTTGTAAAAGGGGGACGTAGATTTAGTTTCTCTGCCATCGTAGTTGTTGGAGACGGAAACGGTGTGGTCGGCTACGGCTTAGGCAAAGCTAATGAGGTTACCAACGCAATAACCAAAGGAATTGATAGTGCTAAGAAAAACTTGATTAAAGTTACTGTATCTAAAGGCACTATTGCACACGAAGTTTATGGAAAATTTAGTGGTGGTTATGTGTTCTTAAAACCTGCTGCTGCTGGTACAGGAGTTATTGCTGGTGGTGCTATGCGTGCAGTTCTTGAATCTGCTGGCGTAAAAGACGTTTTGGCTAAATCTAAGGGGTCTTCTAATCCTCATAATGTGGTGAAAGCTACCTTTGATGCACTCGTGAGGATGCGCGATCCTTTGTCTGTTGCACAACAACGTGGAGTTTCTTTATCTAAAGTTTTTAATGGATAGTTTTATGGCAAAAATTAAAATTACACAGGTCAGAAGTATTATCAAAAGACCAAAAGACCAAAAAGCTACAATACAAGCACTTGGACTTGGAAAAATCAACAAAGTTGTTGAAAAAGAAGCTAATGCGCAAATATTGGGCATGATCAAAAAAGTATCTCATTTAGTTGATGTTCAAAGCATATAATTAAGTGAATTTTACTTTTTATATTTAACGATTTAACTTTCTTAATGATGAAATTGCATATACTAAAACCTTCCGAAGGTTCAACAAAAACTAGAAAAAGAATCGGTAGAGGTCAAGGGTCTGGTAGAGGAGGAACTTCAACAAAAGGGCATAAAGGAGCTCAATCACGCTCTGGTTATAGTCAAAAGTTTGGTTTTGAAGGAGGACAGATGCCTTTACAAAGAAGGGTACCTAAGTTTGGATTCAAAAATGTGAACAGAATATCATACCATGCAATTAATCTTGCCGATATCCAATTATTGGTTGATAAGATTGGTATAAAGGAGGTAGGAAAAGATATTCTTGTACAACATGGACTTGCTTCTAAAAACGATTTGATTAAGGTTCTAGGTGATGGAACTCTTAAAGATTCTATTCATGTAGCTGCTAATGCTTTTTCTAAATCTGCGATAGCTAGTATTGAGAAAAGCGGCGGTAAGGCTGTAAAATTATAATTATGAAAAAATTTTTCGATACCATCAAAAATATCTTCTCAATAGAAGAACTCAAAAATAGAATATTATACACACTAGCTTTTCTAGTGATTTTTCGTTTGGGTTCTTATATTGTTTTGCCTGGTTTAGATACTCAACTGCTTTCACAGGGTGGAGCTAAGGGGGTATTGGCAATGATAGATATATTATTGGGAGGTGCATTTAGTAGAGCTTCCGTTTTTGCATTGGGTATAATGCCCTACATTTCTGCTTCTATTGTCATTCAGCTAATGACTGTTGCAGTTCCGTACTTTCAAAGGATGCAAAAAGAAGGAGAATCTGGAAGAAAAAAAGTAAATCAAATTACAAGAGTTCTTACTATATTTATAACATTTGTACAGTCGTCTGCATATATAGCAGGCACGATTCCTACAGAAGCTATCATTATAGATAAATTCTTTTTTACTGTGTCTTCTATGATTATTCTTACATCAGGTACAATTTTTTGTATGTGGTTGGGAGAGAAAATCACTGATAAAGGTATTGGAAATGGTATATCAATGTTGATTATGATTGGTATAGTATCTCGTTTCCCAGGTGCTTTGGTTGCAGAATCTCTATCTAGAGGAAGTACAGGGTTGCTTTGGTTTTTAATTGAGTTGGTTGCATTGTTTCTTGTAGTTATGGGAGTCATATTGCTTACTCAGGCAGTAAGGAAAATACCCATTGAATATACAAAACAGGTAATTAGTGGAAAAAGAAAGGGAGTATCACAAGTCGGGCAGAGGTCTTATTTGCCAATTAAGGTGAATTCTGCTGGAGTAATGCCTATTATATTTGCTCAATCTCTGATGTTTCTGCCTCCTCTTCTTGCTTCGTTATTTCCTGACAATGATCTTGCACAGTGGATGTATACCAATTATTCAGATTTTAGATCTGTCGCTTATAATGTTACATTTGCACTCATGATTATTCTGTTTACTTTCTTTTATACCGCTATCACTGTTAATCCAACTCAAATATCTGATGATATGAAGAGAAATAATGGATTTATACCTGATGTTAAACCAGGAGAAGAGACTTCTGAATATATTAGTAACGTAATAGATAGAGTAACTTTATCTGGAGCTGTTTTCTTATCTTTAGTTGCTATAATGCCTTCCTTTGCTGGTGCTGCTGGAATTAGTGTTGAGTTTTCACAGTTCTATGGTGGAACTTCTTTACTTATTATGGTCGGCGTGATACTGGATACACTTCAACAAATAGAAAGCTATCTTCTTATGAAAGAATATGATGGTATGATGGCAAGTGGAAATATACGGGACGGGAGTAAATCAGAAGTTGGAGTATTATAAATAATTTCTTGTATGTCTGATATTTATTATAAAACTGCATCTGAAGTAGAGTTAATGAGACATAGTGCCTATCTTTTGGGTAAGGTGCATGGCGAAGTAGCTAAATTAATTAAGCCTGGTGTTAAAACCAGCTATCTTAATGCTATCGCAGAACAGTATATTAAAGACAATCATGGAGTTCCATCTTTCTTGAATTATAATGGCTTTCCTGGCTCTCTTTGTATTTCTGTAAATGAAATTGTAGTTCACGGTATACCAAGTAGTTATGAAATAAAAGATGGAGATATTGTTTCTGTGGATTGTGGAGTATATTTGAACGGGTATCATACAGATAGTGCATATACATATCCTGTTGGTAAGGTGAGTGAAAAAGTTTTGGATTTACTTAGGGTAACCAAAGCATCTCTTGAAAAAGGAATAGAAAATTTCAAGGTAGGTAATAGAATTGGTGATGTGAGTTATGCTATTCAAAATTACTCTGAGGGTAAAGGTTATTCAGTAGTTCGTGAGTTAGTTGGTCACGGAGTTGGGAAGCACTTACATGAAGACCCGCAAGTTCCTAATTATGGAAAAAGGGGGCGTGGAGCAAAAATAGTAAACGGTCTTGTTTTGGCTATAGAGCCAATGATAAATATGGGAGTAAAAGAAATTGTGGAGGAAAGAGATGGTTGGACTATTAGGACAAAAGATAGGTTACCGTCAGCTCATTACGAACATACAGTAGCTATGGTTAATAATAAAGCTGAAATTTTAACCACTTTTGAGTTTATAGAAGAAACTTTTAAAATTTAGTTTTTCATTAAAAATTAAATGATATGCCTAAGCAATCAAATATAGAGCAAGATGGAGTAGTAATAGAGGCTTTGTCTAATGCAATGTTTCGTGTGGAGTTGGAAAATGGACACAAATTGATTGCCCATATTGCAGGGAAAATGAGAATGAATTATATACGCATTCTTCCTGGAGATAGAGTAAAAATTGAAATGTCTCCCTATGATTTAACAAAAGGTAGAATTATTTACCGATATAAATAAGTTTACGTTTTAAAGTTTTTACAATATGAAAGTTAAGGCTTCTATCAAAAAACGCAGTGTGGACTGCAAAATAATTAGACGTAAAGGCAAACTTTATGTCATTAACAAAAAAAACCCAAAGTATAAGCAAAGACAAGGATAATCTGTCTTTATAAATCAATTTAGATACTATGGCTAGAATTTCAGGGGTAGATATACCCGACAATCATAGAGGAGAGGTTTCTCTCACCTATATTTACGGAATAGGTCGTCCTACAGCTCGAAAAATATTGACTGATGCAGGCATTAGTTTAGATAAAAGAGTGAAAGATTGGAATGACGAAGAGTCTAAGAAAATTAGGGACATCATTAACTCCGAGTACAAGACGGAGGGGGTTTTGCGCTCTGAAGTTCAACTTAACATCAAACGTTTGATGGATATTGGTTGCTATCGTGGACTTAGACATCGTAAAGGTTTGCCTGTAAGAGGTCAAAAAACCAAAAATAATGCTCGTACTCGTAAAGGTAAAGCAAAAACTGTTGCTAAGAAAAAAGGGGCAACTAAAAAATAAAAGCAGAGTTTTGTAGCTTTATATGTTAGCTATAATCATTTTGTTTTAAAAATTTTTAAAAAAATGGCTGCAACACCACAAAAAAGAAAAGATAAGGCTAAAAAGCGAGTCGTAAAAGTTGAAGCGATAGGTCAGGTACATATTAAGGCTTCTTTTAACAACATTATTATCTCAATTACAAACACCTCTGGACAAGTTATTTCTTGGGCTTCAGCAGGTAAAATGGGATTTAAAGGTTCAAAAAAGAATACTCCTTATGCTGCTCAAGTATCAGCTTCAGATTGTGCGAAAGTAGCTTATGACTTAGGATTGCGTAAAGTAGAAGTTTTTGTAAAAGGAGCGGGTGCAGGTAGAGAATCAGCTATTCGCACTATTCAAGGTGCAGGAATAGAAGTTACACTTATTAAAGATGTAACTCCACTTCCACACAATGGTTGTCGCCCTCCCAAAAAACGTAGAGTTTAATACATTTTTTAATAATAGATGTTGGAAGCTGAATACCTATAAAATGGTACGCAACATCTTTAAACAATTTAATTTTTATGGCAAGGTACAGAGGTCCCAAAGCTAGAATATCAAGAAGATACAATGAATCGATCTTCGGAGATGTAAAGGCTCTTAAAAAGAAAAATTATCCTCCAGGTCAGCATGGTAAAGGAAAGAAGAAAAAAACTTCTGAATATGCAACACAGTTGATGGAAAAGCAAAAGGCGAAGTACATTTATGGTGTGTTAGAGAGGCAGTTCAGAAAAATCTTCGAAACCGCTTCCAAAAAGGCTGGAATCACAGGTGAAAACTTGTTGAAATTGTTAGAAACAAGACTTGATAATGTAGTTTATCGTCTTGGAATTGCACCAACTAGGCGTGCTGCACGTCAATTGGTAGGGCACAAACATATTACTGTAAATGGAGAAGTGTTGAACATTCCCTCCTATACTGTAAGACAAGGTGAAGTTGTTGCTGTTAGAGAAAAATCTAAATCTTTGGTCAATATCACTGGATCGCTTACTGGAAAAGTAAATAGATTTGGTTGGTTAGAGTGGGATGCGACAACTATGCAAGGTAAATTAATATCTGCACCTGAAAGAGCTGATATTCCTGAAAATATTAAAGAACAGCTCATTGTAGAGTTGTACTCTAAATAATCATATTCACAGTTAGTAGATATTTGATTTATCTATTAACTGTATTAATTTTGTATATACCTATCATTCTAATCTTTAAAGTCAGAGATTTATGTCAATTTTAGCCTTTCAAATGCCCGAAAAAGTGGTGATGGAGAAAGCAGATGATTTCAGAGGTCTGTTTGAGTTTAAACCACTTGAAAGAGGTTATGGAGTTACTATTGGAAACGCACTCCGTAGAATTTTACTTTCTTCTTTAGAGGGTTATGCGATCATAGGTATAAAAATTCCAAATGTTTTACATGAATTTTCTACCATCGAAGGTGTAGTAGAAGATGTTTGTGAAATGATTTTGAATTTGAAAATGGTCAGATTCAAAAAGATAGTAGAAGGCACGCCTGAAACAAAAATTAGTTTGCGAATTAGCAATCAATCCACTTTCACTGCAGGAGATATTGCTAGTGCCACAGCCGATTTTTCTATTTTAAATCCAGATTTTGTAATTTGTCATCTTGACGACAAAATTTCATTTGAAATAGAAATGACTTTGGATAAAGGCAGAGGCTATGTTCCAGCTGAAGAGAATAAACCAAACGAGTCGTTGTTGGGTTATATTCCTATCGATTCCATTTTTACGCCTATTAAAAACGTAAAATATGCCATCGAAAATACAAGGGTTGAACAAAAAACTGATTTTGAAAAGCTGGTGCTAGATATTGAAACTGATGGGTCTATACACCCAGAGGAAGCATTGAAGGGAGCAGCAAATATTTTGATCAAGCACTTCATGCTGTTTTCGGATCAAACAATGACCTTTGAAACAGCTAAACCTGTGGAAGAGCAAACAGTAGATGAGGAAATTTTGCACATGAGAAAATTATTAAAAACTTCTCTCGCAGATTTAGATTTATCGGTACGAGCTTTCAATTGCTTAAAAGCAGCAGATATTCGTACATTAGGTGATTTAGTTCAACTTGAAATTACCGATATGATGAAATTCAGAAATTTCGGTAAAAAATCATTGACTGAACTAGAGCAATTGGTAGCTGAAAAGAATTTATCATTTGGAATGGACGTGATTAAGTATCGTCTCGATGAAGATTAGTCAGCGCGTTAGTTAAATATTTTTATTAAAAATTATCATGAGACACGGCAAAAAAAATAATCATCTGGGAAGAACAGCCTCTCACCGAAAAGCAATGCTTTCTAATATGGCTTCTTCACTAATTTTGCATAAAAGAATTACTACAACAGTTGCTAAGGCAAAAGAGTTGCGCAAATATGTTGAACCGCTTTTAACAAAAGCAAAAACAGATGATACTAATTCTCGTAGGGTAGTATTTTCTTACCTTCAAAACAAAGACTCGGTTAAAGTTTTGTTCGATGAGGTTTCTATCAAAATTGCTAGCAGACCAGGCGGATATACTAGAATTTTGAAAGTAGCAAATAGAGCGGGAGATAACGCAGAAATGTGTTTTATTGAATTGGTAGATTATAATACATTTACTACTACCAGTGAAACTAAAAAAGTTGCAGGTAAAAAACGCAGCAGACGTGGAAGCGGAAAAGGAAAAGGAACTCCTCAAGCAGTTGTTACAGACACTGCAACTGCAACCGAAGAAAAAGCGGCAGAATAAAGAAAAAAGGATTTAACAAAAGTTAAGTCCTTTTTTTATATTTTAGAAATTATCAATTTTTTAAATTTTTTATTATTTTTGCAAAAAATAAATGAAAATGAGCTTATCATATATTTTACTGCAAGCCGATGGAGCAAATGCAGCTAATGTTTTTCAATATGTTTTGTTGGGTGGAATGTTTATCGTGTTCTATTTTTTCATTATGCGACCTCAACAACAAAAACAAGCAAAGCAAAAAGAATTTCTTAATTCCCTAAAAAAGGGAGATAATGCGGTTACCATTGGCGGATTACATGGCAAAATTGCAGCAATAGAAGGTGATATTGTCTATTTAGAAGTAGATAAAACCTTAAAATTGAAATTCGATAAGTCTTCTATTTCTATGGAAGCAAGTGCTTTATTACGAAAAAATGAATTGACTGCCAATAGAGACAGTATTGAAAAAGTAACTAAATAATACGGTGTCTGGACTAAAAATATTAGAAAATTGGCAAAAATTACAAAAGTGGGATTGGAGCGTCATTTTATTATGTTTGCTAATATCCACTTTTGTTTGGTTATTTAGCTCCTTGAATAAGGAATATACAACCAAAATAGACTATCCAATTGTTTTTGTTTTTGATCAGTCCAAAATAGTTTCCCTGATAAAACTACCCAAGAGTATAGAAATTGACGTTACAGGTCAAGGTTGGGCTTTGCTAAAACAAAGCCTAAATATTGATGTTGAACCACTGTATGTTAAAATCAAAACTCCTACTAAGGCTAGTTTTCTTACTCCAAAAGCCATTTTACCATTACTTATAGGAGCAGTTCCAAAATTGAAGGTAGTTAATATTCCACAAGACACTATTTGGTTTCAATTTAATTTTTTGCAAGAAAAAAGAATTTTTGTGTATCTTAATTCAGAGGAAATTAATTTGCAAAAAGGCTATTTTCTTACTTCGCCCATTCTATTGAATCCCCAATATATTAAATTTAAAGGAGCTTCTTCACTCATAGAAAATATGGGAGATACCTTATTTTTAAAACTCTCCGATAGTCAAATTAATAATAAAAATTATACTGCCCAAATAGATATTCTTTCAGAAAATTCATTAGTACCAAATTTCCCAAACGTAAGTGTTTCTTTTAATACGGATTTGTTTGTGGAAAAAAGCATAGAAACACCTATTATATTAAAACAATTTCCCACTGATTCTTCAGTGTATTTAAAAGAATCAAGGGCAATAGTATCTTATTGGGTAAAAGAAAGATATAAAATGATAGATAATCTGCGAGTCGTTGCCAAATTTGAAGATTTGAATTTGAATGATTCTACCATCATTCCACAAATAGATTCGGTGGAAAATTTTAGAAATGTTAGGATAGAACCACCTTTATTTAAAGTAATTTATGCGAAAAAACATCATAAAAATCGGAATTACAGGGGGAATTGGAACAGGTAAAAGTACAGTTTGTCTTATTTTTAGACAATTAGGAACCCCAATTTATGACGCTGACCAAAGAGCCAAATGGTTAATGACCAATAATAAATTGCTGAAAGAAGAAATTATAGAACATTTTGGAAATGAGTCTTATTTGCCAAATGGCGAATTAAATCGTGGATATTTGGCTAATCAGGTTTTTCAGGATCAGCAAAAAGTGGCTTTACTCAATGCTTTGGTTCACCCAAAAGTAGGGCAGGACATGAAAAATTGGGCTAATCAGCAAAAGAAAAACTACGTTTTGAAAGAAGCTGCTTTGATGATAGAATCTGGGTCTTATAAGGAATTAGACAAAATAATTTTGGTTGATGCGCCTTTAGATATTCGTTTGAAAAGAATACAAAAACGTGATCCGCAGCGAACAGAACAAGAAATCTTGGGAATAATTGCTAAACAAATGCCTGAAGAAGAAAAAAGAAAAGTAGCTGATTTTATTGTTTTGAATGATCAAACACAGTTACTTATTCCGCAAGTTTTGAATTTGCACAAACAATTTTTAACACTAATTAACAAATAAGCCTTTGATCATGCAACCTTATATATTGGTTTTGGGGTCATTAAAAAAAATACTATGCAACAAAAAGGTTTAATTATGCGATCCACTGGCTCTTGGTATGAAGTCCAAAACGAGCAGGGACAAATTTTAAAAGGGCGTTTGCGAGGAAAAATCAAATTGCAAGGGCTTAAAGTAACCAATCCGATTGCGGTAGGAGATCATGTATTCTACGAAGAAGAAGGAGAGGGGCAAATTATCATCACAGATATTGAAGAACGCCAAAATTATATTGTGCGTAAATCACCTCAAAAAGGTGCTTTTGGGCATTTGTTGGCTGCCAATTTGGATCAAGCGATTCTTGTGGCTACGGTAGCAATGCCTAGAACTTCTTTGGGATTTTTAGATCGTTTTTTGGTAAGTGCTGAATCTTTTCGAATTCCGACTGTGGTTGTTTTTAATAAAATTGATATTTTATCCGAACAGGAACAGCAAATACTAGAAGAATACTGCAATATTTATGAAAAAATTGGCTATCCTTGCTTGAAAGTTTCGGCTTTAGAATCCGATTTGACTGAGCTAGAAAATTTGTTGGAAGGCAAAAAGACCTTAGTTTCGGGACATTCGGGAGTTGGAAAATCTACTTTGATTAACAGAATTGCTCCACAAATTCATCAAAAAACGGACATCATTTCTAATTTTGCAAATAAGGGAAAACATACGACTACTTTTGCAGAAATGTTTGAAATTCGTAAAAATACTTATTTTATTGACACGCCAGGAATCAAAGAATTGGGTTTGAAAGATATGGAAAGAAGTGAAATTAGTCATTATTTTCCAGAAATGCGTGAAGTATTGGGGCAGTGCAAATATCCAAATTGTATGCACATCAACGAACCAAAATGCGAAATTAAAACACAAGTTTTGGAAGGAAAAATTGCAGAAAGCCGTTATAAAAGTTATTTGAGTATGCTTGATGATGATGATAACAGACGCTAAAAAACTGTTTTTCAAAAATATCAGCTTATAAATTTGCTGATATTTTTGAAAAAAATTACTTTTTGTCCAGCGGCACAACTTTCCATTGAAACCCCTTTTGTTGGTATTCAACAAGCAATTTTTGGGTATCTTTGATCTTTTTTTCGTCACTAATAACCACTTGTCCCTCATATAGATTTTCCATTTTAGATTTTCCAATTTGCAAATTGTGTAGGCTCAATTTTGGATTTGTTTTGATAAATTCGTACTTGGTAGCCGTCATCAAACTTTCCAAATCGTTGTTCACAAACCAATCTCCGTATTGGTTTGCCGAAAAATCCATTTTTTCGCCTGTATTTAACAAGGTTTTTCCTTGATAATTAATTGAATCTGTGGCTGTTAAGGAAATTTCCAACGAATCTACTCCCAAATAATCTTTGACTTGATAAGTGAGCATGGTTTTTAAAGATAAACTATCTGTCGGATACCAACCTTTGCCGACCACCACTCGCAAATTCATATTTTCGCCAGAAACCAATTTGGCATTTGCTGAATAATTAAGTGAGTCTATGGGTTTCAAAGACAAATCACTGCAAAAAACACCAAACATATCCGAAATTTGGCGGGCAACTTCCGAACCTAAGGTTTCTTTGAAGATGTATTTATCGGCATTTCCTACAAAAATGGCTTGAATTTTTTGCCCATTTTCCAAGTCTGCCACAGCCAAATATTGATCTTCTTTTTCTTCAATAAGTTCTAATTTTGCAGCTTTTGAGTTTGTTTTAGACAAAATTTCTTGTCTAACTATTCTTTCTATGCGTTTTTGTTCTTCTTTTTTGTCTTTGCAAGCAAAAAGCATAGATAAAAGAGTAAAAAGACAAATTGAAAAGATGATATTTTTCATAAATAAATAATTTTTTGCGCAATTTAACAATAATTTTTCTTTTTGAAAAAAATGATTTTTAAAAATTGTAAATTAGTTTCTTTTCTCAAAAAATATTAAATTAATTAAAAAAAGGTACAAATGTTTGATTTATATCATTTTTTAATAATTTATAAAAGATATTTTTTATTTAAAAATGATTAAATTGCGCATCAAATCTAATTTCTGCTATTTATGAAAAGTATTTATTTTTCAGTGTTAATTTTTATGTTTACCGCTTGCAAAAGTAGCCAAACTACCACAGTAATTAACAACACAGGTTCGAATACAAAAAAAGAAACTGTTGTAGATGTTAAAAAAAATGGTCTTTTTGTGTCAAATGAAAAATTTGACAAGATAGAAAGTACTTACGAAAAATATCTTATTTTCATCGATAAAACAGCAAATCGTGAAAATAGATATGATTTGAGCATTAAAGAAAAAACTTCTGGCACAATTAAGCCTGTTTTTTTGAGCTTTTTGACCACAGAACAAACAGAAAAGGAGTTTTTAGTAAAAATATTTTTGGCACAAAAAGAAAATTCTTATTCTTGGAAACCAGTGGCAAGTTCTTTTGTAGAAACTTCCTTTGATCTTTTGGACGGACACATTACCTACCGTCAAGAGGGAAATATAATGTCAAAATATAATCCAAAACATCAAAAACAGGACAAACACCACACAGATCGGCTTACAAACAAGCAGGCAATTGAGGTTGCAGTCAAATATTATACAGAGCATTATGAAAAAACATTTGTTCGATAAATGTTAAAATTTTGTTTTAAACATTCTATTTAATGAAAAAATAGAATGTTTTTTATTTCACTGAAACAAAGAGCATTTTTTTAGTGAAAATCTGAAAATATTTTCCTATTATTGCGAAAAAAAACTATGGAATACAAAGATTATTATAAAATATTAGGTGTTTCTAAAAACGCCTCTGCTGACGATATTAAAAAAGCCTATCGATCCTTAGCGAAAAAATATCACCCCGATAAAAATCCGAATGACAAAGTAGCAGAAAATAAATTTAAAGAAATTTCGGAAGCATACGAAGTGCTTAGTGATGCGCAAAAACGTTCTAAATACGAAGAAATGGGCAGTAATTGGGGAAAATATCAGCAATCTGGTGGCAATCCAAATTACGATTACAACAGACGCAGAAGCTCTTACCAAAGACCAAACGAACCTCAAAAAGAAGAAGACTTTTTTGGAGATATTTTTGGAGATGGCTTTTCTGATTTTTTTAAAAAATATTTTTGGGACAGTAACGATCTTAAAAACGACAAAGATGCCAATACTACCAAAGTTTCTAGCGGAAAAGATGTAAAAGCAGACCTTTCTATTTCTTTAGAAGATGCTTTTAAGGGAACTACACAGGTTTTTTCGATTTTAAACCAAAATTTAAGACTAAAAATTAAGGCTGGAGTAGCTGATGGACAAGAATTAAAATTGTCTGGAAAAGGCGGGCAGGGAGCAGAAGGTACACGCGGAGATTTATATATCAAAATTTTGGTTGCCAAACACCCAAACTTTGAACGAGTGGGGGACGATCTGAAAGGGCAGTTAAGCATCGATCTTTATACTGCTTTGTTAGGTGGGAAAGTTCCTGTTAAAATGTTAGATGAAAGTACGGTTACTTTTAGCATTCCTAAAGAGTGTGAACAAGGCAAGTCGTTGAGAATCAGGGGGAAAGGTATGCCAAAATACGATAAACCAACAGAATTTGGGGATATGTATATTGAAATAAATATCGAAATGCCAAAAAATATTACCCCAGAAGAAGCTGTTTTACTCGAAAAACTAGCAAAATTGCGATCAAAGTGAGCAAGCAAATCATTTGGTTTTTGCTTGTCTTGTTTTCCTGCGGAGTTTCTACAGAAGGCGAGCTGTTATTTGATTTTCATAGGAAATATTTGCAGCAATTTCCAACAGAAAAAGCGGTTTTTAATGATACTTTAGCCATTTATTTAGATTTTTCGAAGGGAATGCAAGCAGCTTATTTTCCTTTGAAGAATACTTTTTTGTCCAAAATTCAAACTTTTG
>RDXG01000160.1 GCA_004292785.1 Bacteroidota bacterium
AAACCCACGTAGGCACTACCCAAATCGCCTGTAACGCAAACAATATCGCCTTGTTTGGCAGTATTTCTATACACAACTTGGTCTTTTTTGGCTTTTCCAATGACCGTAATAGAAATGACCAAACCAGAAGCCGAAGAAGTAGTATCTCCGCCCACCAAATCTACTTTGTAGTGTTCGCAAGCCATAAAAATGCCTTCATAAAGTTCGTCGATTGCCTCCACCGAAAAGCGATTGCTGAGCGCCAAACCTACCGTAATTTGTTCAGGGATTCCGTTCATGGCGGCAATATCCGAAATGTTTACGGCTACGGCTTTGTAACCCAAATGTTTGAGGGGCATATACGCCAAATCGAAATGGATTTTTTCGAGCAACAAATCGGTAGAAACCAAACGCACCATTCCGTCTGCATTGTCTAAAACGGCAGCATCATCGCCGATGGCATACAAAGTATTTGGGTTAGAAAACTTATTTTTGGATTTAATGCGGTCAATTAAGCCAAATTCGCCAATTTGCGAAAGTTCTGTTCGAGTCATAAAAGCATTTTTTTTGCAAATTTAATGCTTTTTTTAGGAAAATTTGTGTTTTATTTTTTTTGTGTAAAAACGTTTTTATCAATTTTTTCGTATATTTGCCATATCAAAAGCAGTTCGTTTAGGACGTTATGAGCGACGCTTGTTTCTAATAATTTCTAACAATAGCACGTTTCGTCTGTTTTTTTTTGTCTTCAAAAAGCTAATTTTTTGAAGACTTTTTTATGTAAAAGGTTTCCAAATAAGCTTCCTTGCGCTGTTTTTTTCTACTTTCTCTTAATCCTTCTACATAACATAAAATATTCTCAAAGTTTTTTTCGTATAAAATCAAATCATTTCCAATTCTGTTTTTGCCTACATATTCCACTAAATCAGGATTTTGTACTATTTCCAAAATCTTCTCAAAATCACTTGGCACAATTGCAATTTGTCCTCTTGGTTCCTCTGTTTTAGCATTTCCATGTTTTTTAAATGTGTGTTTGATACCAGAATTATCTAAAATTCTTTGAAAATTGGTTAAATCCAAACCCAATTTTTCTTGAATAGATTTTATTTCTGTTTCGCTGATCTTTCCCAAATCTATTTTTTGAACTTGGGTGGTTTTATCAACCAATACACCTTTTACAAATTTTGTAATAGTCATTTTTTCTTGTATTAAAAAAACTAAATATGTAATAAAATTGAGTCATAAAAGCATTTTTTTTGCAAATTTAGTTTTTTTTATGAAATTTTTTGTTGTGTTATTTTCGTTGTCAAAATTTCTGCTAAAAAAAGTCCGACTTGCGTCTGACTTAAGTTTTTTTAATCAAAATACCCAAATTCATTGATCAAAAGTTCATACATTTCCTCTTTGACCAATTTACTCAAATTTGTAATTTTTTCGAAATAAGGGTATAAATCTGTTGCCGAATTTACTTCTGCGTACTTTTTGATCTGAATCAGCCCCGAAAAAGGACTTACAAAATCAGCATAAGCAAAATATTTGAAATATGGCTCGTTTTCTAAACCCACATTTCGCAAAGTTTGGGCTTGGCAATAATTCGAATTCCAAAAACGATATAAATTTTTGACCGCTTCAACCAAAGCCCAAGCCAAATTATTTTGGCTAAAAATAACTTCATTTTCAGACAAAAGATCGATTTTTTCCTGCGAAATTTCAGAATCTAAGACCGTATTCCAAAAACTTTCTCGATTTATTGGGCAAAGTGGATTATCTACAAAAACTTCAGGCGCGTCTGCCACAGGATTATTTTTTTCGAAAACAGTTTGCACACAACGGTTTTCTGCCAAAGCATAGGCGTAACAAAGGCTATAAAAATAGGCTTTAAATTTAGATTTTTTAAAATTAATTTTCCATAAATCATATTGGTTTGCCCAAACAGGATAACGCCCATTTACCGCTTTGCTAATGCCAAACCACGCAAAAAGTGCCTGCGCCGATTTCAAATCATAGGCACAATAAGAACGACTGTTCGCCGCCCCTGAATGAATTTGGGACAAATTGACGCTACTAAAAGCGGTCATGAGCAAAAACCAAACACGATCAGGCTGATTGCTCATGCGTTTGTGCGAGTCTTGCGCCAAACGAACAGGCGTGTTGTCTTCCATAAAACCGACAAAATTTGCCTTCGCAAAACCGTAGGGAACGTTGTAGTTTTGATGCCGATCATCTTTTAAAGGAAAACCGCTGACAATTTTTTCATTTTTTTCGCTTGCAGACCAATTTCGATACATATTGTAACGAGATTGCCTCACAGATTTGTCTTTTTTCTTCAAAAATGGCAAAGTTTCCCGAATATCTCCCCTAGAATTGTGCAATCTGATTATTTTTGATTTCAAAAATATCTGACGTAATTTTTTGAAGTCTTTTGGATTTTTTTCGTCCCAATCAAAGAACAAATCTCTGCGAGTGAGGGCAGAAAAATCGTGAAGTAAGATTTTATTTTTTGCGTTTTCTGTTGGTTTTCTGAATTGCCAAACCGTAAAAGCAACCGCCCATCTTCCTTCTAGCTTAAAAAATTCGTTGCTGGTCGTAATAAAACCTGCCTTATATTCGAAATAAGTATCAAAAATTTCTCTAAACTTTTCGAAAGAAGGTCGAGGAATTAACCAAGAAGTTGGCGTAAAAATCATTAACAAAGGCAAATGTTCGTCATTTCTGGAATTTTGTTCTTTGCAAATCAAAAGAATTTGCGCCAAAAACGCCAAATAACGTTCCTTGCCCGCATCTTGACCTGTTAAAGCCAAAATATCTTCATGAATTTCGTAATTTGCTTCGTTATTTTGCCTAAATTTTGCGTGTTGATCCGTGTTTTTATAAGGTGGATTTAACAAAAACGCAAATGCTTGGTCTAATTTTAGGTTTTTACGGTGCAAAGCCTTTTCTATTTCCGCCAAATAATCTGTTGCAGATTTGTCCAAAAAATTCAAACCTTTGTTTTCAGAAGCTTTTGGAATAATGGTAAAACCAGATTCTCTATGATAAGGATCGACTCGCATACGCCTTTCGATCGTTCTCAATAAATCGGGTTGATAGTCGGAAACAATTTTGTGTTTGAGTTTGCCTTTGTAGTTGGCAATCAAATTTCCAGAACCTGCCGCAGGATCAACAATGATGTAATTTTCTCCTACGTTTTCAATTATTTTTTCTTCGATAAACCAATGCGCAAACCGACTCAATTTGTCGTCTGTAAAAAAAATGCCGTGTTGTTTGGCATATTCAGGGTTTAGTTTGACAATGACTTCATCAAAACGGCTAAAATAATAATCGGCAGTCAAACCAGAACCTTGATTGGTAAAAACAAAGTGATTTTCTATGAATTTTTTGAAATTTCTGCGGTGTTTATGTGGAACAAGCACACTTTCGCTTATTTTTTTGCCCTTGTAACCCACCATTTGCAAACCTTCATGATATTCGTTTTCGGCAATGGTCGAAGTAATGTCCCAATAGCCCACAAAAGCATAAAAACAATGAATTGCGTCCATAGGATCGTCAAAAAATTGTTTGATTTGTTCGATGGCTTCCAAAAAATTGAA
>RDXG01000161.1 GCA_004292785.1 Bacteroidota bacterium
GGAATACTCACTATACCAGAATAAATTTTATATCGTTAGCTTGCCTATTTTTGGGTACATAATATTGAAATAAAAAATTATTTCACACATATTTTTCTAATGCACTTTTCGACACCAATAACTTTTGCAATAAACACTATTTTCGAAAATATAAACCGTGAAAAACTAAAAGTATAGCCCAAAAACAAACGTTATTTTTGAAAAATAAACCATACAAAATAAAAATAAATGTACTAAAAATTGTATTTTAGTACATTTATTTTTATTTGTAATTTATTCGCTTATGCGGAAGCAAGACACTTCAGTTGGGTAGGCACTAGCCATAAGGTTTGCGCCAGTGGGGGGACAATTTGAATTACACCCATAACCCATAAGGCTTGCGAGTAGTGTATCTATCTACCGTATTTGCTTTCTTGAAAAACCTTGAAATATTTGCACTATTGATTAAATTGTGTATATTTGCGTATATTTCCGATGAAAATATGGAACAATACAGTTATCAAACCTCGCGTAAGTATGATTTTGAGCGTATTATAGAAAATACGTTGGCATCTACTGCATATCAATCAGATAAATCTCTTGTTCTTTGGGGGGACTCGGTGGAACTGCTCAAACAAATACCTGATAACAGTGTATCACTTATTTTGACAGACCCGCCTTATCACACAACTAAAAAGAAAAATATTGTTAATGACACAGCTTTTGAGTCAGACAATATTTTTTTGAATTGGGTGGCTGTATTGGTGCAAGAATGGAAACGCATTTTAAAACCTAATGGCTCTATTTATATGTTTTGCTCCTCCAAAATGGCAAATCGTATTGATAGTTTATTTATGGAGCAATTTAATGTTTTGTCACACATTGTTTGGAACAAACTTAACGAACCCGGTTTTGATGGTTGGAAACAAAAGATGCGAAAAGAATCATTGCGCCAATGGTATGCACATTCAGAAAGGATTATCTTTGCCGAACCTGCCTTCGAAGGCAATATATTCAATGTTTGGTACGCAAATGTTTTGCGGGAAAACAGAATAAAATGTGGTCTTTCGATGAAAGATCTTACAGAAATTACGGGAGATTATGGCACTGTAAATCATGGTGGTGCTGTTTCTAATTGGGAAGCAGGGCGGAATATTCCTAACCGTGAGCAGTATGATAAAATTTGCAAGGCGTTCTTAGATACAGGTTGTATCGAATCGATGCCTTTTTACGAAGACTTGATACGCCCCTTTGATGTAGATGGAAACAGTGAATTTACAGATGTTTGGAATTTTTATTCGGTTCGACCTTATAATGGGAAACACCCTGCCGAAAAACCAATAGATATGTTAAAGCATTGTATCCACAGTTCTTCTTATGAAGATGATATAGTGTTAGATTGTTTTGCAGGTTCGGGTAGTACAGCTATTGCCGCACAAATGTTAGGAAGGAAAACTATTTCTATAGAAATAGAAGAAAATTGGGTAAATGTAATTAAAAATAGATTAGAAAAACTTGAAAGCAACGAAATAGATGAAGTTCTGGTAAATACGAATAATATCATGCGACTAACAAAAACAGCTACCAAATCTACCCAAAAATTTGAAAATACGCCTACTCTTTTTTAATGAAAATCAAAACCTTGTTCTTTGTTGCGTTCTATCACTTCATACATCCATAACAAGGTTTCTTCAATGCCTGTATCTTTTACTACAATGTTGCAATGATGATGTCCCCAAGCCAAGTTATAAGGTTTGTGGTTATATTCTCCCATACGCAATTCCTTTATATGAAAAAGATTTAGTTGAGTTACGGTAAGGTCTTCTACTTCACGCCCTTCTGCTTGAGCTACTTTCTGAAAAAAACCTCGAGCAGAAATTTCTTCTAAACACAAAGGGCAAATGGCATTGCCTTGTGTGTTCAAAATTCTCGAAGTCTGCAATTTTACTTTATCCGAAAGAAAAGATTGTAGGCACTCATCTTCAATATATTGTTTTCGTGTTGCTATATCAAGTTCTTGCATACCTTCTTGCAACATAACTGTTTTCGCATCAAAACATTGCCAAAAAATGTATTCTAATTGTAATTGAGTCGCTTTAATTGTTTCACTATTTGCATATTCATAAACTCGGATACCTGCGCCCTTTAAACTGCTATCACTAAATCCATGATGTATTTTGCTTTCGCCCTCTGCAGTAGTTGCGGGTACTCTTGCCACATATTCACCTCCTAATGGATTATTTCTATTGTTAGCAGGTGATAAATTTCGTTCTATTGGGTTGTATTTAGTCCATTGACTTCTTGAATAATAAAACAAAAGTGCGTTTTTTCCTAAATACAAATCTTTTTTAGCCATATCATTTTGAAAACCACTGATTTCAAAATATTCTTCGGGTGTAATCAAAACAATAAAACCGTTTTGGAAAGTCATTCCCTTTCCAAGCATTTGAAAGCAGGTTTCAAAAAAAGGATATGGTATCAAAACTGTACTGTTTCGATTGACACGATTTTGAAAAATTACGTCATCATCAGCACCTCGTGTTTGTCCTGTTTTGTAGATTTTATTTTTCAAGAGTTTAGGCAAAGAAGGTATTTTCATAAAGCAAAATAAAAATAAACAAACTATAAGCCCCACAAAAATACGGTTTTGTGGGGCGTTTGGGTATATTATTGAGTAGGCAAGTGCTTATTCCCACTTCAACACATCACGCTTGATGATGTAGTAGAAGCCGAAAAGCAACAACGCCATGAACAAAAGCATCTCGAAGAAGCCAAACCAGCCTAACGCCTTGAAATTTACCGCCCAAGGATAGAGGAAAATAACCTCCACATCAAACAGCACAAACAAAATGGCTATCAGGAAGTATTTTACGGAAATAGGAGTGCGGGCATCACCCACAGGCTCAATACCACATTCCCACGTTTCGTCTTTTATTTCGCTGTTGCGCTTCGGTCCCAACAAGTGGGTAGCTATCATAGTAGCAATCACAAAAGCCATAGCCAAGCCGAATTGTATGAAGATAGGCCAGTAATCGAAGGGGACGTATTCTTTAGCAAGTAGTAGCATAGAGGTAGAAGGGTGGAAAGGTGGAGGGGTGGAAAGGTAGAGGGGTGGAAGGGTAGAAAGGTGGATTATTGGTTAAATATTCAATAACTTAATATTCGATAACTCAATAAATCAACTTTCAACCATCATCTCTCAACTTTCAACACAAAAATAGGGAGGGTTTTATGAATTTGCAAATTTTTTTGGATTTGTTTTTTGATATGCCCATAATCCGTACAAAAAAGCACTTCCGCCCACCAATAAAATGACAAATTGTTGTACGGCGTGCATAAAAGTAGCCAACAAAATGCCTTCTTCTACGCTCAAATTGCGCAAGGCAAAAATATTGCCTACCATCAAATGATACGCTCCCGCGCCACCTTGCACAGGAACAGACATTCCAATCGTGCCTGTGATGAGAATAATATAGGCGAACCACATATCGAGGTGCGCTGTCCTATCAAAGCAAAAAAACAGGATATAGCCCATAAAATAGTACAACACCCAAATAAACAAGCTATAG
>RDXG01000241.1 GCA_004292785.1 Bacteroidota bacterium
TGCTAAATTAGCTAGAGCAAAAGTTCGAGAGGTTTTGTTTACATTAAAATCAAAATCAAAACTTTGCGCCGAAGTGAAATTGTTGTTTTCGGCTTGTGTTGCTCTGATTTTAACCAAACCTGTTCCCAAAACTTTAAGCAAATTGTTTTGAATTTCGGCTTTGCCAGAAAGAACGCTTAAATTGATTTTTTCAGGCGAATTGCTAGCGAAAGGCAGCGCAAAAGCAGGACTTTGACAAGTCAAATTTGCTACTGAAGCTGTAGTATTTGGATTTGCTGTTAAAAAAGCATTTGCCTTCTCTACATTCAAAATTATTTGCGAGAATGTGCCATCAGGTTTGATAATGGTCAATTTGATTTGCCCAACTCCGTTTAGCGTAATTTTCCCATTGTTTACTGTGGCTTTACTAGCTTCAAAAGGCACAATCATAAAGCCATTTGGCAATTTGAAATCTAATTGAGAGCCAAAAGGCAAGGGATTTGCCGTTACAAAAGTAGTGCTTCCGCCCGCAGGAGCAATGTTAAGATTCTGACCGTTTATGGTCAAAATGTCCGCAGGAGTAGTGTTTACGATTGTATTTGTTGTCCCAGTGTTTGGCGTAGTTGGATTGTTTGGCGTTGCTGTAACCGTAGTTAAAGCCGTTCCTGTGCCGTTTAGCGTAAACGTATAAGCGTTTGGCGTGGCATCGCTGTTTATGGTAATAAAAGCCGTTTTTGCTCCTGCCGAAGTTGGGCTAAATTTCAAGCTAAAAGTGGTATTTCCTGCCGCAACAACTGCATTGGTTAGCGGAATAATTTGGCTAAATTCTCCTGCATTTGTGCCATTTAATTGGAAAGTTCCCAAATTAAGCGTTGCCGTTCCTGTGTTTTCGATGGTGAATGTAATGTTTCCGCTGTTTGAATTTACATTTACGTTTCCAAAACTATGTACGCCTGTGTGATTAACCGCATTTGCGCCTTGTTTGACTGCAATTAACGGACTTACAACTCCCGTTCCTGTAACGCTAAACGTATAAGGATTTAAGCCTGCACTGTTATTGCCAATCGTAATAAAAGCGGTTTTTGCACCTGCACTGCTTGGCGTAAATTTCAAAGTGAAAGTCGTATTTCCTGCTGCATTTACGCTTGTATTTACAAAACTTGTCGTACTAAAATCGCCTGCATTTGTGCCGTTGATTTGGAAAGAAGTCAAATTCAAATTTGCTGTTCCTGTGTTATCAACCGTAAAAGTAATGTTTCCAGAATTTGAATTTAAGGCAACATTTCCAAAATTATACGTTCCGTTATTGCCAATATTTGCGGTTTGTTTTACGGAAATAAAAGGTTCAGCTCCTGTGCCGTTTACGGTGAAAGTGTAGGGAGGATACAAATTACCAATAGACAAACCACCATTAGTAGCCGCATATACTTTTGAGGCATCGACATACACACCATAAGTAAAATTATGTCCCAAACCGTTGGCAGTGGTTTTATTGGTGAAAGTATTTCCGCCATCAGTAGAGATAGCCAAACCTCCGCCATAAGTTGCGGCATAGACATTGTTATCTACGACATATACGCCATAAACAGCATCATGTCCTAAACCGCTGTTTGCATTGGTTTTATTGGTAAAAGAAATTCCTCCATTGGTTGAAATAGACAAACCACCATCAGTAGCCACGTAGATAGTTCCTCCACTTACATATACGCCACTAACTTGATTATGTCCCAAACCATTAGCGGTCGTTTTGTTAGTAAAACTCGTTCCCCCATCAGTAGAAAAAGCCAAACCTCCGCCATAAGTTGCGGCATAGATAGTTCCACCGCTTAGAAATACCCCTCTTACAGAATTACTTGCCAAACCGTTGGCGGTTGTTTTTCGGCTGAAAGTAGCCCCGTTGTCTGTGGAAATAACCAAGCCTCCATTGATGATGTTACTAATTGTGGCATAAATACTTGTGCCTACAGCATATACTTTACCCACTATATTACTTCCCAAAATAGGTGTATTGGTCGTGTTTTTATTGGTAAAATTAGCTCCGCCGTCAGTAGAAATAGACAAACCAGCATCGGTTGCGGCATAGACATTGTTAGCTAAGGTATATACGCCATAAACGAAATCACTTCCCAAACCGTTGGCAGTGGTTTTGTTGGTAAATGTAGTACCACCATCTGTTGAAATAGCCAAACCTCCGCCATAAGTTGCCGCATAGACATTGTTACCTACAACATATACACTACGAATGTCATTACTTCCCAAACCGTTTGCAGTCGTTTTATTGCTAAAAGTGTTGGGTACAGGGGTATAAAGGGCGTTATTATTGCCTATGCTTACGGTTGCAAATTTTGCTCCGCCGCTTGTCGGGGCAAATTGTAGCCCAAAAGTGGTATTCGCAGCGCCATTTACTGTAGTCGTAATAAAGGTAGTAGTCGTAAACATAGTCGCATTTGCGCCTGTAATTTGGAAATTAGACAAATCCAAAGGGGCATTTCCTTGATTATCAACTGTAAAATTGATCATTCCACTATTCGAATTGACGGCAATGTTTCCAAAATTGTGCGTTCCTGTCGAGTTTGGAATTGGCGTTGCGCCTTGTTTTACGCTAATAAAAGGCTGAATCGTTCCTGTGCCGTTTACTGTAAAAGTATAAGGATTTACAGCCGAATTATTGCCAATCGTAATAAAAGCCGTTTTTACTCCTGCACTACTTGGCGTAAATTTCAAAGTAAAGGTTGTATTTCCTGCCGCATTTATGCTGGTAGTTCCAAAACTTGTCGTACTAAAATCACCTGCATTTGCGCCGTTGATTTGGAAATTTGACAAATTCAAATTGGCTGTTCCTGTGTTTTCGATAGTAAAAGTAATATCTCCGCTATTCGAAGGAAGGGCTACATTTCCGAAATTATATGTTCCGTTATTGCCAATATTTGCCGTTTGTTTTACAGAAATAAAGGGTTCTGCTCCTGTGCCTGTAATATTGAAAGTATAAGGTTCAGGATTGCTGATAGACAGACCGCCCGCAGTAGCTACATAGAACTTGCCATTGTTTAGGTACAAAGAATTAACGCCATTGTCGCCCAAGCCGTTAGCGGTGCTTCGATTGGCAAAAGTATTCCCGCCATCAGTAGAAAAAGACAAACCGCCGTCTGTGGCTACGTAAACAGTGCCGTTATGCACATATACCTTATTCGTAAAATTACCTCCCAAGCCGTTAGCGGTGGTTTTATTGGCAAAAGTAGTCCCGCCATCTGTCGAAAAAGATAAACCTGCGCCTGTGGTTGAAGTAGTTGCCGCATAAATCACTCCCCCGCTTACATAGACACCCATTGCGGCGTTCCCGATCATGCTGTTCGCCATGTTTCTATTGGCAAAGGTTTCTCCGCCATCGGTAGTAAAGGACAAAGCCCCGTTAGCAGATGCCCCAGTAGCGACGTAAATAGTTCCCCCATCTACATAGATGTCGTTAATTTTGCCACTGACTAAATTGCTATTCGAAGTGTTTCGAGTCTTAAAGGTCGTGCCGCCATCGGTCGAAAAAGACAAACCACCATTGGTAGCCGCATAGATTGTACTGCCGTTTGCATAGATTTTAGAAACAGCCCATTCTCCTATACCGCTACCGATACCACTATTGGCATTGTTTCGAGTCTTAAAGGTCGTGCCTCCATCAGTCGAAAAAGACAAACCGTTATTTGCCCCTACATAGAAAGTGCCGCCATCGGCAAAAAAAGACAAAACAGATAGCGCACCTGCTATACTTTTATTAGTAAAGGTATTCCCGCCATCAGTCGAAACGGACAAACCTCCGCTTGTGCCTACATAAAGCGTCCCGCCGTACAGATAGCTATCCACAACTGAATTATTTGATAAATTATTATCCACATCGGTTTTATTGCTAAACGTAGTGGGCATAGGGGTATAAAGGGCGTTATTATTGCCTATGCTTACGGTTGCAAATTTAGCTCCGTTGCTTGTCGGGGCAAATTGCAGCCCAAAAGTGGTGCTATTGCTTGCATTTACGGTTGTCGTTATAAAATTGGTCGTAGAGAACATCAAAGCATCAGTGCCTGTAATTTGGAAATTAGACAATTCCAAATTTGCATTTCCCAAGTTTTCTACCGTAAAATTGACCATTCCACTATTCGAACCTACGTTTATGTTTCCAAAATTATGCGTACCTGTCGAGTGGGGAATAAGCGTAGTATTTTGTTTTACGCTAATAAAAGGATTAGAATTTGCTACGGCTACTCCTGTACCATTGACGGTAAAAGTATAAGGATTTTCGCCTGCACTATTATTGCCAATCGTAATAAAGGCGGTTTTCGCCCCTGCCGAAGTTGGCGTAAATTTAAGCGTAAACGTAGTATTTGCCGAAACGTTAATGGTTGTCGTTACAAAATTTACACTTGTAAACATTGCCGCATCAGTGCCATTAATTTGGAAATTAGACAAAAGCAAAGCCGTAGCACCTGTATTTTTTACGGTAAAAGTAATGTCGCCAGAGTTTGAGCCTACATTTACGTTTCCGAAATTATACGAACCAGAACCTGTCGAAATAAAAGCCGTATTTTGTTCTACTTCTATTTGGCTAATTCCCGAAACCATGATCGAAAAATCTTGTGTGGCGGCTAATGTGCCTTTGTGCGTAACTTGTATCGTATAATTTCCTGCGGGAACATTGTCAAAAGAAATTTGTTCGATGTTATCGACCAAATTGTCGCCTCTTGTGGCGGCATTAGCGGGATTGGCAGGATCGAGTTTCCAAGGCAAAGCCAAATCCGTTCCATCGGCTTTTTTGATCCGTACATCGAGGTCATTTACCAAACGAGAAGTTCTGTTATCCAAAGAAGTGTTATTGTTTGCCAAAGGCGTAGCGGCAGGGTCGTTCCAAACTATCGTAACTTTTAGACTTTTTCCGCCTGAAGTTTTGATGGCTTTTGTATAAGTTGCACCGTTAGCGAGGCTTGTTTCTTGCCAAAAATGATTTCTTCCATCGTTATTTAGGAATTTAACCATTTTTTCAACGTTCAACAAACCAAAGCCAAAAGCATAATCGGGTCCTTCGGTAGTTCCTGTTTCATCAACATTATGAATTGCCATAGCTTTCAAAGAGGCGGCTTTCATAAAATTGCCTGAAATATTTTTGTAGTGTTGTTGCACCAAAAACAAAGCTGATGTTACGGCAGGTGCCGCCATCGAAGTGCCTTGACTTGTTCCATAAGTGGCATCAGTAGCCGATTTTGCAGAATAAATGCCGACTCCTGCGGCAACTACTTCGGGTTTGATACGCCCATCATCAGTAGGACCAAAAGAACTAAAATCAGACATTACGGCATCAGATGCTTGGGTATAATTTTGTGCAGTTCCTGTAATCATTTCAATAGCTCCTACGCCCAAAAAGTTTTTTGCGTTGGATTCGCCCATCAAAATATCATATTTGATGATGGTAGGGGTAGCTGTTTCGTCTCGATCATTTCCGATGGCTTGGATCGACAAATGATAGGGTGATGCTATGGCAAATGCGTCCCAATCCGCCGCCCCTTGATCATAATAACCTCTTTTCCAAATATCACCTGCCGCTGTAGCAAAACTAGGTCCGTAGGAATGGTTTGAAACCAACATCGATCCGTTCATGCCTCCTGTGGAAGCGGCAGTCATTTCTGCCAAATTGTTAGAGGCATCATAAGTATCCATTTTGGCTTGATATGCCATACCTTTTGCATTGGCATCAACTCCTCCTGCGACCATCGTCCCTGCCACGTGTGCGGCATGATCTGGACCGCCACCGCCTGATCCTGTATAAGCTGCTACATCTCTTTGCGTAACTCTGCCTTGAAATTCTTGATGGCTGGTTCTGGTTGCATCTGGCTCCCACATTCCCAAACGGTTGCGAGTGCCGTCCACTTCCATGTTTTGTCCGTTCAAATTCAAACCTAAACTTCCGCCTAAATTCAAACGGTTTGCTCTGATGGTTGCAGAAGAACCGACATTAGATTTTGTCTAATAGACTCCGTTTCGAGTTTCAGACATTGGAATTTTATTTTTTTCGCAATACGCTTTTACTTGCGCTTGGCGTTCTTGGTATTCTTTGGCAAATTTTTGCGAAAGCTCCTTTAATTTTGCGTCTTGTTTTTCTATTTCTCTTTTTTGGCTTGCTTCGTCTTTGTTTTGAGAAAAAGCATTGTCAGCAAAAGAAATAAAGAAAATCAACATCAAAAACCTAAAATAAAGGTTTTTTGATAAAATGGTTATTGATTTTTTCATAGTTTTTGTTTAAAAAATTAATTAAAAAATGTTCATAAAAACACCATATCATCAGACCAAAACGGTCAGACGATTCAATCCAAAAGGTTTAATTTTTCTAAAAATGCGTTGCGGTAATTTTTGCCGATAGGCAGTTGTTTTTGTTTTTCTATTTGCACAAAATTGTCTTTCAGATGCACGTTTTGCACAAAATTGATATTGACTATTGCGCCCTTGTGAATTTGTATAAAAAAGTTTGGAGGAAGTTTGGCGTAAATATCTTTCAGACTCATTCTGACCAGCAGTTTTTTGTCTTGACTAAAAATGGTGCAATATTTATCTTCGGCTTCGACACAAATAATGTCGTCGACCTTAATTTTGACCAGATTTTGATCCACTTTTACAAAAAAATGATCTCTGATCAGCATATCCCGATTTGATCCTGTCATAGCAAATGAAGTTTTAGAAAAATTGTCAAAAGCCAACTCGATGCTTCTTTGTAAAGCCGATTCATCGATGGGCTTGGTTAAATAGGCATAAGGCTTGCTTTTTTTGGCACGTTCAAAAGTGTGAGAATCTGCGTAGGAAGTAACAAAAATCACAGGAACAGCAAAAGTAGAAGCCATAATATGCTCGGCAAGCTCGATGCCGTCCATAGTACCCTGAATGTTGATGTCTAAAAGTACCAAATCGGGCTTGCTACTCGCAAAAAGCCTCAAAAACTCCTGCGAACTTTTGGCTATCGCAATCAATTCGTAGCCTAGCTCCTCTATTAACATTTCTAAGGCGTTGGCAAAAATTACCTCGTCTTCTACGGCTAAAATTCTCATGGTTTTAAAAATTTATTGGCTAAAACTAAATATTGTTAGATTCTATATAAAAAAAATGTCGTAAAAAGGACTATATAATGGCGTAAAAGGCTTAAAAAATGGCGTGAAAAATTGTAGAACAGGTTTTTAACCTGTTCATAAATCAATGGAATTACAAATTTGGCAAAGAAATCAAAAAACTTGTGCCTTTGCCAATTTGGCTTTCTATGCTAATTTTGGCGTTTAAAATTTGGCTAAATTGATGCACCAAAACCAAACCCAAACCTGTTCCAGACTCGCCTCTAATTCCTTTTTTGGACTTGTTGAGTTCGGAATCAAAGATTTCCTTGATCAGATCGGCAGACATTCCTAAGCCTATATCTTTGATCCAAATCTTGACAAAATCCGCCTCTTTTTTGGCGATCAGGCTCACTTTCCCGCCTTCGGAAGTATATTTTAACGAATTGTTCAATAAATTTCTCAAAATGGTTTGCAGAAGATGTGGGTCTGTGTTTAATTCTATTTCTTCAGAAATTTCGATGGATATTTCGATGTCCAAAAATTTTGCAAGTTCTTGATAATTGCTTTTTATTTGGTTTAAAATGTCTTTTAAATCTATTTTTTGGATATTAGCCTTAATTTCTTGTTTTTGCAACAATGCCCAATTTAACAAATTATCTAGCAAATGCGCCAAACTCAACGCACTCTGATTCATGGCAGAACCGATGCTTTCTATGCGTTCTATTTGTTTTTTTTGAATAAAATAATTGATTTGCTTAAAAATCATCTGAAAAGCTGTTACAGGACTTTTGAGATCGTGTGCAATGATTGCAAAAAGATGATCTTTGGTTTGGTTTGCCTGTTGGAGTTGTTTTAATAATTTTTTTCTGCTTTTGTTTTGCCTAACAATCAACAAACTTGTTGCTAAAATGGTAAAAAAAAGTATGGCTAACAAAACTCCTACAATAGTCAAAACTTGGTTTTCTTTTTTAAGAATTTGGTTGTCCGTAATTTCTTTTTGTGCTTCGATCATCGCCGTTGCTCCTGTGATGGCTTGTTTTTCTTGCTCTTGTTTTAAAGAATCCAAATATTTGTAGGCATTTTTTTGATATAAAAAAGCTGAATCAGCTATTTTTAACCCAAAAAAAGCATCTGCCATCACTTCGTTTACTTCTTGCAAAAAAAATAAATTCCTAAATTTGATTGTCTTCGGAAAGGATTCGTTTGCCATCGACAAAGCCGAATCGTAATGTTTTAAAGCCAAATAGGTTTTGCCCAAATTGTTCAGATTGGCAATAATATCTAAATCGGAATGCGATTTTTTGCGAAATTCCAAGCCTTTTTTTTGCCAAATAAGTGCCTGCTGATACTTTTGTTGTTTGTAAAAAGAAAGCCCTACATTGTCGTACAAATAGCCTAAATCTCGTTTTTGATCGTATTTTTTGGCAATTTTCAAACCTTCTTCATAACACCATCTGGCACTGTCATAATTTTGTAAACGGTAATAAACGTTGCCCATTTCGCTAAAAATGCCTGACAAATTTGATTCCTCGTTGTTTTGGCGATCATGATTAATCACTATTTTATAAAAACCAATGGCTTGCTGATAATTTCCTTGTTTTGACAAAATAATTGCCAAAGTTTCATAAGGAATTTCCAAATTCAAACGTTCCGATACGATAATTTTGGTGGCTTTTTGTACACAAATAATTGCCTGTCCATATTGCAACCAACGGACATGATAAAGCGCTTTTTGTTCTAAAATTTCTACCAATAATTCATAATTTGAAATATTTTGGGCAACTTCTTCTGCTTTCTGAAAATAAATGTAGGCTTTGTTGGCTTGATTATAGGTAAAATAGCCTGCCAAACCTAAATACGCTTTGATTTTTCCTTTTTCGTAATTGATTGTTTCAGACATTTCTAGGGCTTTTTCTGCAAGTTTTTTACTATAAGCTATATCTTCATGAAAATAATTTTTTGCAAAATAAAGGTAAGCATCTATTTGAGCCTCTTCTTGGGATAATTTCTGAATAGAATCTGCTACTACTTTTTCTTTGCTATGATCTTGGGCAAGAGCTGTTTGAGCAAAAAATATAAATAATAAAATAAGAATATTCATTTGAGAAAAAAATTATTTTTACAGAAAATTAAACTATCATCATACTTTATTATTCATTCAGAAACAAAAACTTATTTTTTTTTGAAATGTTTGTATATTAGCTAAGGTTTAAGTATTTTTGAAAAGTTGGATTTAGAATTCCTTTTGCTCAAATTTTTGCAATACTGTGTATATTCTACGCAAAACACGGCATCATTTTTGTAAAATTTTGTTAAAAATAATCTCTTCATTGTCAATAATTTATCATATATTGTTATCATTGCCCAATTTCAATTTTAAATACGTCTAAAATTTTGTTTGACATGAATAAAAAACTATTTTTTGTATGTTTGAATTTGGTTATTTTAGCCAATTCAATAATTTATGCCCAATCTTCTAACAAAAAACTAGCATTGGTTTGGGCTGATGAATTTGAATATCAAGGATTGCCAGACAGTAGCAAATGGAGCTATGATGTGGGCGGACACGGTTGGGGAAATGACGAAAAACAGTTCTATACCCAAAAAAACATTAAAAATGGCAGAGTTGAAAACGGAAAACTCATTATTGAAGCACATAAAGAGGATTTTGAAGGCAACAAATACACTTCTTGCAGGTTGATAACTAAGGGTAAAGGAGATTGGAAGTACGGTAAAATAGAAGTCCGTGCCAAACTACCTCAAGGGACTGGAACTTGGCCCGCAATATGGATGCTAACCTCTACCAATCCGCTAAAATGGCCAGATGACGGTGAAATTGACATCATGGAACACGTCGGACATGATCCAAATGTAGTTCATGGAACAGTTCACACTAAGGCATTTAATCATAAAAATGGAACACAAAAGGGAGAAAAAATTAAGGTAAAAAAGGCACAAAAAGATTTTCATACTTACACAATTGAATGGACTGAAAACCAAATAGATTGGTATGTGGACAATAAAAAATATCATTCTTTCAAAAATAATGGGCAAGGAAAAGATGCTTATCCTTTTACTGAAGCAGGACATTTATTGCTTAATATTGCTGTTGGTGGTTTTTGGGGAGAACAAAAAGGAATTGACGACAGTATTTTTCCGCAAAAAATGGAAGTAGAATTTGTAAGAGTTTATCAATAAAAAAAAATTTAATCCTCATAAAATTTTTGAAGATTAAATAGAAAACAAAAATCTAAGTCCCTGTTGTTTGTTCTTAAATTATATAAATCCTAAAAAAGTGTTGTCAAACATTTTTTTAGGTACTTACTTCTAATAGCTCTGCCCAAATTAATGGGTTTGGCAGTGCCAAATTACTAAATTCTATATGTATTACTCGCCTTTTTTGTTGATTTTCACTGCGTCTAGAACTATGCCAAATCAAAGGTTTCATGAGTAAAATTCCTCCTTTTTCTACCTCACAAATTTCTTCTGTTTTCCAAATAGCTTCAGGTAATTGTTTTATATTTTCAATTTTTTTGTGGCTTTCAGGCAAAACTCTTAAAGCTCCATTTTCTTTGCTACATTTGTCCAAATGTATTCTCAAAGTCAAAATATTTTCCAAATAATGTATTGGTGGTTGAACAGAAAAATAGTTTTCTTTGGGTAACCAATTCACAAATCCGCTTGTTTCGAGCCTGTTTTTAACTGAAATAGTCAAATCTTGATGCCAATTTACCACCCAATTTGCTTTTTGAGGTTTATCAAAATAAATAGATTTCACAATGTTATAATGTTGACCAAATTCGGCGAGCAATTTTTGTAATTTATCGTTAAGCAATAATTTTACTAAATTTGGAAACTCTCCAAAAAAATGTCTAACTGCAAATAAATCATTATTTTTTTTGAAATTATTATTGGTATTTTCTCGATTTTCAATCTGTTCGAGCATTGCCTCAATTTCGGTTTCTGTAAAAACATTTTCTATAATTGCAAAACCTTTTTCTAAAATTTCATTTTGTATTTCCATTGGAACATTTTAAGTTTTTTGCTAAACAATAAAAAATACGTAATGTTTGATTTTCGCTGGTTTGATAGCTACATAAAAAAAATTGATTTGACAAAAATTTATTTGCTATCATTACAAAAAATCAATAATATTGCAAAAAATAAAAAAAACTTAATTCGATAAGAAATTAACATGGACGAAAACGAAATCAAAGCCTTAGTTTTCTTACTTGAAGATGAAGACAGGGAAATATTGAAAATGGTTGAACAAAAACTTTCTTCATTAGGCACAAGTGCTATTCCTTATTTGGAACAAGCTCTAGACAACGAAAATAAATCTGAAACTACAGAACGTATAAAAAAATTAATTCGCTTACTTCACAGTAATCAGCTATGGCAAAGATTGCGCGCTTGGAAAGAAAGTGGCGGAGAAGACTTATTGCAGGGCTTGTGGATTGTGGCAACCTATCAGTTTCCCGAATTGACTTACGAAGAACTTAAAAATAAATTAGAAAATTTGTATTATGAGGTTTGGGTAGAGTTTAAGGACAATTTACATCCTTTTGATCAAATAAAAATATTGAATCATGCCATTTTTTCTAAACTTCGTTTTCGACCAAACAACAACGATTTTCATGCGGTAGAAAACTCAATGATCAACCAAATTCTCGACCTCAAAAAGTCGAATCCGATTGGTTTATGTGTGGTTTATATGCTCTTGGCTCGAAAATTGGGCGTACCTTTGTCAGGAATAAATTTGCCTAACTTGTTTATTTTGACTTACAAAATGCAAGGAATGCAATTTTATATCAATGTTTTTAACAAGGGACTCATTTTTTCGCGCGCCGACATCGAAAACTACATTACGCAGCTTAATTTGCCACAGGAACAGGCTTTTTACGAACCCTGCACCAATTTAGACATTTTAGAACGAGTGCTTAGAAATTTGACTGTTGCTTTTGAACGCAATAAAGACAAAGAAAAGGCAAACGAAATCAAGAAATTTCTAGATTTTTTGGAAGAATAAGATTTATTTTATGTAAATTTAAACCAAAAAATTACATAAATTAAATGTTTCATGTACGATTTTTGTTTAGTCAAAGGTCGTAATATATTACATACATAAATCTACGATAATTTATGTTAAATTTTTTTGAAAATATTTCCATACACCAAAAAATTGGGATTTTTTTTGGAGTTATGATCTTTTTGTTGCTAGGAAATTATTTGGTACTTACTTATTCTTACGCAATTTATGACAGGCATTTGATTTATTCGCGCGCCTGCCAACAAAATACAGTCGATATAGAAAAGTTTGCGCTACACTTGCGTCAATACATGGAAGGAGGCACAAATGTGCTTATTTTGCAAAATGAATTGTTTGAAATCAATCAAAATATAAATATTATAGGGCTAAAAGGCGTTTTTCTTGATCAAAAACAAGAAATTTTCTTGGAAGAAGACCAAAAAATATATGCTGATCTTGCAGATATTCGATATCGTTGGAAGCAAATTACTGAAATTGCCAATTTGATCTTGACCAAAAATATACAAAACGACAGTATCATTCAATTTTTGAGTCCTTTTGATCAAAAAACAATCTTGGAAAAAAAGATTATTTTTCCAAATCCTCTACTTTTTGATCTCAAAAAAGCATTTTTTAAACATACAGAAAAAATTATTCAACTCAACGACAAATATGTTCACAGCATCTACTTTGAATTAACCACAGACAGAAAAAACTTGTTTCAGGTCATTTCGTTTCTTGTAATTTTTAATATTTTTATGCTCATTATTGGTTATTTTTCAATTTCGCAAATGATGATCAAACCAATTTTGAAAGTGGTTAGTACCACCAAATTATTGGCAAGAGGAGAATTTTCTGAACCTTTGGAAAAAAAATCAAATGACGAAATTGGCAATTTGATGGAAAAAGTAAACGAACTTTCTTTGAGTTTACAACAAATTTCGGATTTTGCCAATAATGTCGGCAAAGGCAATTTGCAATCAGATTTTCAGGTTCGTAGCCAACAAGACGAATTAGGGCTTGCACTTTTGGATATGCGTGAGAATCTTAAAAAAGCACAAGAACAAGACAATATCAGGGCTTGGACAAATGGAGGTTTTGCTTTATTCGGAGAAATTTTAAGGGTAAATCAAGAAAATCTGGACGTTTTGACATATTTGGTCATTTCAGAATTGGTCAAATATCTGAACGCCAATCAAGGCGGTTTGTTTATTTTGGAAAAAAACGAAGAAGACGAGGATATTTTGGATTTGAAAGCCTCTTGTGCTTATAACAAACGCAAATTTTTAGAGAAAAAAGTCAAACTTGGACAGGGTTTGTTGGGGCAGGCAATTTTAGAAAAACGAAGTATTCATTTGACCGAAATCCCTCAAAATTATACACATATTACCTCTGGTTTGGGCGAAGCCACGCCAAATACTTTGTTAATTGTGCCTTTAAAAAACGAAATACAAATTTATGGAGCAATAGAAATTGCTGCTTTTAGGGCTTTCCAAGATTATGAAATCAAATTTATTGAAAAAATATCCGAAGACATCGCAACTACACTTGCAAACGTGTTAAATACACAAAAAACACAATATTTGCTTAGTGAAAGCCAAGAATACGCTGAACAAATGCGCGCACAAGAAGAAGAAATGATGCAAAACATGGAAGAAATGGTTTCTATACAAGAAGGAGCAGATCGTTTGCAAATTCAAATGAAAGAAAGAGAAAAATCTTTGATTCAACTCATCGATTCTACCCAAGATTACATCATACTCACTGACCAAGATTACAACATCAAAATAGTCAATCAGGCGTATGTCAGAATGTTTGCCAGAACAGACAGAACCATTGCAGAAGGCATGAATTTGTTGGAAATTATGACCCAAACAGAACTAGATTTTTGGAAAATAAGGTACGATAAAGCCATGCAAGGACAAACGCAAATAGAAATTGTAAGAAGTAGTAACAAATCGGCGGGAACAATTTATTATGAAGCAACCATCAGCCCAATTTTTGAAGAAGGCGAAATTGTGGGAGTGGCTATGTTTTCGCAGGACATTACGCGAATGAAATTTGTAAAATGGGAAGATTAAAGCTATTTTTTATGTTGCCAATCGTATTGTTCAAACGTTGGCAACATAAATCTTACTTTTATTGATAACTCAAATAATTTCTCCATTTGTCCAAAATTCCTTGAAAATCTTCGGGCAGTGGCACTTCAAAATGTACTTTTTCTTTGGTAATTGGGTGAATAAAGCCCAAAGATTTGGCGTGCAAAGCCTGTCTTGGCAAAGATTTGAAACAATTATCAACAAATTGTTTGTATTTGCTAAAAGTTGCTCCTCTCAAAATAGAATCGCCTCCATAGGTTTTATCGCCAAAAAGCGGATGCCCAACGTGTTTCATGTGAGCGCGAATTTGGTGAGTTCTACCTGTTTCGAGTTTGCATTGAATTAGGCTAACATATCTCATTCTTTCCAAAACTTCATAATGCGTGATCGCTACTTTTCCGTTGATATCATCTTCGGGCAAAACCGACACAATTCTGCGATCTTTTGCACTTCTGCCCAAATTTCCATGAATGGTTGCGCTGTCTTTTTCTACATCTCCCCAAACCAAAGCCACGTAGGTTCTTTCGATGCTGTGATTGTAAAATTGTTTCGCCAAATGTACCATTGCCTCGTCTGTTTTGGCAATAACCAATAAACCCGAAGTATCTTTGTCAATTCGATGCACCAAGCCAACTCGGTTTTCTTTATTGCCACTCATTTTTGGCAAATTTTTGAAATAATACACCAAAGCATTTACCAAAGTGCCTGAATAATGCCCATACGCGGGATGAACGACCATTCCCGCCTCTTTATTGACTACCAATAAATGTTCGTCTTCGTAGATAAACTCCAACGGGATATTTTCAGCCACAATATCAGTATCACGTGGCGGCGTTGGCATAGAAATCGTGATCACATCTAGCGGATTGATTTGGTAACTAGATTTGACATTTTTTCCGTTTACCAAAATAAAATTAGCCTCAATGCCCGCTTGCACTTTTGTTCTGGACACCTTCGGAATACGGTCAATAATATATCTATCTAGCCGTTTTCTGTGTTGTCCTGCCTCTACAATCAGGCGATAATGTTCAAAAAGTTCGAATTCTTCCTGTGATTCGTCTAACTCCTCTATTTCTTCGTTCATATATTCAAATTATTAAGAAACATTCTTTTTCCGTCATAAGTAAACTTACTAATTGCGCCATAAGGCATCGATAATTGAAAAGCATTTTGCAAAGGAATAGATAAAATTAGACAAATAAAAGTTCTAATTGTTCCTGCATGACTAAAAACGACCACTTTTTCGTGATTTTTGGTTTTGAGTTCTTGCCAAAAAGTAGCCAAACGCGCCTGCATTTCCAAAAAACTTTCTCCGTTTGGCGTTTGATCATGTGCAAAATTACTCATCCATTCAGAAGCCTTTTGGTTAGGAAGTTCGTCCCAAGTTTTCATTTCCCAATCACCAAAAAATAATTCTTTCAAACGGTTGTCTTGTGTAAAATTTCCTTCGCCCATCACAGCTGTAGCCAATTTACTGCAACGTTGCAAGGGACTACTAAAAGCCACCAATTCGCTTGCAGGAGGCAATTTGCTGATGACGATCTGCTTTTCCTCATCAAATTTTTCGCTTACATCTATGTCCGTATGCCCATAAAACGTGATTTGCTTCACGGCAACGCTGGTGTGGCGAACAAAATATATTTCCATTTTTTTGACTTTTTGCAAAGGTAGGAATTTTTGCCAAACTTATGCGTAGGATTTGTTTGAAAGTGAAAAATAGTTGTAAAATTTCTTAAAAAGATGCAAAATTAATTATTTCATTTCCAAAAAAAAAATTTCTTTTTTTATGCAACTCTTTTAAATTTGTGCTTGTCTTTGGTTCAAATTGAAAATAAACAAACATGGATTTAGTTTTTCCTTCTATTTATCATTTGCAAAGTCAATCGTATCTCAACGCCAACCAATCGGCAATCGATTTGTGTATGAAAGGAGATCGAAAGGCACAATACGAAGTGTATAGGCAATATGCCAAAGCAATGTTTAACATTTGCGTAAGAATAATTGGGCGGGAAGATGAAGCTGAAGACGTTTTGCAAGAGGCTTTTTTGAAGGCTTTTAGCAAAATTGATACTTACAAAGGAACTTCTGCTTTTGGAGCTTGGCTCAAAAAAATTGTGGTCAATGAGGCGATCAATTATGTAAAAACCAAAAAAATGGCGTTTATGTCGATAGAAGACAGCGGTTTTGATGTGCAAGAAGAATCAAAATTAGACGAAATGCAGTTGGTCATGCAAATTGAACAAATCAGAAAAGCGATCCAATTATTGCCTGACGGTTTCAGAATTGTGTTTTCTTTGTATTTATTAGAAGGTTACGACCACAACGAAATTTCCGATATTTTAGGAATTTCGGTTTCTACTTCAAAATCGCAATACAACCGTGCAAAAGTAAAATTGAAAGATATTTTGAAGGAAAGAAAGTTTTAATTTTTTTACGAATAATGTTAAAATTTCAGTCAGACGCAAGTCGGACAATAAAAAAAACGAATGTTTTGTCAGACGCAAGTCGGACAATTTCTAGTGATTAAACAACAAAAATATGGACAAATTAGAAGATTTTATCCGCCAAAACCGCAACGAACTAGACCAATTTGAGCCGAGTCAAGCACTTTGGAACAAACTCAATGCGGGTTTAGACAAACAGCAAACCAAAACCATTCCCATACAAAAGTTTTGGCAGATGGCAGCAGTTTTTGCGGTTTTGTTGGTGGGTTTATTAACTTTGCAGTGGAAATATTTGCAAAATCATAACCAAAATTCAGAAAATATAGTCATGAATTTGGCACAAGAAAACCCTGAATTAATGGAAACTGAACAGTTTTATATCAAACAAATCAGTGAAAAAAAGGAACTGATCAACGCTTACGATCTCAAAGCCTTAGGAGTAGATAAGGATTTTGAAAAAGATTTGCAAACGCTAGATGCCATGTATTTGGAACTCAAAGCGGAACTGCCCCAAAGCGGAAACAGTGAATATATCATTGGCGCAATGATTCAGAATTTGCAAATCAGAATGGATATTCTAAACCAACAGTTAATGGTTTTAGAAAAAATTAAAAATCTTAAAAACGGAGAAAAAACAAACCATGAAAGCAATATTTAAGGTGTATTTACTTTTTTTCACAGTCGTTTTATCGACAAGTTTGTTTGCACAAAGCGAAAAAAGTAAGAAAATTTCGGAAAAATATTCGGTAACTGATGACAAATTGGACATCGAAAACAAGTACGGAAAAGTCCACATCAACACTTGGGAAAAAAAGGAAATCACAGTCGACATCACCATCAAAGCATGGGGAAAAGACGAGGAAAAAGCCCAAGCAATTCTTGACAAAATCAAGGTTGATTACAACAAAACAGGCAATTTGATCTCTTTCAAAACCAATATTGAAGACTTTAACGTCAATATCAACAGCAAAAACGGTTTTGAAATTAATTATGAGGTCAATATGCCCGCAGATAACGAACTTTCTTTAAAAAATAAATACGGAAACTCGTTTATTGGCAATTTTAGGGCAAAACTCGACGTAGAATCCAAATACGGAAACCTAAAAACCAATCGTTTGACAGGCGTTTCGAAAGATGTAAAAGTTGCCTACGGAAATTTGGACATTGACGAGATCGAAAACGGTGAAATTGACATCAGTTATGGCAAAGGATCGGTTTTGAAAGCAGGAGATATTTCTTTGGATAACCGTTACACAAGTTTTACTTTCGGATCGGTAAAAAAAATTGATGGCGACACCAAATACGGCTCTTTGATCATCGAAGATTATGCAGAAAGAGTATCAGGATCGGTGGCTTATTCCAAATTTTCTGCCAAAAAAATTACCAAATCTTTGGTGATGGAAGTCAAATATACAGGCGGTTTTAATGTGGATCAAATTGCAAAAGGTTTTGAAAGAATTGAGTTAGATGGCGGTTACAGTTCGTTTAGTTTGGGTTTTGATCCTGCGGCAGCTTTCAATTTTAATGTCAATACTTCTTATGGTGGATTTAGCAATCAGTTATCAAAAGTTGATCTTCGCAAACAGATCGAACAAGGACAAAACAACACTTATGAAGGCACAGTTGGCGGAGGAAGCAACAGCAACGTGAGAATTTCTACCAAATATGGTGGCGTAAAATTTGATTAATTTCTAAAAGATTTTCCAAATTATTGGAAAATCTTTTTTTTATACTTTGACTTTCGTTATTTACCTACAAAAAACATACGTTTTTTGCTTTCAAATTCTTCAATTTCGACTTTTTTGCTTAACAAAAAGTCCAAATCGTCATAACCGTTTAGCAAACAAACTTTTTTGTACGGATTAATTTCAAAACTTTGTTCACGCCCATTTTCATGGTTGATAACAATCTGTTTTTCCAAATTTACTTCTACAAAAGTATCTGGATTTTTTTCGATACTTTTAAACAAATCTTGCAAAAAAACTTCGCTTACTTGCAAAGGTAAAAGACTGTTATTCAATGAGTTTTGTTTGAAAATATCTGCAAAAAAACTAGAAATAACCACTCTAAAACCGTAGTCAAAAATAGACCAAGCAGCGTGTTCACGGCTCGAACCGCAACCAAAATTTTTGCCTGCCACCAAAATTTGTCCTGAATATTTTGGATTATTCAAAGGAAAGTCTGCCACCATCTTACCGTCTTTTTGTCGCCAATCAATAAACAAATGGTTGCCAAAACCTTCGCGTGTGGTGGCTTTCAAAAAGCGCGCAGGAATAATTTGATCGGTATCTATATTTTCCGAATGAATCGGTACACAAGTAGATTTTATGGTTTGAAATTTATATATTTCCATTGGTTTGTCTAAAATTTTGATCAAAATAAAGGTATTTTTCCTAAAAAAACTTAATTTTAAGAAAATATTTTTATTTTTTCTTTACAAATTTGTATTTTCAACGTTTAAATATTTGGTAATTAGTGTTTTAAAAATAGTTTTTTTTCTGCGATCTTGCAAATGATTTGAAATATTTATTAAATTTACGCTTATTTGTTTCGATCAAATTTTGAAACTATGGAAAAATATAGCACAGGCTTTAGTCTGTGATTAACTAATAGGCTTTCACAGGCTAAAGCCTATGTTACAAAAAATTAATTGGATAAACCATAAAACTCTATAAAAAAAATGGGACTATTTGATATTTTTAAAAAGAAAAAAGAAGAACCAAAACCGCTACTCAATCCCGATGATATGACACTTTGGGATTTGCAAGCAGGCGATATTTTGGATTATGACTTCAAAACTTGGGAAATCAAAGCAGCTTTTGAATACGACTGGGGAAATAATTTTTTTTCAAAAGAATTCAAATTAGATGCAGGTGATGACTTGTTTTTCTTACATTTAGAAGACAGTCATGGCGATTTGGATTTGAGTATTTCTCGAAAAATTGATGTCAAAGATGTGGGCAAAGAGGTGAGAACGACCATTTTGGATACCGACGAAGCACCGAAAACGCTTATTTACAAAGGCAAAACCTACACTTCTGGAAAAATGAATTTGGGGCATTTCAGAGATATGTCTAATAACGAATGGACAGAATTTGTAAGTTGGCACTATTTGGACGAGGCTGAACAAGAATTTGTTACCATAGAACGTTGGAGTGAGCATGAAATTGAGGCTTCTGCGGGAATGTATGTGGAAGAACGTGAGTTTTCGAATTTTTTAATAAGATAATAATTTTTTAAATTTAAAACCAAAATGAAAAAGTTAGTATTAGTGGCTTGGGTTGCCTTGTTTGCTTTGGCAAGTTGCGGAAGTAGCGACAAAGAATTTCAGAAAAACCCAGTAGATTTGTTGATCAGAGATATGAACAAAGACTCTACTTTTTCCATTGTTTTGTATGATATGGACATTGATGAAGGTACTTTTTCGGATACCTACAAACATCAGTACCAAATTATTAAGAATAAAAACGGGGAGCCTTCCGAAACAAAAACGGCAATGCAAATTGTGGATAAAGATTTTTTCATGCGTCATCAAAACGACATGGGAATGGAAATTGCGTCTAAAACAAAAGATGGCAAAATTCACAAACAAGCTGCTCCTGCGGGCTATTCGAATTATGTAGGAAATAGCCAATATGGAAATTGGAGAACGGATAACAGTGGCAATTCTTTTTGGGAATTTTACGGAAAATATGCCATGATGAGTTCGATGATGAACATGATGGCAGCCCCAATTTACCGCAACAGCTATGACGATTACAACAGAAATTACAGAGGTTCACAACCTTATTATGGCAAAACTTCAACAGGATCGCCTGCTTATGGCACGCAAAGTGCGCACGTACAGGCTAGCAAACCTTCGTTTTTTCAAAGAATGCAAGGAAAATCTAGTTGGAATGCGTCTAGCAAATCTGTAGGTTCTTCTAGCTCATCAGGCACAACTACTCGCAGCTCTTCACGATACAGCGGTTCAAGTTCCAGCAGTGGAAGTTCTAGCCGTTCTAGAGGAGGCGGAAGTGGAAAATAATAGAATTTTGAAGCCTTACAAAGTTTGTAAGGCTTTTTTATTGAAAATTTTTGAATGATTAACTAAATTTAACAAAAGGACTTTGTATTTTTGCGAAATTTGAAAAATGTAAAATTTTAAGAATATAAAAAATATATTTTATAAAGTTATAAAAAATTAAATGAACAAGTTATTTTTTATACTATTTTTTATGGGTATGTTTGCAAATGCAAATGCCCAGAAATTGTATCCAAAAGGCAAATTTTTGGCAGATCAAGTCAAAGTTGGCGAACAAATTAAGTATGTCCTTACCTTAGAACATTCGGCAGATGTGGAAGTGCTTTTTCCTGATTCTACCTATAATTTTGCACCTTTTGAATTGATTGAAAAAAGATATTTCCCGACCATTACCAACGGTTTAAGCCGAGATAGTGCAGTTTATATTTTGCAAACCTTCGAATTGGATAGTTTGCAACAACTGGCTTTGCCCATTTTTGTGTTAAATGGTGGAGATACAAGCATGATTCGCAGTGATTTTTCGCAGGTTTTGCTCAAAGAAATTACCATGAATGTGCCAATAAGTGAAGAGGTCAAAACTTTGGAAAACACCGAATATTTGGCTACTAAGCAAGAATTAAATTATCCCATCATTATTTTGATTGGAGTCATTTTGATTGTGGTTTTGATCCTTATTTTTGTCATTTTTGGAGGAAGGATTCGAAAAAGTTTTCGTTTGCAACGACTTAAACGTCAATATGAACGTTTTGCAAATGATTATAAACGTCAAATTAGCAATAATCCTGATGTTAAAAAAATAGAAAAAGGGCTTTATTTATGGAAAAACTACTTGGAAGATTTGCAAAAAATTCCTTTTACAAGTTACACTTCCAGAGAAATTTCTACCATCATTGCCGACGAAAAATTGCTTACTTCACTTAAAAATATTGACGTAGCAATTTACGGAAATTTATACAACGAACAAACTGAAAATGCCTTTATTGTGCTTCAAACACACGCTTTCGAGGCTTATCAATACAAATTAGAAGAGGTCAGAAATGGATAAAATGATCAATTGGCTAGTACAAGATTGGTTTTCAATCAAATGGTTTTTGCCTGAAACTTTGCGAGCTTTTCAATGGGAGAAGCCCTATTTTTTATATGTAATTTTATTTTTGCCATTATTATATATCTTTCGTTGGCTGTTGCATTTCAATTTTCGCCAAAAACTAGAAATAGCTTTGACCGAAAATGATGCCGTTTCCGATCCAATTGCGTTGTTAAGGCATTTGTTAAGTATATTTGTACTCTTATTTTTGTCTTTATTATTGGTTGCGTTGGCTAGACCGCAAAGTACGGACGAAAAAGTAGAACAATGGACAGAAGGAATTGACATTATGCTGGTTTTGGACATTTCAGAATCCATGCAAATTCAAGATTTTAAACCCAATCGTTTGGAAGCAGCCAAAGAAGTTGCCACTAATTTTATAAACGGTAGGTTTCAAGACCGAATGGGTTTAGTTGTTTTTTCTGGTGATGCTTTTTCGCTTTCGCCTTTAACCACCGACTACAATTTGCTCAAAGCAAGCATCAAAACCATTGATTTTGATTTGATAGAAGCCAGAGGAACAGCCATTGGAAGTGCGTTGGCGGTGGCTACAAACCGAATGAGAGAGTCAGAAACCAAATCAAAAGTCGTGGTTTTGTTGAGTGACGGAGAAAATACCGCAGGCAGCATCGACCCAAAAACCGCAGCAGATTTGGCTTATGCTTACGGAATAAAAATTTATACCATTGGAATCGGGAAAGAAGGAAAAGTGCCTTTTGGAACAGATTTGTACGGAAATACGCGCTATGTTGAAAACAGCATGGACGAAACTTCTCTACGTCAAATTGCGGATATTGGCAAAGGAAAATATTTTAGAGCAACCAATAATCAGGCTCTCGAAGACATTTTTAAGTCAATAGATCAATACGAAAAAGCAGAAATTAAAGAAAACCGTTTTAAAGACACCAAAGATTTTTATCAGGTATATTTGATGTGGTCGTTGATTTTTTTCTTGATTTGGTTGGCACTTAAAAACACTTTTATCGGAAATTTAATGGAAGATTAAGTTTAATTTTTCTTTTCAACAAAAAAAATTATGAAAAAACAGGCATTTGAGAGTTGGGAATATAGTCAAATTAATGAGGAATTTGGCTACAAAAGGCATTTTAAAAATTTTCCTTTGATTGAGGAATGGCTAAAAGCAGAAGAAGATATTAATGCCGAAGAAAAAACGATTTTGTTGCGCCTTTGTGACCGTCTTTTGCTCAATACAGAGGCTTGGAATGAAGATGAATTAAAAATGTTTTTCATTGCACCTTTGCTTGAAACTGTAAATTTTTATAGTCCAGATTACAAAATATTTACGCAACGCAAATTTTCAGCTACCATTGGTGATTGGTTATTGAATGGAGTTTTTGATTTGATTGTTTCAAAAGGCGAACAACACCCTAAAAAACCGTATTTTTTCTTGCACGAGTACAAACAAGAACGCAAAAAGGAAAATGATCCGCTAGGGCAATTATTGGCTGCTATGATTGTGGCACAAAGTAAAAATGAAAAGGATATTATTTTGTATGGCTCATACATTATGGGCAGATATTATTATTTTGTGATTTTAAAAGGCAAGGAATACGGGGTTAGTAACTCTCTAAATGCCGCAGATATTGACGATTTGTTTAAAATTTTTAGCATGATGCGTTGGGTAAGACAAAAAATAGACCTGATGGTGCAAGAAGAACAAAAATCTTAATTTAAACAAAATGTTTTTCAGTCATTTAAGCCTTAGTATGAGGCATTTTTTTAAAGATCGGCTTTATTTTCTGATCAATATTTTGAGTTTGGCTACTGGAATCGCTTGTTTTGCGATTCTTTTTTTGTTGATTCTTCACGAAACCTCTTATGATTCCAGCCATCATTTTGCAGATAGAACGTATCGAATTATTGAAAAAATTGAAAAATATGGCGTTGGCGAAAGATCAGCAAGTGTGCCTTTGCCTCTCTGTGAAAGTTTGCTAAACGACTATCCCGAACTTTTTGAAAAAGGAACGCGCTTGTTTAACTATCAACTGCCTTCCATCAATGTAGCTTTGGGGGAATTTAAACAAAATGAAAAAAACTTTTTTTTCGCTGACCCAAATTTCTTGGATATTTTTGATTTTCCTTTGCAAATTGGAGACCGAAAAACTGCCTTAAAAAA
>RDXG01000242.1 GCA_004292785.1 Bacteroidota bacterium
TTTTTCGCAAAGATCGCAAATAAATTTGCTTGTGCTACAGTAGGATCGTTTGCAGATATTTTCGCTTTGTCCAAAAAGTAAAAGGCACTGTCTGCCAAAGCAGTTCTATTAAAAAGTAAACCCAAATTGTTGTATAATTCCCCACTTTTTGGAAACTTTTTTACGCCTTCTCTCAACTTAAAAATTGCATCAAAAAAACGATTGTTTTCGGCAAGCAAATAAGCAGCATTTGCATAGGCAAAAGCAGAAGGTTTGCTTGCCAATGCTTTCTCGAAATAATAATAAGCAGTTGCTAAGTCCTGTTGTTTGCGCGCCAAAGATGCCAAAGCATAGTTGCTTTTGTGGTTTCGAAGATCGTAACCGAGCGCAGTTTGATAATATTGTTCCCCTAAAAACAGGTCATTTTGGGCAATGTAAGTATCCGCTAAACCGTTAAAATATCCTGAAACAGTGTAACGATAGGTAAAATAATTTCCACGAAAAACAAAGCCCGCCATAATCAAAATTCCCAAAGCAATTACCCAAATGAAACCAAATTGATGCGGATCGTAAATGACTTTATAGACTTTTTTGTTTTCACGAATGTAGGAAAAAAAGTTTCCGACCACATACATCAAAAAACTAATTCCAAAACCAATATGCGAATACAAAATTACATTTTCCAAAGCCTGAATAAGTGGATCGTTGGCAGTAGAAAAAACATAAAATAGGGTAGCAAAGGTAGTTAGACCTAAAGCCAAATACAAAAATGCTCCGTTTGGTGCAAAATCTAGTAAATCTTTGTACTGAATTTCTCGCCTTTTGAAACTCCAAATTCCTAAAAAACCTGTCAAAATGATCAACAATAAAGGATCGAAATATACAATTCCTAAATTTACAAAACCCGAATTATACATATACGCATAGATCAAATTCAGCAAATAAATTCCCGAAAGTACCAAAAAGTGAGTGCCTGTATTGGTGCTAGATTGGTTTGCAGAATCAGTAATCAAATACAAAATTGCGTGAATGATCTCATGGGCATTTAGCAAAATAAAAGTGGCGGTTAGCAACAAAGGAACGGTAATTCCAAAATTAGCAATGAAAAAAAACGGTTTTTCGACTTCCGAAAATTGAAAAATAAGTGTGCCTAAACCTACCGTAATCAGTACAAAAACCAAAAAACGAAGTAAAATAGAACATTTTTCGTCAAAAGCATGAAAATAATAACTAATCGGCAAATAAGCAAGCAAAGTAATGAAGAAAAAAGTGCGATCTTCTTTGCCAAAAATTTTCATTAACTCAAAATTAAGGCTAATGACGTACAAAATAAGCAAAGACATAATGACAATGTACCAAGTTCGGCTCAAATAAGTGGCAACCGTGATCAAAAGCACCAAAGAAGTTGTAAAAAGTGCCAAAAAAATATAGGTTGCGCTCGAATTGATTTGTATGTCGGTTGCCCTAAATTCTTGAGTCATCAAATAGGAGTCAAGTTCGAATTTGAAATCGAATAAAAAATGCTCAAAACTATCCACCACAAAACGGTAAGGCTGCAAATTGGATTGAGTTTGCCATTGAATCACGGATTCAGCACCAATAATGTACGAAAAAAGGTATAAAACAAGGCTAATGAGAAATAAAGAAAATAGCGAAACGTATAAAATTTGCTCACTTTTTTTCCATTTACTCCAAAATATCAAATTTTTCATCGGTTTTTTGCAAAAAGAATTACAAGTTTAAGCGTATTTTTAGTTCTTTGCAAAAAAGAATAGAAATTTATTGTTTTTTTATCGTTTTAAAGAGAAATTAATTTAAAAAATGTTAAATTTTTAGTCAAAATGTTTTTTTACGAAACCTGTAATTTTCTTTTTACTTAAAATATCGTTTGCTTGCTCTGCTTCTTCTTTACTTTGAAAAGTTCCCAACAAAACACGATACATTTTTTTGCCATCCGACCAACCAACCTGAATAAAAACGGCTTCTTTTTGTAGTTTTTCTGTTTTTTTTGCTTCTGCCAAAGTTTTTTCTAATTCGTCAAAACTTGCAACTTGTAGTGCAAAACCTGTGGCTTTTTTGCTTTCTCCTAGCAAATTATAAGTACCTATATTTTTAAATTTTTCTGAACTTACGGAGGTTTTAGGTTCAATATTTGGATTTTTTGTTTCATTTTTTCCTAAAAAAACATAACTATCATATTTTCCAATTTCATTTCTGGGAATGTCCACTGCCAAAATTTCTATTTTTACATCAGTTACTGTGATCTGGTCTGTAAATCCCAAAACATCTGCGGCTGCTCTGGTAACATCTAATATTCTTTTGTCTGTATAAGGGCGTTCATTAATCCGTATGATGGCAGTTCGTTGGTTTGCCAAATTGGTTACTTTTATCAAACTCCCGTAGGCAATGTTTTGGTGTGCGCCTTCCATTGCATTAGATCGGAACAATTCGCCATTTCTTGTAAGTGCATAGCGATTATTATCTGGAAAATAAGAAGCCTTGCCCGTTTGTGAATAGCCAATTTGTTTAATGTCTTGGGCGTAAATTGATAAATTAAAGAATAATAAGAAAATAAATAAAATTTTCATGGGAGAGAAAATTTGTATGAATATTATTAAAATTTTGAGGAATCTACTTCTAAATTTATGACATTTCTATACCGAACCATTGATAAGCCTCCGCTTGTGTTTTAAAAAATGCAAGTTCACAAGAGACATTTTTTTGCATAGTTTCTCTAAAACTACCTTGTATAGTTTCAAATTTATTATTGAAAATAGCCATTTTTTGTACTCCAAATTCGGATAATTTTGACATAAAATTATCATTTACCCATTTTTGTTCTTCTTGTGGAACTTGAAAATATAAATTTTCTGTATTCAAAAGATAAAACTTGGGTTTTTTTAACGCAATAACATCATAAGCCAGCACAATTTCGTCTTTAAAACGTCTTTCATGCATCTTTTTTGTCATTTCGTCCCACTCTGTAATTACCAAAGAGAGTGAATCGTTTGCGCTTACTGTTAAAAATTGGCTTTTATAATAAACCGTCATTAGTCTTCGTCTGATTGATTTTTATTTATTTCGGTAGAAATCCAAAAAAAAGCATTATTTTCATCAATGTCTTGGCTTTCAATAACCAATGGACTTTGAGATTTGATAGCAATTTGAATTAACCCAATATTCCCACCTTTTTGTCCTTCAGTTAAAGGCAAACTTCTTACTTCTCTTTTTAAAGCTCTAAGTTCGTCATAACTTAATTGGTTTATTTTATCGCATTTTTCGTACAAAGTGGACAAAGCAGACCTTTTTAGCACATTTCCTGCCATAAATACGTAGCTGTCTTCTGTTTCGTAGATGGTTACAGAACCTATACCAGCAGGCAAAGCTTGCTTGTCAAAATAGTTGTGTTCTGCGGAGTAGTAACCAATATTTTGACCTATTTCCACAAATACAGCAAATAATCTTTTGCCTGCTTTAGGCGAGGCAGAGAATGCATGACGTAAAAAATGATTGACTTTTGCTAGTAAAGCATCATCAAAACAGCCTTTATAGTACATCAAAACCTTTTCTTCTTTTGTTTTTAAGTGATAATCCACTACTTTGAAGTCCATATGTTTAGAATCTAAGAACATAGCTATAATTTTGTAAACCTAAAAAGAGTTCAATAATTGCCAAATATAAAAATAAATTTTATAAAAGTAAAAAAATAGGTTTTATTTAACCAATAATTTTCTTTTTTTACAATTTTTTTGCCAAATTTTAGGTGCAAAATTGCCAAACTAATAGTTTATAGTTTACGATTTTGCACCTAAAATTAATTGATTATTTGATTATCAAAATATCTCCAACCTGTAATTCGTCAGATTTAAGTTTGTTCAGTGATCTGATTTTTTCTACACTTACATTCAAACGTTTGGCAATCTTCCAAAGAGAATCTCTTTTTTTAACGGTGTACTTGCTACCTTTCGCATTTGCAGGAGCATTGAAATTTGTAGTTTTAACAATATTTTTTTCATTTTTTGCCAAAACTTCCGTTTTTTGTTCTTTCGCTTGAGCAGGTGCTTTTTCAGCTTTTTCCGTTTTCTTTGCAATCAAAACAGATTTTTCTTGGAAAACAAGCAGTTCACTTCCTGCTTTAATTTTGTTCTTTTTGATGTTGTTCCATGCTTTGAGTTCCTTTACTGAAACGCCAAATTTTTGAGCAATCCAACCCAAATTATCTCCTTTTTTAACAAGGTAGGTTTTTTTGTTTTCTGCAACAATTTCAGATTTTGTTTCTGTTTTTGCGGAATTTTTAGCTTCTTTTTCTGCTAATTTTTTATTTCTTGCTTCCAAACGTTTTGGCTCAGAATCATTTACAGAGAGCATTTCTTGTTCGGACATATCAAAAGGCTTGCTTTCAGGCAAAAAAAGTTGAGGAACTCTGGGATTTGCCAACAAAGTATAAAAAGAGTTCATCAGAGCATTTACGTACAAATTGCCTTTCACTCGATAACCTGCGGAAGTCAAATGGATATAATCTTGTTGTGCCAAATTATTTTTTCGCCATTCGAGCATCGAATAACGTCCGCCGCTGATGTCGTAATAATTGTAGTAGGCACATTTTTTGGCAAAAGAAACTTCTTCCGTAGTTTTAGCAAAAATTCCGCACTCATGAATGTTGCGTTTGCCTCTGTTCCAGTAACAATCTTGTGCATTTGTAACCATAATTAATGCATCAGGCAGTGTTTTTTGAACCATATCGATAATGGTAGACAAATCATTTTTGAGTTGTTGCGTATCAATTTTGCCAGGTCTAAAATCGTTTCCACCCAAATCGATCATCACAAAATCGGGATCGAGTTCTTGTAATTGTTTGGGAAAAAGTGCTTGGCGCAGGGTACTTTTGTAACCCGCACCATTGATTCCAACACTATTGTATAACACACCGCTATCCGTAGGAGTTTCGACAGAAATGCCGTAACATTCAAAAAAACGTTGATTAGAATCGGTTTTTTCCATAAACAATTCAATAGCATTGCTTGGAGTTGGCAAATTGACTTCTACAAATAATTGATCTGTGTTTGCACAAGAAACGCTAATCGGTTCTTGTCCTTCTGCATAATGTACTCTGATATCATAACTTTCTGGAGAAGTTTTGCAAAATATCTTGATTTTGGTAAAATTTTCGTTCACAAAACCTTTTCTGAACACAAATTTAAGACTTGCTTGGCGATCATTGGTGTAAACCGTAGCTCCCGTAACTCCGACAGGATAATGATGATCTCTTTGTACATTTTTGGCATATTCCCATTTTCCTCTGTGCGAACTTGCATAGTCATAAGCAGAATGAGTATTCATAGCAGAATAAGGCATGATCAATCCTCTACCTCCGTAGCCAAAATTTTGTTGCATATAATCGCGCATAGTGCCACTGATCAAGTCAAATTGGACGTGAGAGTCGCCGATGTGCAACATTTTGAGTTTGCGACAATGAGTTTTTTTGAGTTTTTCGTAAAAAATCTTTACTTTTTCGTCATTTGCCCATTGAATAAAATTTTTATCGTAATTGATAAAAGGAAAAGAATCGCGATAATTTATTTTTTGGGCAATATATTCTGCCTTAAAAACAGTATCTTTTAAACACTCTTGCGAAAATAATTGCATTACTTCCGAAAAATTTGTATTTCTTCGAGCTGTTGCATCACTGTTTTGCAGATTTTGTGCGTACACAAAATTTGTCATTAAAAGTATGAGTAATAATATTTGATTGGATTTTTTCATTATTTTTTCGATTTTTGTAAACTAAATCGTTGGTATTCAGTCAAGACGGTTTTGGCAAATTCGTTTGCCACATATTTTTGCCCTTTGGCAGTCAAATGTCCGTCTGTGTGCGCCAACTTTTGTTTGTACCATGCGAGCAAAGAATTTTGCCCGCCCATTACTTCGTAAAAATCCCAAAAAGCAAGTCCAGCACGATTTGCTGCCCGCTTTTGAGCCTCCTTGAACTTCGAAATGTAAGGAAATGATTTCAACGTTCCTTCCGAACGCCGAGCCATATCTCCTACACTGACCACTAAAATACTCGCATCGGGGGCTGCACCCTTCAAACGAGTCAAGACTTTATAATACACATCTTCAATGTATTTGCATTTTGCATCAGAGTTAATATAAGGTGCAGCATTTGCTCCATATTGAACAATGATCAATTTTACATTCAATAGTTTAATTTGTTGTGCCAAAAGTATGCTGTCCATTCGAGATAAACCATCTCCTGCATGAGCGCGAATCCCGTAATTGTCCACTTGCACACCCTTATTATCTCCTTCGACCCAAAGTCCGTAAAAATCTGGACTTTTTGCGCTTTTCGAATAAAAATCTATTTTAAAATTTCTGATCGAATCGGGAATATTCAATTTTATCCATTGTGGCGAATTTGAAGCGGGCAAAACCGTTCTGCCAACCATTTTATTTTTGTTTCCTTTGTCGTAAATGGCAACAGACGAACTATCCACTGCTTTTCCGTAAAACAAATATAAACTTTTGTATCGAACTTCTTGAAAAAGTTTAAAACTCAAACTTGCATGACTCCCTGAATAACGATATAAATTTCCTGAAATTCCATAATCGTCATTGTTGGTCATTCGTTGATTGTAAAAATTGTAGCGTTTCCAATTTTCTGACGCACCTCTTGACAAATGCAAATGCCAAGCTTTGTCGGTAAAAGGGATAAAACCCAAACCACTTCCGCCAAAAGATGCCTGTAAATTGGCTCTAATAATGTCCGTAACGCGATCTCCCTCTATTTGTGAATCTCCGTAATGCACCACTCTGACTGTTTTTGTATTTCTTTCGTTTTGAAGGGCATTAAAAAAATTGTCTAGCGGTCTTTTTCCATTAATTTCCTCATTGGAAAGTTTGTTGGTTTCGTTTAAATCAAGGTTTGTAGGTAATTGGACATTCAAAGAACTGCCATAATTTCTTTGATCCGCCTTGTCTGTTTGCGCAGATAAAAATTCGGATTCAGACAAAAACGTAATATTTCCTTGTTTTGATGTATCTTCTTGATTTTCAGTAAATTGATCATCTAAAATTTTATCATTAAGTTCAGGAATAATGATTTCTTCTGTGGAAAGTAGTTCGTCAAATTTAACAAATTTGAGTATAAAAGGCTCATCTTGGTTCACATACAACGGAATTTCGGGGAAGAAATAGGCGTATGTAAGCAATAAAATGTTTAAAAATAAAACAATATACAAGATAATAAACCGTTTGCTCATGATTAAATTTGTTGTTTGACAGCGCAAAGGTAAAATTTAAAAACTAAAAAATAAAATTTTAGTGAAAATTAGCTAATAAAAATCCTCAAAAAACCTTATATTTCGCAAATTTAAGCAAAATAAAAATGATTTCCGTAGAAGATTTACAAGATTCTAGTCAATTTCAGATGTTAAAAGTATTGGATCACGAGCAATTAGTTCCTTTTGTGCAACAACAAATTCGTGCAAAAAATTGGCTTACTTTTTCTTTTTGGTTGATCAATATTTTGTGCTTGCTTTTGCTTATTTTGTCAATATTCGATCAAATTTGGAACAAAAATATAGCTTTTACACACGTTTTGGCGTATGTTGGGGGTGGTTTTTGTGCTTTTTTTGTGTTAATTCCTTTGCATGAGTTAATTCATGGTTTTGCTTATAAATTAGTTGGTGCGCCGAAAATTTCCTATGGTGCGCAAATCCGAAAAATGATTTTTTATGCCCTTGCAGACCGTTTTGTGTTAGGAAAAAAGGCTTTTTTTGTGGTGGCACTTGCACCTTTTGTACTAATTTCTTCATTTGTAATTGTTTTTTGTTATTTTAATTATGAAAATATTTGGCTTTGTTCAGGAATTTCACTATTATTGATGCACAGTAACGGTTGCGTTGGAGATTTTGCGTTGATGAGTTTTTTTCATGAAAACCGCAAAAAAGAAGTTTATACTTATGATGATTTGGCAGAAAAAAAGACTTATTTTTGTGTAAAAAAGTAAATTTTATATTATTTTTGCAAAAAATTAATAAAAAATGGTTAAAATTGTAGCATATCATGGCACAGCTACCAAAAACGAACAATCTATTATTGAAAATGGTTTTAGTCTTTCCACAGGAACAGAAAATGAAGGATGGTTGGGTGATGGAGTTTATTTTTTTTGCGAAGGAGTTCCGCCAGAACCTTTTGTTTCTGCAAAAAAATGGGCTATAGTAGAGGCTTGGGACAATAAAAATTATGTCTATAAATACTCGGATTATTCTATATTAGAGGCTATTATTTCGGTTGAGCCTAATTATTTTTTAGATTTGACAACCAAAGATGGTTTAGAAATATTTAATTATTTACGTGATAAATATGTTGAAAATACACGGAAAGCAAAGAGAAAACTTATTTCAGGTGATTATAAAGATGGACACATTATTAATGATGCCGTAGAAAATGAAATATCGCCTGATTTTAAAGTAGTTAGAGGTAATTTTTATATCAAACTTACCAAAGAGGAACGAATATATAATTTACAATTTAGAACTCCAAATTGCACAATTTTGGCGGTCAGAGATGCGAATTGTATCAAGGATATTGCCATATTTGAACAAGGAAATATAAACAAAATAATATGAAACTTGCAGACATTAAAGCACAAATTGATGCTTATTTTGAACGAGTTGATCCAATGGAAGTGGTCAAGAGGTTTGAAGAACTCGGTTATATATTTGAAGATATAGATGAGTCGGAAGATGATTATTTGTACTATTTTGTAGAGGTAAAACCTTTGCCACAAATATCTACGCATTCTAATTCTGCTCTTGTTCTTCTTGATCGAGATCATTACAATTTGGATAAAGTGTGTGAAACAAGCATAAATACTATTAGCAGTAATTATGAGCAAAACTATGAAGAAAACATCATTTTTAATCTTGCAATTGCCGCATAAAATATGAATTTACAAATTTTGCACAATCAAGTAATTAGTTTAGATTTACAAAAACTTGATAAAAAGTCTGAAAAAAAAGATAGACTTTTCAATTTGGCTTATGCCAATGAATATGACCAGCATGAGCATAATCGTTTTGCTGTAGTTTTTGAAGTTGAAATTTTACATCCAGACGATTTTCATCTGAAATGTAAATATGTGAGTTGGTTTAAAACTTCAGAGGTAATTGATGAGCAGTTCAAGACTTCAGATTTCCCAAAAATAAATGCTCCTGCCATTGCATTTCCTTTTTTGAGAGGTTTTATTTCAATTCTTACGCTAAATTCAGGATATTTGCCTGCAATGTTGCCTTCTATAAATTTTTCAAATTTTGGTTTGGCAAAAAAAAATGATAAATAAAATCATTAAATTTTTAATAACAATAGAAAAAAGTAATTCTGAAAAATAACAATAGTCGTGAATCCAAAAATAGATTTAATTTTTAAAAAATTATTCGGTTCAGAAGAAAACAAAGACATTTTGATGTCTTTGATCAATTCTATATTGCCTGATTATCAGCAAATTGTAGAAATTACACTCAAAAATCCTTACAATGTTTCCGATTATGCTGAAGGCAAATTGAGTATTTTGGACATCAAAGCCGAAGATGCGCATGGCGTTTTGTACGACATCGAAATGCAGATTAAAGGTACGGTTTTTTATGGAAGACGCACCTTATATTATTGGGCGAAAATGTTTGGTTCACAATTAGATTCTCAAAAAGAAGAGGATATAGAAGAAGAGGAAAAAAAGAGAAAAAAGCTAAAAGATGCTTATTCTGAACTAAAAAAGTGCATTGTGATTAGCCTGATGGATTTTGAGTTTTTTAAAGACGAAAAATATCATCGTTGTTATATGCTCAAAGATCGAGAAAATAACCAAACCCATAAAGATTTGGATTATTTGGATTTGTATTTTGTAGAATTGGAAAAATTTGAAGAAGGGCTAAAACCCATTCAAACAATTTTGGAAAGATGGATTACATTTTTGAACAATGCCAGCAGATACACAAAGTCTAATTTGCCACCAGAATTGTCTGAAATCAAGGAAATCAGAAAGGCAAGTTCTAAATTGGAAATCATGTACTTGGATAAAAAAGAAAGACAGTACTATGAGGCACAACAGAAATTCTGGCTTGATCAAAATAGCATGATTCGGGAAATGCAGGACAAAATTCAGGAATTAGAATCTATCCAACAAAAAGTAGAGCAGGAAAAGCAACAAATGGAGTTGGTTAATCAACAAATGGAGTTGGTTAATCAACAAATGGAGCTTGCTTTGCAAAAAACTGAACAAGCCAAACAACAAGCTGAACAAGCTAAACAACAAGCTGAGCAAGCATTATCAGCTAGTAAAGAAAAAAGAAACCTTGAAATTGTTAAAAATGCAATTAAAAAAGGTTTTGATAATGCAACCATTGCAGATTTGACTGGTTTAACTGTTTTAGAAATTCAGGAAATAAGAATTAATCAATTATAAAATTTAATAAACCCAAAAACACATGACAACAGCACAAAATTTAACAGACAAAAAGCTATCCGAAATTTTAGCGGAAGATTATGTATCTATGCTTACAACTGCTGCTCAATCTTTGACCTTAAAAGAAACCTCTGAAATTATGGTGGGTTTTTTTAATGCCAAAACCGAAAATTTGACCGTAGCAGACCTCAAATCTTTGTATAAAATTGTTGGACTTTTGGCAATGCCAAATTATTGGAATCAGAATCCATTTTCTACTTTTTTTACAAATTTAATGAATCAACCCAATCCGTTTGCGTTTTTAAATCCGCAAAATCAGGTGCAAAATAATCCTTTTGGGAATTTTATGGGGCAGGCAAATCCCTTTGCATCTTGGAATCCGATGGCTAATTTTGCAAATCCGCAATCGTTTTTTAGCAATCCGATGGCAAATTTTCAGCAACCAAATTTTAATCATTTTTTTAATCCTTTTGGCAGTCAGCAAACACAAGCACCACCAATTTGGAATATTCCTAATCCAGTGGCAAATGCTGAAAATAATACTAGCAATGCACCAATAAATCCGTTTTTGAATCCAAATTTGTTTGCATTTTGGAATTTGAATAAGGAAAAAGATAAATAAAGCCAAAATTCTGTTTGATAAAATTAATTTTTTTGTCAAACAGAAATTTTGTTAATTTGGCAAAAAAAAGTAAAATTCGCTACCTTTGCCAACTTCACTTTCTATTAATAATTCAGTTTGGTGTTCTTTGAGATAGTTGGCGCAAATTTGCAAACCAATTCCAATTCCTTTTTCGCCTTCTGTGCCAAAAGTAGATTCACAAATATTTTTTTGTATTTGATTTTTCTGAAAATTAGAAATTCCTATGCCTGTGTCAATGACTGAAATTTTTACCGTATCTTCTATTTCCTCTCTTAAAATAGTGATCTTTCCATTTTTGTTGGTAAATTTGATGGCATTTAAAATCAAGTTTCTTAACACTATATTTAGTTTATAATGATCTCCAAGTACAGTTCCATTGGTAGGAACTAAATTAATTAGGTCAATATTTTTTGCATTTGCTTGCGGTTTGACCAAATTTATAATTTCTTCAATTAAGTCAAAAAAATCAAAGGCTGCCCATTTTAGCTTCATATTTTTGTCTTGCATGGCTTGTTTTGCCCATTCGAGTAGATTTTCAAGCATAAAATCGGTGTTTTTTGTACTTTTTTTAATATCCTGTATGCTAGTAAGAATGTCATCAAAATCAATATTACCTTTCATTAAAGCATTTTCCAAAGAATTAAATTCTGTTTTTATTCCACCCATGACGTTCCTAAGATCATGAGAAATGATAGAAAATAGTCTATCTTTGAGATCGTTTAATGATTGTAGCTTGTTTGACTGAACTTCTAATTTGAAACTTTGTGCTTGTATTTCTTCTTTTTGTTGCATAATTTCTGCGGTTCTGTATATAACTTCTCTTTCTAATATTTCTTTTTGTTTTCTAATTCTGGAAATTCTGTAATAAAAAATAGCCAAAATAATTCCTAAAATACATAAAAAAAACATAATTTTGAACCAATTTTCTTCCCAAAAAGGCGGTATAATGGTGATTTTTACAACCGTTCCTTGTTCATTCCAAATCAGATCGTTGTTAGACGCTTTGACTTTAAAAAAATATTCTCCTGCGGGAATTTTAGTATAAGTTGCCAAACGTCTTGTCCCAACATTATTCCAGTCGTCCTCAAAACCTTCTAATTTGTAGGCATATTGATTTTTTTCGCCCACAGTATAGTTTAGGGCTGCAAAAGTAAATGAAAAAACAGAGGCAGTATAAGGCAAAATAATTTCTTTTGTAAAACGAATGTCTTGTTTAAGCATAGAATCTTTGGCAATTTTTATGGATTGGTTAAAAATTTGAAAATCAGTGATAACCACAGGTGGAAGGTAGTTATTTTTGCGATTCACAGTGTTAGGATTAAAAATACTTAAACCATTTCTTCCTCCAAAAGCCATTTCTCCAGATTTTAGTTTAAGAAAAGAACCAGCATTAAATTCGCCTTGTTGCAAACCATCTTTTTGGTTATAATTTTCAAATTTTCGTGTTTGCATATCAAAAAAACTAATTCCTTGATTGCTAGAAAGCCATAAATTTCCCTTAGAGTCTTCTAAAATTCCATAGATGGTTTCTGCCAATAAGCCATCTTTACGTTGATAATTTGTAAATTTTTCTGTTTTTGGATCGAGTTCAGACAAACCATTTTCTGTTCCTAACCAAATTATTCCTTTTTTGTCTTCATGAATATTGCGTATTTGGTTGTAAGTCAGCCCATTTTTTTGTTCATAAACTTTGCTTGTTCCATCTTTATTGAATTTGACTAAACCCTTGTCAGAAGCAACCCAAACATTATTTTTTTTGTCGAGGTATAAAATATTTAAACTCTCTATCAAATTTGTAGGTATTTTTTTGTCTGTAAAAGGACTAAAAACGTGTTTTTTTGGATCAAAATTCCAGATATTGAGCCAAGTAGATACTAATAAATTATCTTCTTGACCTTTGATGCTCAAAATTGCTTGTTGTCTATTACGTTCTATTTTTTTCTTAAAATGTTTCGCAGTTGAAAAAGAATTTTTTTTCTTGTTAAATAAATTCAAAGCTAAACCGTCTTCCAAGGTTCCTATCCATAAATTTTTATTTTTGTCTTCAAATAAAGACCAAATTTTATCACTAGATAAACTATTGTTGTTGTTTGGCTGATGCCTAAAATTTTTCCATTGATTATTTTTTCTATCAAACACATTTAGCCCGCCGCCTTCGGTAGCTATCCAAATTAGTCCTTCTGAATCCTCCAAAATGCCTCTAACCATATTATTGCTCAAACTATTTGGATTTCCAGATTGGTTTTGATACAAAGAAAATTGGTTGAATTGTCGATCCAAATAATTCAGTCCGCCAAAAGCTGTTCCAATCCAAAGAACTCCAGACCGATCTTTTTCCACAGAATAAACAACACTAGACGAAAGGCTATATGTATTGTAATTTTGTTGTTTGTAAGTGTTAAATTTTTCTGTTTTGGGATCAAATTGTTGAAGTCCATTTTCAGTTCCGATCCACAAAACACCTTGATCTTCGCAAATACTCCATAGTTCATTATTCATTAAATTATCAAAGTTTTGATTATTGAATAAATATTTTTTATGAGTTTTAGTTTTTTTGTCAAATAAAATCAAGCCCTGCCGAGTGGCAAGCCAAAGTTTATTGTTGGCTGCGGGAATAATTTGTCTGATCATGGAATTATTTTTTTTGTTTTTAAAATGTTGAAAAGTATTTGTTTTTTTGTCAAACAAATTTAATCCGCCTTCGAATGTACCAATCCAAAGGTTTTGATCTTGATCTTCGTACAAACTTCTTACTCGGTTGTCGTTTAGGCTTTTTGGGTTTAAAGAGTCTTTTAAAAATAGTTCAAAAAAGCCTGTTTTGGGATTAAATTTGTTCAAACCTCCATCCAAAGCAATCCAAATAAAACCCTTTGAGTCTTCTAAAATAGCAAGAATATTATTATTTTTGATACTATTTTCATTTTCTTTATGTTTGAAAACTGTAAAATGGTTTGTTTTTTTGTTAAAACAATTTAAGCCATCTTGTGTGGCAACCCATAAATTTCCTGTTCGGTCTTCTATCATTGCCCTTATAAAATTATTACTTAAGGAGGCAGAATCATCTGTTTGATGCCTAAAAACTGTCCAATCGTAGCCATCATAGCGATTCAGACCATTTTCTGTACCAAACCACATAAATCCTTCTTTGTCTTGCAAAATACAACGCACCGAGCTATTAGAAAGCCCATTTTCTGTTTCCAAATGTTTAAAACGCAGATTTTGAGCCTGAATGAGAAAGGCATAGAAAAATAAAACAAAAAGTATTGCAATGGGTTTAATCCAAGAAATCATTGTATTTTTTGTAATAAATAGGGTATAAAATAAATAAATTTTTAATTTTTCTTTTATTTTTTATCTTTGCCGTGTAAATAGCAATTATTAGGACAAAATTAATGAATATTTTTGGTTCATTGATGATTGTTTTTTTTTCAATTAATAAAGTTTTGTTTATGAAATATCATCATATTGTATTTGGCAGTGCCGCTACAGGAACACTTAATTATAGTTTTAGTTATGATCCACATATCAAAGGCAACATTTACACGCTTTTAGACGATCTTTCTGTCGGACCTACCGAAGAACTCCAATCTTTGGAAGAACAGCAAAACCGCCAAGAATGGTGGAGAGCTATTTATTTGGCAGAAGGAGATAACAAGAGTACCGAATACATGAATGATGCTCCTGTGTTGGAACAAATCAAAGAACTGCTTGAGCAAGGAGAAGTATTGCATTGTTGGGTGGGAAATATTGCTTATGACGATTTGGGGCTTTTGAGATTATTTACTTTTCTCAAAGATTTTTATGAGCAAATTCATGTGGTCAAACTTCAAGATCGTAAATTTTTGGCTAAATATGGATTAGTAAAACCTGAAACAATAGGTGAGATGCCTTCCGAATACATGAGCCAGCTTTTAAAATATACCAAACAACTTAATAAAGCGGAAGTTCAGGTATTAGTCAATCAATGGACAGCCATTTCTTCTTTACATGAAGACGGAGTTAGGGTAAAAAATAAAGAGGGACGTTATGAAAGTAAACCAATTAACTATCACGATCAGGAACTCATGAAGGCACTTAAAATTGATATGGCTTTTGGAACAGACATTGTAAATAGTGTTTATGCCATCACTCATGTCAATAAATCTTTTTTGAATTGGCGACTCAAACAAATTATTGTGGAAAATGAACTTGCTTTTAAAGGTGAACTCAAAAGTGCCAGAGATTATGCGGTGAGTTTTACAACTAAAAGCACTTCGTACAGCAAATTTGATCCAAATACAGCTTTTGATAAGTAAATTCAATCATTTGTCTTGCTTCACAATTTTTGTCATTAAATAATATGAAAATAAAAAAATTTTGCATAATATTTTTTCTATGCCTATTTTCTGCCTCCGTTTATGCGCAGGACAAACAATTTTCTTGGGATTATTGGCATAATGGAGAAGTAAATTTATTTAATGGCGAAAGTTATCAAGGCAAAATTAAATATGATTGGGAAAAAAACTCTGTCCAATTACAACTTGCCAAAGGAAATATACAGTCTTTTAATGCTTTGAAAGTGGAGTCTTTTTTTATTTATGACGAATTACTCAAAACTGCAAGAGATTTTTATACCTTGCCTTTTGGGAAAGTCGGCTATAATACTCCATATTTTTTTGAATTACTAACCGAAGGGCATTTGGATTTGTTGAATAGAGACGTGGTTACACAGCGTTACGTTTCTGATCCTTGGTATGGTAGAGTGGGAATGTGGACAAGTGTTGTTTTTGAGGTCATAGATTCTTATTATTTTTTGACAAAAGAAGGAGTTGTAATCAAATATGATCACGACAAGGACAATTTATTGGCTTTAATGTCAGACCGATCAAAGGATATACAAACGTTCATTAATGATAAGAAACTTTCTACAGCAAGGCGAGATCATTTGCTTAGAATTGTAGAATATTATAATTCTTTTTACCCAAAAAACGAATAAAAATGGCTTACGCTTTTCAATCCATAATCAATATTGCCGAAATTTGCTCTAAAAAAGGGATTTGTCATGCCGTTATTTCACCAGGTTCTCGAAATGCACCGCTAACCATTGCTTTTGCAAATCATCCCAATATAGAATGTATTTCTGTTGTTGATGAACGTTCTGCTGCATTTATTGCGATGGGAATTGCCCAGCAAACACAAAAAACGGTGGTTTTAATTTGTACTTCGGGTTCTGCGGGCTTAAATTATGCCCCTGCGGTGGCTGAGGCTTGTTTTCAAGAGATTTCTTTGCTAATATTAACAGCTGACCGCCCTCCAGAATGGATTGATCAACTTGACGGACAAACCATCAGACAACAATCCATGTATGGAAAACACGCAAAAAATGACTATCAATTGCCTGTTGATTACTCGCACCCAGATGCTGTTTGGCATATAGAACGTATTGTAAATGAGGCAATTAACCTTACACAATTAGCACCCAAAGGTGTTGTGCAAATAAATTGTCCTTTTAGAGAACCATTTTATCCTTCCGAAGATCAAGAAATAACTTATGATTCGAAGGTTAGAATAATTGATCAGTCTGATGTAAATATTAATTTTGATCAAAGTCTATTCAATGAAATAGAACAATTCGAAAACGTTTTAATAGTAGCAGGACAAGATCGCTTTGATCAAAAATTGATAGATGAATTAAATGAAATCCCTTTTCCTGTGGTTGCAGATATTATTTCAAATGTTCAACGCGCAAATCATGCCATCAAACATCAAGATTTAATGCTTGTAAATCCAGACTTACAAAAAAAATTAGGAGCAGCTGATTTATTAATTACATTTGGAAAATCTGTTATTTCTAAGAATTTAAAAATTTATTTAAGGAAATATAAGCCAAAACAGCATTGGCATATTCAGGAATATGGCATTCCCGCTGATCCTTTTCAGTCTTTGACCAAAGTTATTTACGGAAAACCCAACATCTTTTTTGAAAATTTAAAGCATTTTACCAAAAAAAAATCAATTCAATTTTTAAATAATTGGTTAGAGGCAGACAAAATACCTTGTTTTAGTCCTACTTTTTTTGAAAATCAACCTTTCTCCGAATTGGAATCCATTTATGAAGTCATGAAATATCTTCCAGATCGTTCAATTTTACATTTGGCTAATAGTATGGCTGTTCGCTATGTAAACTCTTATGGTTTTGATAATCAGCAAGATATAGAGGTATTTTGTAATCGAGGCACAAGCGGAATTGATGGTTGTTTGAGTACGACAGTAGGTCATGGATACGTAAGCAATAAAATTAACACATTGATTATAGGTGATTTGTCTTTTTTATACGATAAAAATGGGCTTTGGAATCACTGTATCAAAAATAATTTGCGAATAATTTTAATAAATAATGGGGGAGGAGGCATTTTTAAAATGATCACTAAACCATCTCAATTTAAGGGTACAGAATCTTTTTTTACCACACCACAAACTCAAGATATTGAATTAATTTGCAAACAATATGATCTAAATTATAAATTTTGTGCAGACAAAGTTGCTTTAAGATACTATATGAAAGATTTTTTCAGTTCTTCAGAATGTCCAAGTCTATTAGAAGTTCGCACAGATATGAATAAAAATGTAGGGGTTTGGGTTGATTTTAAAAAATTATTTGCCTGATTATCAATAAGATAGTTTGTTGTTAAAAAAAAATTACAAAAATAATTTGTAAGTTACAAAACTGTTACTACCTTTGCAACGCGTTTAAGGAAATACAACGGACATATTCCAAATTTTCCAGAATTTACTAAAAATAAATATTTTCAAAAGTTTGTATATTAAAATATTGTTATTACCTTTGCGTTCTCAAATGGGGTGTGTTAGTTAATTAGATTAAAGTTC
>RDXG01000243.1 GCA_004292785.1 Bacteroidota bacterium
GCAAAAATAGCAAGATCATCAATTTCTTTTTTTGTCAAACAACTAGCTATCAGTAAGACTACATCTGCGCCTATTGCTTTTGCTTCTACAATTTGATAAGAATCTATAACAAAATCCTTGCGTAAAATTGGTGTTTCAGGGTTAAAATTACGAGCCGCCATTAAATCAGCAGAGCTTCCACCAAAAAAAAAGGAATCTGTAAGGACAGACAAAGCACATACATTTGCTTTTACATAGCCTGCAGTAACCTCTTCAACAGACGCATTGGCATTAATTATACCTTTAGAAGGAGATTTTCGCTTAAATTCTGAAATAATACCGTTTTTATCTTTTTTTTTCAAAGATTCCTGAAACGAAATAGTTTTTCGGGCAAAAGAAAGGCATTTTTCTAATTTTTGTATTGAAAAAATAGACTTTCTATAAGAAATTTCTTGTTTTTTTTTATCAATAATGGTGTCCAGAATAGTCATGGGATTGACTTTTATAAATTTGGATAAAATTTACTTTTTTATAACAAAAAAGGCTTGTATTTCTACAAGCCTTTTCAATTTATATAAATATTTAATTAGCTTTTCAAGATTTCAGTAACACGACCAGCACCTACAGTCCTACCACCTTCACGGATAGCAAAACGCAAGCCTACTTCCATAGCTACTTCTTTTTGTAAAACAACAGTAATTGTAAGGTTATCACCTGGTACAACCATTTCAACGCCTTCTGGTAATGAAATAGTTCCAGTTACGTCTGTAGTTCTAAAATAGAATTGTGGGTTGTATCCTTTAAAGAATGGAGTATGACGACCACCTTCTTCTTTTGACAACACATAAACTTCAGCTTTGAAGTTTGTATGAGGTTTTACACTACCTGGTTTACAAATAACCATACCTCTGCGGATTGATTCTTTGTCAATACCTCTTAGCAATAAACCAACGTTATCACCTGCTTCGCCTCTATCCAAAATCTTGCGGAACATTTCAACACCTGTTACAATAGATTTTAAATTTTCAGCACCCATTCCTAAAATGTCGACAGGTTCAGATGAGTTAATAACTCCTCTTTCAATTCTACCAGTAGCAACTGTACCACGTCCAGTGATAGAGAATACATCTTCTACGGGCATTAAGAAAGGTTTGTCAATTTCACGTGTAGGGATCGGAATATGAACATCTACAGCCTCCATTAATTGGTCAATAATAGCGACCCATTTAGGTTCTCCGTTCAAGCCACCTAATGCTGATCCTCTAATCACAGGGATAGTATCACCAGGAAAATCATAGAAGGTCAATAGTTCTCTAATTTCCATTTCAACCAACTCTAACAACTCTTCATCATCAACCATATCCACTTTGTTCATGAAAACCACCAAAGCAGGCACACCTACTTGGCGAGCTAACAAGATGTGTTCACGAGTTTGTGGCATAGGACCATCTGTCGCAGCAACCACTAAAATAGCACCGTCCATTTGTGCAGCACCTGTAACCATGTTTTTTACATAATCGGCGTGACCTGGACAATCTACGTGAGCATAGTGTCTGTTTTTAGTTGCATACTCAACGTGAGCAGTATTGATAGTAATACCTCTTTCTTTCTCTTCAGGAGCTGCATCAATAGACGCAAAATCTCTTATTTGAGCTAAACCTTGTTTAGAAAGAACAGTAGTAATAGCAGCTGTCAAAGTAGTTTTACCATGATCTACGTGACCAATAGTACCTATATTCACATGTGGTTTGGAACGGTCAAAGTTTTCTTTTGCCATTTTTACAAAAAATTTTATTTAATTTTAGAAAATATAAAAATCCTGCAAAGCTGCAGAGCCAATAATGAGGATTGAACTCATGACCTCTTCCTTACCAAGGAAGTGCTCTGCCACTGAGCTATATTGGCTTAAAACATAAAGAGCGGAAGACGAGGCTCGAACCCGCGACCTACAGCTTGGAAGGCTGTCGCTCTACCAACTGAGCTACTTCCGCTTATTGAAAAATTTAATGGTGGGGAGAACAGGATTCGAACCTGTGAAGAAGTGAATCAACAGATTTACAGTCTGTCCCAGTTGGCCGCTTTGGTATCTCCCCATTTGTAAAATTGTAAAATAAAAAAGTCTCTATATTTAAGCGTTCTTAAATTTTGGTATGCAAAGGTATGCGCTTTTTTTGACTTCGCAAATTTTTTTTGAAAAATATTTTTGTTTTTTTTTGTTTCTCTTATAAAACATTGATAATCAATGAATTATTTTTTGTTAAAAAGAAAGTTAAAGACTTGCCAAACCAAATACGTAAGCAAAATACCAGCACAAGCTCCTAAAATAATGTCTGCGGGATAATGAACCCCCACATAAATTCGGCTGTAAGAAACTAAACTTGCCCAAAAAATCATAAAAATAGCAATCTTTTTACGTTTGGGATCATTTTTTAAAACAAGCCATAAAAAGGTAAGCAAAGAAAAACTATTGGCAGCATGGGAAGAAATGAATCCATAATTTCCAGAATTTACCAAAACATAAGTTTTTTGCTTTAACTCAGGGTCTTTATTGGGTCTGTACCTTTTGACAAGTGGTTTGATCAGGGAAGACGAAAATTGATCAGAAGCAGTAATTCCCAAAGTTAGGATAATTAGCAAAACAAATGTTTTTTTGCGAAATTTATAAAATAAAAATCCCAAAATAAGAGCATAAAATGGCAACCAAGTCCATTTTTCTGTAATCCAAATCATGGGTTGATCTAGCCAATTTTGATGTAAACCATTCAAATATAAAAAAAGCTCGTGATCTAATTGGTTGAGAGTGTCTAACATTTTTTTGAAATTTTATAAACTTTTATAAGGCTTTAAGCCCTATAAAAGTTGGAATTAGTTAGAGAATATAGAATATTTTTTTAGAACTGTACCAATTCAGAAAATTTAGATATTCTTTCCTCGATTTGAGCATCAGAAAGATTAATTAAAGCCTCTGTACCAAATTTTTCTACACAAAAAGAAGCCATTGCCGAACCGTGAATGATTGCTTTTTTCATATTTTCAAAAGAAATATCATCAGTTTTAGCCAAATAACCTGTAAAACCACCAGCAAAAGTATCACCTGCTCCTGTTGGATCAAAAACACTTTCCAAAGGCAGGGCGGGAGCAAAAAACATCTTATCTTCGCCAAAAAGCAAAGCCCCATGTTCTCCTTTTTTAATGATCAAAAATTTAGGTCCAAAGGTCATAATCTTGCGTGCAGCCTTTACTAAGGAATATTCTCCCGAAAGTTGGCGTGCTTCTTCGTCATTGATCGAAAGAACATCTATATTTTTAAGTGTTTCCATCAGATCGTCAAGAGCAATGTTCATCCAAAAATTCATGGTGTCCATCACGACTAATTTTGGTCTTTTTTTGAGTCGGTGCAAAACCATAGATTGCACATTAGGAGCAAGATTTCCGAGCATCAGGTAGTCACAATTTTGATAAGAATCGGGGATAATGGGATCAAAAGTTCCTAAAACGTTGAGTTCTGTAATGAGTGTATCACGGCTGTTCATATTATCATGATATTTGCCAGACCAGAAAAACGTTTTTTCGTTTTCTTTGATTTGTAAGCCTTCTACATCAATTTTGTGCTGTTCCAACATTCTGATATCCGCCTTTGGAAAATCTCCTCCTACAACTGCAACTAAATTCACTTTTTTATGGAAATAAGAAGCAGTAAGGGCAATAAAAGATGCTGCTCCACCAATAATTTTATCGGTTTTACCAAAAGGCGTTTCAATGGCATCAAAAGCCACAGAGCCAACCACTAATAAACTCATAGTTTTTTGTTTACAATTTTAGGCTGCAAATATAGAAAACTACTTTTAAAAATAAAATTTGAGGCTGGTTTAAATATTTTATTTGATTGACTATCAGATTTTTGTATGGCGAAAAAATATAGGGATTATGAAATAAAAATCCGTAGAATCTGACAAATTTTACGGATTTTGAGCTTGCTAAGAAAAAAAAACTAAGATAATTTTTCTTTAATGCGGCTTGCTTTACCAAAACGTTCTCTTTGGTAGTAAATTCTTGCTCTGCGCACTTTACCGCGAGAAATAAGTTCAATTTTTTCGATAGTAGGCGAAAGTATAGGAAATACTCTTTCCACGCCTATTCCATTAGATACTTTACGTACCGTAAAAGTTTCTCCGTTTGAACTTGTGCCTTTTCTTTGCATCACTACGCCTTGATATTGCTGAATACGTTGTTTCGCGCCCTCAACAATTTTTACGTGAACATTTACTGTATCTCCAACATTAAATTCTGGAACAGAGGCTCTGATTTTAGCGTAGGCTTCGGTATCTTCCTTGAAATGTGCTAATAATTCGTTTAACATGACTGAAATTTATTTATATTTTTTGCAAAAAAGTCTGCAAATGTAGCAAAGTCATTTATTAAAAACAAGTTATTTGCGAATCATTTTATAATGTAAAATTCCACATTCGTCAAAAATATCTCCAACTTTTTGAAAACCAAATTTTTCGTACAAATATACTGCGGTAATTTGTCCATGCAAATAGCATAACTTTCCTTTACTTTCTGCTTGATTATCAACATCTTGCAAAATAGTTTTGACCAATTCTTGTCCAACACCTTTGCCTCTTGCGTCTGCACTTACTGCAAAACGTTCTAATTTTATACCCTTTTCGGTATAACGCCAGCGGGCTGTTCCTACGGCTTGATCGCTAATTTTGGCAATAAAATGTCTGGAAATTTCTTCGAATTCGTCAAATTCCTCCTTTTCATCTACTTTTTGTTCAACTACGAAAACCTGTTTTCTAATTTGTAGGGCTTTCTGCCAATCTTCTGGACTTTGAATGAGATAAACTGTCATTTTGATAAAATTTATTAAAAGATTTGCTCTGCCAATAACGTAATTTTTTTTCAAAATTAGAAAAAAAATATTTTTTTTTGTAGTATTGCTAAAAAATTGATGCAAACAAAAAATTATACATTCCGAAAAGCCGAAGAAAAAGACCTAGATTTTTTGATAGAGGCAATCATAGAATCCGAAAAAAGTGGCACAGACAAAATTCATTATTGCACTTTTTTTGATCTTTCTGAAATAGAATTGCGCAGAATTTTAGCTGATTTTTTAGTAGAAAATATTGAAAATCAGGAAATTGCAATCGATTATTTTTTAATTGCCGAACACGAAAATCAATATGCAGGAACTTGTAGCTTATACTTGGAAAATGCTAAACAAACGGCAGAAAGAATAAAAGCACTTTATTTTGGCTATTTTTTGGACAAAACCAAAATGCAAAGAGCCATTGAATTGAACCAACGTTTCCAAACAATTTATTTGGAACGAAAACCTGAAACTTGGCAAGTAGAATGTGTTTATGTTCGAGAAAAATTTAGGGGAACTGGACTTTTAGAACAATTAGTCAAAAAACAATTCGAAGACAAAAAAGTCGGTACAGCAATCGTACAAATTCAGCTTTCCAAAACCAACGAAAAAGCCTACAAAGCATATTTGAAAATAGGTTTTGAAGTCAGACAAGAATCTTTTTGCGAAGATTCTGACGTTTTGAACTATTTGCCGAGTCAAAGTAGAGTTTTAATGGAATTAAAAAAATAAGCCATGAAAAAACTTAAAGAATTTTATACAAAATACAAGGATTATGTAACCGTAGATTTGATTATGTATGCGGTGATGATCATTTTTATGGTGCTTGCAGTAGTCATTATGAACATCTTTTTTTTATGAAAATTTTACACACCGCAGATTGGCATTTGGGGCAACGTTTTTTGAATCAAGAACGCCAAATTGAACATGAATTGGCATTGGCAGAAATTTTGCAAATCATTGAAAATGAGCAAGTTGATGCTTTGATTTTGGCAGGAGATATTTTTGACACCGCCAATCCGCCAAATTATGCTTTGAAACAATATTACAATTTTTTGCGCCAAATGCTCAAAAGTTCTTGTCGGCACATTGTGGTTATTGGTGGAAATCACGATTCGCCTGCAACTTTAAATGCTCCCAAAGAGTTGTTGAAATTCCTTGATATTCAAGTAGTTGGCTGTGCAGAACGCAAGGAAAATGGCGAAATTTGGATCGAAAAAGAAATTTTAGAACTCAAAAATAAAAAAGGCGAAATTGAGGCAGTAGTGGCAGCGGTTCCGTTTTTGAGAGATCGAGATTTGAAATATTCTATTTCTGGAGAAAGCCAAACAGAACGCATCGAAAGCATAAAAAATGGCATCAAAAACCATTATGAAGACGCAAAAAATGCCTGTGAATCCTATTTTAAGCTAGATATTCCCGTTTTGGCTACAGGTCATTTATTTGCAGCAGGAACAACTGTTGGCGGAGAATCTGATGAAAAACAAGAGGGCGAACACGACATTCACATCGGGAATTTGGGAAAAGTAGAGGCAAATCATTTTCCAAGCGAATTTTCTTACATTGCTTTGGGGCATATTCACAAACCGCAAATCATTAATAATCAGCAACATATACGTTATTCTGGTTCAATTATTCCGCTTTCGTTTAGTGAAAGAAACGACAAAAAAATGGTGGTTTTGTTGGAATACGAAGGAAAAAATTTGTTGCAAATCCGAGAAGTTCCGCTAATCATTCACCGACAATTAAAGCGTTTTAAGGGTTCTTTGACCGATTTGGAGTTGAGCATCAGAAATTTTGAAAGCCAAACCGAACTCACTACTTGGGCAGAAGTGGTCATAGAATGTGAACCCACAAAACGAGATTCTGAAAAAGAAAAAATTAAAGAATTTTCGGAAGGAAAAAATTTGGAAATTCTTAAAATTGTCTTACAACATCAAATTACTTTTAATAAAGCTGATGGCGAAATAGAGGCAGATTTGTCCGAACTTTTGCCCCAAGAGGTTTTTAAGAAAAAATGTTCGATGGAAGGAAAAAATGATGCGGAAATAGCTGTTTTAGAAGAAACTTTTGCAGAATTATTGACTATTTTGCAGGAAAATGAGTAGTTTTATTGAATTTTTTGCTGTTTGGGTAGAGTTTAGTGTAGCATCTGCACACCATTTCTCCAAGTAACTTCTTCTGTTTTTTGCTGAAAACAGATGGCATTTTTCAAAAACGAAAATAAGAAAGAAATTCAAAAGAAAAAATTGTAAAAATGTAACCTTTATAAGGCTTCAAGCCTTACAAAGGTTTGTTTATACAAGGAAACAATCAACCATTATTTATTGCTTTCCAAATGACTCATTGAAATTGCAGCTTGCTCTGGAAGAGAAATTTTAAAGGTTTTATTTTATCAATATGGAGTCTATTTGACCGCACAAGAAAATTTAATTTTTTCTAAAAAAGTAAAAATCCATCAAATATTCTTTTCAATATGATTTTTTACATATTGTAGCAGATTAATAATTTTTTTCAAAGCAAGTTTATCGGTGGCATCAAAGGCTTTGCTGGTGGTGTATTCTTTTCCTTGCAAAGTCAGAAAAAACCAAAATTGCCTAATGTTATACAAGCCATAAATTGGTAAATGCAAGCCGTTATTTTTGGCTTGTGCCGCAAGCATTGCCGCCAAAAGTTGCCCTTTTGGGTCAGAAACGATATTTATTTGTGCCTTGTATTCGTTCAGAAAAAAGAAAGGCGTTTGCGGGTCTTGCTTGCCTGTGGCAACTACCATTTCTACTCTGCCTCGCAAAATGCAAGAATTATCTTGTGCATCTTTCAATTCTGCCTGAAAAGTAGTTTCCATGAAAGTACGGTATTTTTCTGGAGAATAAAAATTTACCAACTGAATAATAGGAACAATAAAAAAAACTTTCATGTCTTCTTCGTTCCAAAAATCTGCAAAATCAGACAAAAAAAGCCTTAATTCTTCAGAAATTTCGGATTGTTTGGCGGTAAGTTCTTGTTCAAAAGCCAGCCAATCGTTCATTAATGGCATTGTTTTTTTGTATTGAATCCCGAATGTACGTTCAACTTCTTCGGTTTTCCATTTTTCAAAAGGTTTCATGGCGTATTGATTTTTAGAATTTTAATTTGTTTGCAATTTATGAAAATCTTAGCCAAACTTGTTATGCACTACTCATTATTTTTCATAAATTTGCCAAAAATAACCACAAAAACCCATGAAAAAAGTTTTTTTTGAAAAAGTAGGAAAACCCGAAGAAATATTACAAATCCAAGAAGTTGCCATTGCTGAACCAAAAGCAGGCGAAGTAAGAATCAGGGTACATTATAGCCCAATCAATCCTTCAGATGTCATGTTTGTGCAAGGACTTTACGGAATTCGCCCAATTTTGCCTTCTGGGGCAGGTTTTGAAGGTTCTGGAATCATTGATCAAGTTGGAGAAGGCGTAAATTTTCCAATCGGCATGAAAGTGAGTTTTGTGGATATTGGCGTTTGGGCAGAATACATTTGCATTTCTGCAAAAGCCGTTTTGCCTTTGCCTGAAAAAATGTCCTTAGAAGTTGGTGCGCAGGCTTTTGTGAATCCGTTTACTGCTTGGGCAATGTTGCACGAATCGGGCTTAAAAGCAGGAGAATGGCTATTATTAACCGCAGGAGGATCGAGTTTTGCGCAATTAGTAATCCAATTAGCCAAAGAAAAAGGAATAAAAACCATTGCCACAGTTCGTAGAAACGATCAAATTGAGCAATTACGAAATTTGGGAGCAAACGAAGTAGTGAATACTTCCGAAATTTATTTGCCAAAAGCCGTCAAACAAATCACTGAAGGCAAAGGCGTAAAATATTGTTTTGATGCTTTGGGCGGAGAAACGGGCGGACAAGTGATCGAATGTTTGGCTGTAGGCGGAACAATGCAGGTTTTTGGAATGTTGAGTTTGCAAAATACGCCTATCCATAACGGTTTGGTTTTGTTCAAAAATTTGACAATTAAAGGTTTTTGGCTAAGCACTTGGATCACGCAAATTAGCAAAGAAACCCGAAATTTATTAGTTCCTGAAGTCATGAAATTGCTTTCAAAAGAGTCAAACATTACCATTGATGGCATTTATCCCATCGAAGATGTAATTAAAGCCATACAACATTCGGAAAGTGAAGGCAGAAAAGGCAAAATTTTGTTAAAAATGATTAAATAAATTTGCTAGAAATAACATTTTTGTTAAAAAATGTTATTTCTATTTTTCTCACCAAAAAATTAAAATAAATTATTTTTTCAAAAAGAAGATTTTGGATAATTTTTTGTAAAAACAGTTTTACAATCCAGATCAAACGAATATGAAAAACGTCATCTTTTTTATCGTCTTTAATTTTCTTTTCATTTCAGAGTCAATGCTTTTTGCCCAAAATACCGAAGGACTAAAATATTTTGTGCAAGCCGAACAATTTCGCCATGACAGAAAATTTGTGCAAGCCATTGTTTCTTTGGAAGAAGCTCTCAAACTTGAACCTGTAAATGCAAACTATATGTACACGAAGGGTTTGTGTCATTTGAGCCTTAAATTGTATGACAGTGCTGTAAAAACATTTGAAAATGCGTTGGTGTTAAACAATACTCATGTCAATTCTTATTCGACTTTGGCAAAATTATATACCAGCAAAAAACAATACGATTTGGCAATAAATGCCTACGATCAAGTCTTTAAATACGAAACAAACAAGGGACGCAAGTTAGCAGCCATTTTAAGTTCTATTGCTTTGTTGTACCAAACCAAAAAATATGAAGATGCAATCAGCAGAATCGAAATGGAGGAGATGGAAGAAATTGACAACAAAGAATTGGAATATTGGGAAGCTCGCCTCGAAAATAAAACAGGAGATTACGAAAAAGCAGCCGAAATTTTGCAACGTTTGACCAAAAAATTTGCCGCAATTCCAAAACAATCGGATGCAAAATATTATTATGAACTTGGTTATGCACTTTTCAAATTAGAGAAGTACAAAGAAGCCACCCTTGCCCTAAAAAAAGCAGATATTGGAGAATATAGACCCAAAGTTTACAAACTTTCAGCAGATTATTTTTTCCATTTATCGGAAGCCTACTTCAAAGTATTTGAGTACGAACAAGCCGAAGCATTTTTGAATTTGACCTTAAAAATAGAACCCAATCACAGAAAATCTTTGAAATTTAGAAAAGATGTCAAACAAACTTTAGACGCTACTTTGCCACAAAGAATAGAACAATTACAGGACACCATTCGCAAAGAACGCAGAAATGGGCGTAGAAACCAATTATTTTGTAATTTGTGCCGTATGCAATTCAATACAAAAGATTATGTAAACGCCATCGTTTCGGCAAATGAATGTTTAAAAAGCAATTCGAAAAATTTAAATTCTGTTTTTTATAAATCCATTTCTTTGTACAAAACAGAGTCTTATGAGGAGGCTTCAAGTTTGTTGAGTGCTTTAGCTACTTCTCCAAAAATGTCGCCAAGTTTGAAACAACAAATCAACTTTACGTTGGGGTTAATTTATGCCAAAATGAACCAAACCGAAGCTGCTAGAGGCTATTTTAAAGAATCTGGAAGAGGAGTTTTTAGGTATGTTTCGGAAGAGGAAATAAAAAAATTGGATAATGAAGAAGAAATTTTCACTGAAATTTCACCTCAAAATTAGCAAAAAAAAAATAAAAAGCCCTCAATGAAAGGGCTTTTTTTATGTTTTACAAATTCCTTAAAAATGCCATTGTATCCACCCCATCAGCATAATCCCATAGGTTTGGCTGTTGAGCTTGCCCAAAATCTAGGCTATTTTCAAAAACAGAATCAGCACTGATCACACATTGCAATTTGTCTTTTTGAGCAAAAATTTTGTCTTTCCAATCTTGCGCAAAATCATAATATTCATAATAAAGAACGGAAATTGGTGATAGTAATTGCGAATTTTCGTTGAGTAACAAAAAACCATTATCCAAATGTAACTCTCTGTTTACCAAATAGATAGATTTGTTATAATCATAATTATTTCGGTATTTATGATGATTGGTAACAAAATTAAAGGATTCCAAATTGTCTAACAAATGCACAAAATCGTAGCCTTTTGGCACATAAATTTTAGACACATTTCTGCAACCCAAACCAAAATAATCGAAAATATCATGCCCCAATTTCTGAATTTGCAAAGGGGTTTCTGTGCCGTTCAAAACTGCTACGGAAGTTCTGTTTTTGCGAATAATGTTTGGATATTTGGCAAAATAATAGTCAAAATATCGGGCAGTGTTGTCGCTACCTGTAGCAATGATGGCATCGAAATTTGCTAATTGATTTTCTGTAAAAGTGATAAAATTTGCAAATTTAGGTTCAATTTCTATCAAAATTTGGCTTAATTTTTTGATCAAAAACGGATCGGTAGAGCTTAATTTGACCAACAAATGATGCCCTGCAAGCAAAACAGAAAGCCAATCGTGAACGCCCACCATCGGAATGTTGCCCGCCATGACCACGCCTACGGTTTTTGATTTGGTGGCAGTCAGATCGTAATTTGCAAGCCATTGACGCAAATTGTTTTCGTTCAAATAATTTTGTAAACCTTCAAAAGCCAAAGCCACATTTTGGGCAGTGAACCAAGAATTATGGTTTTGTGCGCGAAATTGCCATTCTTCTTTTTCGTTTTGATCAAGGTTTTTTAAAAAGATTCCTAATGCGGAAAATGCGGAAATTCTGTTTTCGAGATTCATTTTTGTATGGTCAATTAGATAAAAGTGCCTTTTATAACAAATAATGCTTTTCAAAAAATGATATTTTTTTAGGACTCAAAGGTAACAAACAAAACTTAAATTTGTAAATTTATTTTTTTCATACAACTCTTAATAAAATTAATTAATTTTGTTTCGTTATCTAAGAAAAAATTGTAAAATTTCGTAAAATTTGTATTTATTTATGGCACAAACCATCAAACCATCTCGTTTTTTTGCAGGCGATTCTGTCATTTGGGCAGTTGTTTTTTTGCTTGCTTTGTTTAGTATTTTGGTTGTTTATAGTGCAACAGGCACTTTGGCATACAAAAGATTGAGTGGCGATACCGAATATTATTTGTTCAAACATACAATTTTGGTGCTGTTTTCACTGGTTGCCATGTGGATTTGCCATCAAATAGATTATAAATATTATTCTCGAATTTCGCGTTATACGCTTTTGTTTTCTGTGCCTTTACTTATTTTTACTTGGCAGTACGGAACGACTATTAATGATGCAACTCGTTGGGTTACAGTGCCTTATATTAACCAAACCTTTCAACCTTCCGATTTGGCAAAATTGGCTTTGATTGCAAATATGGCAAGTATGCTTTCCAAAAGACAACAAAGTATCAAAGAATTTCAGCGCGCTATTTTGCCTATTTTGCTTTGGTGCGGTGTAACTTGCGGATTGATTGGGCTAAGTGATTTGTCTGGAGCAATTATTTTGTTTGCAACTTGTATGTTGTTGCTTTTTATTGGCAGAGTTCCTGTGCGTTATTTGTTTGCTTTGGTTTTGGTTGGAGTGTTAGCGGGAACTTTTGCATTGGTGGTCGGACAGCGAGCAGGCACAGCAAAAAGTCGTATTTCGGCTTATTTGAACCAAGATAAAATTTCTTTTCAGGCGGAACAGTCTTATATTGCCATTGCCACAGGCGGAGTTTTTGGCAAAGGACCTGGAAATAGTGATCAACGAAATTTTTTGCCGCACCCTTATTCCGATTTTATTTTTGCCGTAATTGTTGAGGAATATGGTATATTTGGGGCTATTTTAGTCATTGTTTTATACCTTACGCTTTTATATCGGGGAATGATGACGGTCTCGAAAAGTGAAAGTGCCTTCGGGGGTTTGCTTTCTGCGGGACTAAGTTTTAGTTTGGTTATTCAAGCAATGATCAACATGGGGGTTGCGGTGGGCGTGTTGCCAATTACAGGTTTGCAGTTACCGCTTTTGAGTATGGGAGGGACTTCTTTGCTTTTTACAGGAGTTTCGATTGGAATTATGATTAGTGTAAGCAAATCTGAAGACACTTTCGTAGCTACAGAAACAGGAATCAGAAAAAAAAGAATCGCAAAATAACGTTGGCAAGGGTTTAAAACCTCCTAAAACGTAAAAATTTAAAAAATTAGCCAATTTTATGAAAATATTTTTTACCATTTTTTGCATTTTGTTGAGTCATTTTTTGTTGGCACAACGCATTTTATTATTTCAAAAGACTTACCAAAATTTTGGACAGATCAATTCAGGAATGGATCAGATTGACTATACTTTTGTATTCAAAAATGTAAGTGATCAAAATGTAAAAATTGAAAATATTGAAGCCGATTGTGCTTGTGGAAGTAGTTTTTTTAACGAAAATCCGATTTTACCACAACAAATCGATTCTATTAAAGTAAGTTTTCTGCCGTACAGAGTAGGTGCTTTCGAGAAAAAATTTGTAGTTTATACCAACGACAAACAGACTTATACGCTTACTTTGGAAGGTTTTATTTTGCCTCATTCCAGCGAATTAAGAACAGTTAGTTTTAAATACAGAAACGGGAATTTGAGTTTTAAACACAAAAATCTGAATATGGGAACGCTAGAACCCAATGTTCCGATTACCAAACAATTTAGCGTTTATAACCCTACCAACAAAGCTGTAGTTTTTACCGATCAAATGATTGTTCCACCACATATCAAAATATTTTTTGATACTTCGCATATTATTCCGCCCAAAGAAATTTCCTCGATTATTGTTACTTATGATCCGACCAAACGCACTGAATTTGGCTATTTGCAAGACAATGTGGTCATGTTTACCACCGACACCATCGATGCTCGAATGTCGATGAACCTAGTGGCTTTTATCAAAGATGACTCACAAAAAGATCAATATTTTTATCAAGTTTCAGAAGAAAAAATGGAGGAAAATGCCTCGAAAGCAAATTTCCCGTTTTTACAAATTAGCGAAAAAGAACAGCATTTGGGCATCATTTATCCAAATATGAACGTGATCACTGAATTTGAGATTTATAATGAAGGAGCTATGCCCTTGAAAATCAGTCACATAGAAGGCAACGAAAATTGCCAAATCATTTCTGACTTAACCCAAGAAATAGAACCCGAAGAAACAATCGTCATTCAAGTTCGTTTTTTACCCAAACAAATTGCAGGCGAACAAAGTACACAATTTAGCATTTTTTCTAATGATCCGCAACAAAATAAGGTTACAGCCGAAATTAAAGCAGAGATTTTGATGGTAGAAGAATAATTTTTTAGAATTTTAACCTGTTTGCAAATGAGAAAAAGAAGAACAAAAAACTATTTTTTTGTTAAAAATTTAGTTTAGCTTATGTTCAAATTTTTCTCATTTTAACAGAAAAATTCCATTTTCCCACTCAAAAATTGTTCTTTTTTTGTCTTTTGAAACCCAAATTATTTTATCTCCAGCCGTATTTACAGAAGAAATATCTTCTTTGCTAAAATTAAAATCCTTTGAATTGGCTACATCTGTTCCTATTTTTTGGTTCGAAAAAACCTCTTTGCTAATATTTATCCAATCATTATTTTTTAACTGCCAAACCGACAAAGATGCGGCAGAATTTTCTTGTACTTCTTCCGTTTCGCGATCAAAATGATAATGTTTTGTATAAACTGAACGCAAAATGGTAGGCACATTGGCGCTTAACAAAGAAAATTCTGCTTCTAACAAATCCATTCTACCTTCGCCATTGTATTCGGCGACAAAACGAAAATTAGATTCAGCATGAAAATAATTTTGAAAATTATGACTTTCATTCAATAAAAAATTATCGTTTTCATTCACAAAAAAGGGCGTGATCAATCCGTCAACTAAAAAATCTTTGGCAATATCCGACTTTGTCCAAATTTTATTAATACCATCTCCCAAAATTTTTCGATTTTTTTCAGGATAATTTTTACTAACATCTTGCAAATTTACTTGTAAGGTTTTATTGCCTTTTGACCAATTTCCTGCCATTTCTTTACTTAAATTGGGTTTGTCAAACACAAATTTTTCGCTATTTTTTGGATTTACATAGTCTTTATATTCCAAAAACAGTGATTTTTCTGCCGTCCATTTGCCTTCTAATTTGATAGGACTAAGCATATTTGTATAAAAATAATAGCCTGAAACATTGGAGTCGCCATTATCTGAAAAATAAAGTTCAATTTCATATTTTCCATCAATTTTGCCTTTCAAAATATATGAAGACGGTTTTGTTTGTGCATAAATCGTGGAAAAAAAACATAAAAAGCAGGACAAAAAAAGTATTTTTTTCATAGTTGTAATTTTTTGATAAATTTATGGTTTTCTAAGAGACTAAAAGCCATATCCTGATTTTTCTCAATCTTTTTTTTTTATTTAGAGGTTTCAAAAAAAATACGAGTATTTGTTACCAGTAAATTTAATGGTATCCACCACATACAAATTAGCATCTATTGGCAAATCATTTTATTTTTTTGTGGTCAAAACAAGAAGAAATACCAAAACTTATTGTCAATAGTAATAATAGATTATTCATACTAATTTGTTAAAAAAAATTATTTGTTTTACAAAAATTCTAAATAAAAAAATTTGGAAATGCTAAATGTTTTTTACCATTTCCATTCGAAAGGTTCTGTTAAATTTAGCAATTCGAGGTTGTTGTTGATTTCTTGGATTATTTCTTGAATAGCATTTGAACAACGAATAAGAAACCTACGCCTTCCTGCATAGGGTTGTGGACTATCTCCAAAATTACGTAAATCTTCTAGCGCGATTAAAAATTCTTTTAATAAATTCCGTTTATTAACTTCTTTAGCTTTTTTATATGCTTTAATTTTTTTTTCTAATTCATTTTGAAGTTCTATGAACATCTCAAAAAAAGAAGAAACATATCTTATTGTACCACTTGTCATGGTCTTTTCAATGGTGTTTTCACTAGCAATTTTATTAGGAGAATTTTGTGCAGGCTTTATTTGATGACAAGCGTCATACTCAAAATAATCTTCTGGATTATCGTTTTCAGGGTGAACAAATGGTTCTTTACCTGTATCAAAGTAGAGTTTTTTAGAATTACAATTTTTGCAAATCCAAAAAAGGTTTTTCCATTCAAATTTTTTGTTAGGATATAATTCTTTTGGATAAAAATGTTCAATAGCACGAAGTTTATCGGTGTTCTTCTCATCTAATTTAGGTAAGAGCCGTTCACAATACACACATTTACAGCCTGTTGAAAGATTCGAAAGTGCTATTTTAACGTCTTCGCCATCATAATTTCTTTTTTCAGAAAGGCTGTTAGGTGGACTTATTTGTCTATTTTTTACTTGTATCATTTTAGTTTAAGTCTAATTTTTTGTATTTCAAGAGATGCTAAAATTGGATCACTAGGACTAAGGATTACTTTAAGTTTTTCTACTCCCTTGTCAAAATTATCGACATTTTTTTGTTTAAATGCCTCATCTATTTCATCTAAAATAGGATTGACGATTTTATGATACCAACTTTCATCTTGATCTAACATATACATTATATCTTTCAAAATATAATCCAACTGCCACCCCTTATAACTTTTTTGTTCAGGACTAATTTCGCCTCCCAACTCCTCAAAATCCTCAATATTAGGCAAAATAATCACTTCCCCTGCTTCTGCGGAAGCAATCACATGAGGCGAATGTGTCGTTACAATAAATTGCAATTTTGGAAAAGTATTTCTTAAAATTCCTACAATTTGTTGCTGTAAAATCGGGTGCAAATGTTGATCAATTTCGTCAATCAAAACCAAACCGTTGGTTTCTGTAATGGCTTTTTCGTTTAAATATGGGTTTAACTGAATACAACGCACTGCCAAGTCTCCAATCATTGCAAAAATAATTTTGTAACCGCTACTTAGAGCAGAAATTGGTAAAATACGTTTGTCTTTAAGTTTGAAAAACATTTTTTCTCTTTTTTCTACATCATAAAAAATATCGTCCAAATCTAAACAACTAATTATAACTTTTTTTACTAATTCTAATTCTAATTTAGAACGTTGAAAGCCGTTTATTTTATCTCTGACTTTTATTTCTTTGGTGATTAGCCAATTAAAAACTTTAGCATAATCTTTCACGGCATTATGAGAGTTTTTATATGAAATCAATCTAGAATCAATAGTTACAGGTTCAAATTTTTTTTCATTCAAAACTTTTGATACAGGATAATAGGCAAAAAGTGGCAAAACTTCTTTTTCATGTACAAGTTTGTTAATTTTTTTGTTGATAGTTGAAAGTTCATTAATGTTAGAAAAATACTTTCCTTCATCATTTGCTCCCAACTCCCATTTAGTTTCAGTACCCAAAATTTTTGTTTCAATTTCTATTAAAGCAGGTAAACATAGCTCATAATTTGCTTGATGAATATCTTGTTCTAAGATTTTGAGATTTACAATAGCTTGTACATTCTTTAAATAAGGCTTTATTCCTGCCATAATTCCTTCCAAAATAGAAGTTTTGCCTGTCATATTGTTGCCAATAATAATGTTAAATTGTTTGTTAAAAACAAAAGTAACATCTTTAAAAAGTTTAAAATTTTGAAAACGAATTTTTTTGAGTTCCATAATTTGTAATTTTTATTCTTTAGCAAATAAAACCATTTTTTGTTCAAAAAACTAAAAATAGATCAAAAATTTATTCAAATAGTTTTCTTTCTTAATTTTCAAAAAAAATAATCAATTTCTAAATTTTTTATGCAAAACATACAAAACAAACTATTTCCTAACCAATTTTTTAATCTCAATTTCCAAATTTGGCAACACATCCTCGCCTATTAATTTTTCGTCAAAACTTTGTTCAGAATTTTCGCCTTGCAAACGATAAATATAGACTTTTTCGCCTTTTGGATCGATCAACCAACCCAAACGAACTCCATTTTCCATATATTCCTCCATTTTTCGCTTTAATTCTGCCAAACTATCCGAATCGGATCGCAATTCGCCCACAAAATCAGGCGCAATATTCAAATAA